>JAZSRX010000071.1:0-15360 GCA_045538685.1 Eubacteriales bacterium | reverse complement strand
AACGCAATAGAGAAATTCACTATAACCGCAACCGACGTCAACGAGGACGGAAGCGAGGCTATATTGGTAGTAGACCCGCTCGTGCGCGGCTATGGAATAACTCTTGGCAACTCATTGCGCAGAGTGCTTTTGTCAACGCTGCCGGGATATGCGGCAACGAGCATAAAGATTGACGGAGTGCTTCACGAGATATCGGCATGCAACGGAGTGAAGGAAGACGTGCCGGAGATAGTCCTGAACGTAAAGGGAATAGTAGCGAAGCTTGAGTGCGAAGGCCCGAAGACGGTTGTAATAGACGTAACAGGCCCGTCGAAAGTAAAGGCCGGCGACATCACAGCAGACGCAGATCTTGTAATACTTAACCCCGAGCACGAAATATGCACAGTCAGTGAAAACGCGCGTTTTTACATGGAGATAACCTTTGATAAGGGACGAGGATACGTGCCCGCCGAGCAGAACAAGCAGGCATACCTTGCAAATGCCAGCGCAAACATAGGCGCGCCTATCGGACTTATCTTTATCGACTCAATATTCACGCCTGTATATAAGGTAGAATACAGTGTAGAGAACACGCGAGTAGGCAACTCGATTGATTACGATAAGCTGACGATGAAGGTAATCACAAACGGAACGATGACGGCATCGGAGTCAGTATCCCTGGCAGCCAAGGTTCTCAACGAGCACCTCAAGCTCTTTATCGAAATGTCCGACGAAGCAAAAGACGCGGAATTTATGGTAGAAAGAGCAGAAGTGAAAAAAGAAAAAGTGCTAGAGATGACCATTGAGGAACTTGATTTGTCTGTAAGAAGCTTCAACTGCTTGAAGCGTGCAGGCATAGATACAGTAGAGGATCTGATCAACCGCACCGAGGATGATATGATTAAGGTAAGAAACCTTGGCCGTAAATCACTCGAAGAGGTAATCCAGAAGCTGAACACATTGAACCTGAGTCTTAAGAAAGACGAAGAATAAGAAGACAGGAGGAAAACAAAAATGAGAAAGCTTGGCAGAACAACTGCACAGCGTAAAGCTATGCTTCGCGGCATGGTTACTCTTCTCCTTGAAACCGGCAAGATTGAAACTACCTACACCAGAGCACAGGAAGTTTCTGCAAAGGCAGACGAGATGATCACCCTCGGCAAGAAGGGCGACCTCGCAGCTTATCGTGCAGCTCTTGCTTACATCACCAAGGAAGACGTAGCAAAGAATCTCTTCAGTGTTATCGCTCCCGCTTACGCAAACGTAAACGGTGGTTATACACAGGTTTATAAGATGGGTCCCCGTCGTGGCGACGGTGCTGAAACCGCTATTGTTAGACTTACTGTTCTTGAGAACAAGTAATCAACAAGCATAGGCAAAAGAAAGACCCCGAAAGGCGTCTGTCGAAAGACAGACGCTTTTTTTGTTTGTATAACAAAAACCATGCGACAGCCGCGTGGTTTTGAAAAGGTTAGCCAATAGCAACCTAAATTGAACACGTCTTAAAAGACATATTTTGTGTATGATTTTGCCGAAAATTCTTGCAATATCCACATATTACTTCAAATTTTCGACTCATCCTACGCAAAATCTGTTCTTTTAAGATTCGTAGAACTAAAAACCTAAATAAATTTGATGGATTTTTGGGCAAGTGAGCGAAGTCAAGTGCGGACTTTACAAGCGAGCTTGCACGAAAAGACGCTAATTTTTTCGGTTTTTAGCGTATTCGATTTAGGTTGCTATTTGCTAGCCATAAGGTAATCGAACCAACAAGGTTTTAAAAGATAGATTTCTCCCTACTCATCGCCAATTTTTTCTTAAATATCCACATATTCCTCAAAAAAATCGGCTTGATTATGAAAAAATCTATTCTTTTAAAACTGCTTCGCACCATAGGGCAAATAAATTTTTGATGGATTTTTTAGGATTTTGCTGTAGTCAAGTGTGGACTTTACAAGGCGAAAGCCTTAAAAAGACACTAAAATTTATTGCCGTATGGCTTATGGGTTCGATTACCTTATGGCTAACCTATGGAAAAATGCAGCATATTGAGAAGAAAATGTCAGCACTAAACTGTCATCCCGAGCGGCAGGAACTGAATACGGAGACGAAAACTAAAGACGAGGGATCTCCTTTTTCGAACCACCTGCAAATTTTGGCTTTCACAAGGATAGTTTCCTTTCTAAAATCACCCTTGCCAAAGCCGAAGCCGAAAAGGCATCAGCATGGAGATTCTTCGCTCCCAATTTGCAACTTCGAAAAAACTAAGTACCGCTCGAAATGACAGAGTATGTGAGTAAAAATGTTATACGAAACGGCTCTCCCCCGGAGGGAGCTGTCATACGAAAAACGTTTGAGTATGACTGAAAGAGAATGTGCTTGTTCGCTCTGACAGGGCTGTGCAAACATACACTTACTCCTTCCGCGTTTCTCCTGCGTCGAAACCAACCTCCCTCGCTAAGGGAGGCCCAAAGAGAATGCTTTTTTGTTTTTTTAATGTAAACTAAAGTTGAGGAAAAACATCCTATTTTTAACAATTCTTTAATAAATCAATAATATATTTTAAACCTATATTTGATAAAATGATTATAGAAATATGATAAAAGGAAGTTAGCTATGGGTGCAAAAAAGGCATCACTGCCTTCAAAAATATTATTTAAAACATTAAAGTTTTTTGCAAAAATAAAATATCGGAATATGAAAATTGTCGGTATAGAAAAAATTCAGAAACCCGGCACAATAATAGTGGCAAATCACGCACAGCTTAACGGCCCTATAATCGCCGAGCTGTTTATGCCTGAAAATTGCTATATATGGGCAAACGGACAGATGACCGATTTCAAAGAGGTTCCATCTTATGCAATGGAGGACTTCTTCCCTTATAAAAAAGGATGGAGAAGAATATTCTATAAGATTGCTTCCTACCTTATGGCTCCTCTCTTGCCTTGTATTATGAAAAACGCAAGAGCAATTCCTGTTTATCACGATATACGGCTGGCTGCTACAATAAAAAATACAGTGAAAAAGCTTTCTCTTGGGAATAATATACTGATCTTTCCCGAAAAACACGAGAAGCAGAACAACATAGTAAATCAATTCAAAGAACATTTTGTAGATGTTGCAAGAATATATCACAAAAGAACAGGAAAAAGTCTGCGATTTGTTCCAATGTATATTGCACCAAAGCTTGATGTTTGCCTGTTTGGTGATGAGATTGTTTTTAATCCAAACGAGGAAATAGCTATTGAAAGACATAAAATTTGCCAACATTTGACAGAGGAAATTACAAGAATAGGCAGAAAAATGCCAAATCATACGGTTATTCCTTTTGATAATATTTCAAGAAAAGATTATATTTCAAACAAGGACGTAAACCAAGTTCCGGGATAGTCAGCCGAGCGAACAGCTCGGCTTTCTGTTTACAGTTTGTTCACAAAATTATAACTAAATTTAAACTACAAAATGTTAAAATATAAAAGTAAAATGAAAAGTCTACGCACAGGAGGTTTGATCGTGGCAAGAATACTTGTTGTAGAAGATGACTTGGATCTGAACAGAATACTATGTCACAGTTTGACCGCAAAGGGATATGATGTTATTTCGGCGGTAAACGGTGAAGATGCCCTTCAGAAAATCGAAGAGAATTTCTATGATATGCTAATTACCGATATAATGATGCCAAAGGTAGACGGTTTTGAGCTTGCGGAAAGTGTTCGGTCTGTAAATAAGGATGTTCCCATTATTTTTATGACCGCAAGAGATGATAAGCCGTCAAAAATGTTTGGATACAGCATAGGAATTGACGATTATATTGTGAAGCCCTTTGATATAGATATCCTGCTTATGAAGATCAGTGCTATTCTTCGCAGGGTTAAAATCGAATCTCAAAAGGAAATTTCCATTGGCAATTTCCGTATGAACAGAGACGAGAGAAGTGCTTATATAGATGAAGAGGAAATTAATCTTACCGTTCGTGAGTTTGATATTCTTTTTAAGATGCTGTCTTATCCGAAAAAGACCTTTACAAGATCTGCTCTTATGGAAGAATTTTGGGACTATGATTCCTCTGCTACCTCGCGAACAGTTGACGTTTATATGGTAAAGCTTCGCGAAAAAACATCATCGGCAGACGGATTTGAAATACAGACAGTACACGGCTTGGGCTATAAATTGGTGCTAAAATGACAACTAAAAGTTACAAAAAAAGCAAAGTTTCGCTATTTGGTGCAGTTTCATTCTTCGTTCTTGTCGCTATTTTGATGCAGATAGCAATTCTTGCCTATGACTATATTTGCGAGAAGACAGATGATATCGGACTTATGGCGGTGCTTATTCTTATACTTATTTTTATTCTTTCTGCTGTTTGTACGCTTTTCGACTTTATCAGGCGTAGAATTATGATTGATAAGCCGGTGTCAAAAATTCTCGATGCCACAGAAAAAATTGCAACAGGTGATTTCAGCACGAGAATTGACATTGAACATTCTCATGATAAATATACAGAGTTTGATTCTATTTCCGAAAACATTAACATTCTTGCGGCGGAGCTTGGGAAAAGCGAGGTTTTGAAGAACGATTTTATATCGAATGTTTCCCACGAGATGAAAACTCCTCTTGCGGTTATAGGCAACTATGCAAATGCTCTTGCAGATCCGGATCTTGATGCTGCCACAAGAGAAAAATATGCCGCAACACTATCAACCGCTTCTTACAGACTTTCCGGGCTGGTGACAGACATTTTAAGACTGAACAAGCTTCAAAATCAGGAAATCAAGCCGGAAATCAGCCGCTTTAATCTATCCGAGACTTTGGCGGAATCTATTCTTGCATATGAAAGCAAAATTGAGGAAAAGGGTATTTCACTTGAATGTGATATGGATGACGTTTTTGTTAACTCATCTGCATCGCTTCTTGAAATTGTTTTTTCAAATCTTATTTCAAATGCGGTTAAATTCACCGAGGCGGGAGGCAGCATATCGGTAGAACTTAAAGAAGAAAACGACTCTGCCATTATTAGTGTCAGCGATACCGGCTGCGGTATGTCAAGAGACGTGGGAATACGGATTTTTGATAAATTTTATCAGGGCGATACATCTCATTCGGGCGAGGGCAACGGCCTTGGCCTTGCACTTGTAAAAAAGGTGATTGACATTATTGGCGGTGAGATTTCGGTGACAAGCGAAGTTGGTAAGGGATCTACCTTTACCGTTACTATAAAGAAATGAAAGAAATTTTTGAAAAGCTAAAACGGCCAAAGGGAATTATTCTTGGTCTGACATATTTATTTACGTTCATTTTTATTACTTCCTCAATTTTTTTGCTGTTTGTAAACTATGAGGGAAGTGCTCTTGAAATTTTGGCATATGTTTGCTACGGTTTTGCAGGAGTTGGACTTAGCTATTCGATTTATACGATTGTAATCTATGCTCCGAATTTTAAGAAAAGGGCAATTGATTATTTATCAGGGCACACCCTGACAAGACGGTTGCTTCAAAACTGGGGCTTCCGCACCATTGTTACCTCCACAATTGCCTTTGCTATGAGTATTGTAAACTCGTTTTTCAATGCTTACCTTGGCATCAGCGAAAAGTCAATTTGGTTTGGTGCTCTTGCGGCATACTACATTTTCCTTGCACTTATGCGGTCGGGACTGCTTATTTATCATAGAAGAAAAAAGGACTATGAGAGCGAAGGAGTCACCAGGGCAAAAAAATATATGAGATGCGGAATTTTGCTGTTGATATTAAATGCAGCTCTCTCCTCGGCAATAGCACAGATGATATTTGACGACCGTGGCTTTGAGTATAAGGATTGGCTCATATATGCCTTTGCCGCCTATTCTTTTTATAAGATAATTATGGCTGTGCGAAATGCAATAAAGGCAAGGAAACAGGACGATCTTACCATTCAGGCGATCAGAGAGATAAATATGGTTGATGCTGCGGTTTCCATACTCGCTCTTCAGACCGCCCTGCTTCATACCTTTGGTGACGGTGTGACGAATATTTCTCTCTTTAATACCTTAACCGGCTCTGCGGTCAGCATTTTCTCTGTAACACTCAGCTTGCTTATGATAATAAGGGGATATAAAATAACAAAGGAATTAAAATCAAAAAATGGATAATAATCAAAAGTTTACTTATACTTATTCTGCTCCCACAGAGTCTGAAAGACGCGAAATTGAAAGCATAAGAAGGCAGTATAAACCCACAGAATGTACTGAAAACAAGGTGGATCGACTTCGCTCGCTTCATTCTAAGGTGGTTGGTGCAGCCACAGCTGCATCGCTTGTGTTAGGTGTAGTGGGAACACTGATTTTCGGAACGGGAATGGCACTTGCATTAGAGTTTAATATGCTTATTCCGGGCATAATTGTTGCTGCACTCGGTGCTGTACCTATGGCATTTGCTTATCCTGTTCATAAAAAAATGATAGAAAAGGGCAAGAAAAAATACGGAGACGAGATACTACGGCTTTCCGACGAGCTGCTTGGCGAATAAAACAAAAGGTCACTCCTTAGAGTGACACTTTAAAAGATAGTTTTATAAAAATACGGCATATCTCAAGAGAGGTGTGCCGTATTTTGCGTTGGTGGACACAAATATAATGCTTGTCAGTAAATTAATAGAAAATAGTAATAAAAGAAAATGCTCCCTGCGTAAAAAGGGTAGAGGTCTATTGAGCATTGTTTTAACGGAAAGACGTTTTTTCATAATCCTCTGTCACGACAGGATATTCCGGCTCACTTTACATCTGGAAGATGTTTTTCTACCTTTGCTAAGGAAATATCATAAAATTTAAAGTATATATTTACAAACTTCAAAAAATGTGTTATAATAAATATGCTACACAAAACCAAATAAACTTTAGGGCTAATGGTCTTTCTATTTTATAGGGGATATTATACCCTTTTTTTGGCATACTATTTTTGAATTTGGTAAAAGTGCAAATTCCAACAGGTAGTATGTCGGATACCATTGTTCCGTTTATCTGGTTTTGTGTAGCAACAATCGGAGTTTGCTTTTTCGGTGTGCTGACTTCGGTTGGCACACTTTTTTTACAGAAAGGAATAACAATGGGGTACATTTATATCGCTATAGGTATTGTTGCGGTTTTCTTTGGTTTGGTTTTTCTTTCAAGTAATAAAGCAAAAAAGAGAGAAGAAGCAGAAAAACAAGAAAAAATTAAAATGGAAAATGAGTTTTCAAAAAAAGTTAAAGAGTCGCCAACAGTAAACAACTGGGCTGATGGCATTTCAGATTTTATTCTTCGCTACCTTAATGAATATCCGTATGAAAGCATAGAGTTTCATTTTAAAGGGTATGTTAAAGCATTAGAGTTTGGTGTCAATTTGCAAGACATCTGGTTGCCACACTTTAATGATTTTGTCTCTCAGGACGGAAAACGCAGCATCAGTTCATATAATTTTTGCCAATATGGATTGCCTGATTTAAATAGTAGTGGCAACCAAATAGAATTGTTCAGCATAGCTGTGGCTGAACTGGTTTCTGAAAGAATAAAAAAACATGGATATTTTGTTGAAGTGGGCAAACTAATAAGAATTGTTGATAATAGAGGTTATAAAGTAGAAGGATGTGATGAATGTTTTGGAAGAATTATCTATAATCCTCCTAAAATTCAAGGAAGCTGGTAAGTAGTTATTAGTGTTTTGGTATATATTATTCAATGTATTTTTAGAGCAATAATTTTAACAATCAAAATAAGGAAGGAACCGGTTACACCGAAACGGTTCCTTTTATAAAAAGAGGACAGGGAACATATAATTCTCTGTCCTTTTTCTGTTAGTATGTAACGTATTCTAATAAACTTACAAAATTTTTCTTAAAGGTACGAAGTATCTGGAGTGACCTTTTCTCTTACAAAACTTTTACATTTCCTTTGCAATGATAAAACATTGATTTGATAGAATTCTAAGGTAAAATCCGAAAAAGGAGATAGAAAATGAATGCTATTGAAATAAGAAATCTTACCAAGAGCTTTCGCGGAATGTATGCTCTGAACGGCTTAAATATGACCGTTCCAAAGGGAGCAATATACGGTTTTATCGGTGAAAACGGCTCGGGTAAGTCTACCACAGAAAAGCTTATCTGCGGTCATCTTGTTGCCGACAAAGGAGACATAAAGCTTTTTGGCAAGGACTTTACCGATGCAGGTGTAAGAGTAAGAGTTGGTGCTTTGATAGAAAATGCCGGTTGTTTCCCCGGCTCAAGTGTTTATCAGAATCTAATGATGCAGGCGATAAATCTTGGACTTTCAAATCCGGATGAGGAGATTATGCGTGTTTTAAAAATCGTTCGTATGGAGGATAACGCACAGCTTAAATTCAAAAAATGCTCTCTCGGTATGAAGCAGAGAATCGGAATTGCAATGGCACTTCTTGGAGATCCTGTATTGCTTATTCTTGACGAGCCGATAAACGGCCTTGATACCGACGGTATGCGTATTATGCGTGAAATTCTTGTTGATATAACTAAGACATACGGCTGTACCGTTCTTATTTCTTCTCATATTCTGGGTGAGCTTGAAAAGATTGCCACTCATTACGGCATTATCCGACACGGAAAGATGATTCGCGAGATGACGGCAGAAGAGCGTGATGCCGACTGTCCTACCTTTGTGGCATTGAGGGCATCCGATATGCAGAAAACAAAAGCCCTTCTTATGCGTAAATATCTACGGGTAGAAGAGGACGAGGCGGGTGAATATCTTCGTGTTTATGATGCCGAGAGGGCAGAGGGGGTTGTGAAATATCTTCACGAAAACGGTGTTACGGTAAGCGAGCTTCTGACCGATAAAATCGGTCTTGAAGAGTATTATATAAATCTTATGGAGGGCAAAAAGTGATGAAAATGGAAAGAAAACTTTGCAATATGCTTCAAGTAGACATCAGAAGAATGTTCGTATCGCGGCTTACCTATATTATGCTTGCAATTGCACTTATTTGCCCCATTCTTATTCTTGTGATGACAACGATGATGGACGGCACCGTTACGGTTAATCCCGAGACAGGCGTAGAAACCGAGATACAGGCATTTGACAGTGTTTGGCAGGCAATTTCCGCACCGAGCAATGCCCCTATGAGTATGGATCTTACAGGAATGTGCAATATGAATCTTATGTATTTTGCGGCGGCGGTTTGGGTTTGCCTTTTCGTATCTGAAGATTTCAGAAGCGGATATGCGAAAAATATATTTGCCATTCGCCCCCAAAAGACCGACTATGTTGCATCCAAAACCGTAGTTTGCCTACTCGGCGGTACACTTTTAATTCTTTGTTGGCTTGTTGGTTCGATTATCGGCGGTGCGGTTGCCGGACTTCCTTTTGATACAATGGGGGCAAGCATATTCAATATTGTAATGTGCATCATTTCCAAAATCGCACTTATGGCTGTGTTCGTGCCTATCGCTTTGGCTATCGGACTTGGTGCAAAGCAAAGGGTCTGGCTTTCCATTTGCTGCTCTTTGGGCGGCGGAATGCTTCTCTTTATGATGATTCCTATGCTTACTCCTCTTGATGCAGGTGCAATGAATACAATCCTTTGCCTTGCGGGCGGAGCGATGTTCTCCTTCGGACTTGGTGCAGCAAGCAACCTTATATTAAATAAAACCTCCCTTGTTTAACATTTCTTTTACAAAAGAAATACCAAGCTTTTACTAAAATTCAATTTTTCCGTAACAAGCTTTCTGTATAATAATTACAGAAAGAAACGGAGGAAACAAAAATGAGCGATAAAGAAAAAATAACAGTGGAAAAGATCAAAGCCCGTTACGAGGAGCGAAAGATCACAAAGTTTGATGAATTAAAGGAGCTTGACAGAAAAACAAGAAGACCTGCCGAAGTTCTGGCATATGTATTAGGCACACTTGGTGCGTTGATACTCGGCACAGGAATGTGTCTTGCAATGCCTGATGTTATAGAGGGATATATGCCCTTGGGTATTGGTGTTGGACTTGTCGGAATAGTAATTGTGTCAATTAATTATTTTATCTATAAGGCACATCTTAATTCGAGAAAACGCAAGGCATCTTCGAAAATTTTCAAACTTTCAAACGAAATTTTAGGTAAAGCTTAAAAAACATATTAAGTAAAAGGAGAAAAAACAATGGGTGAATTCTTTAAAAAGGCGTTTCAGGATATGAAGGAAAGTGCTAAGCAACAGCACGAGGTAGACAAGGCAAATTTTGCCGCTGTTAAGGCAGAGTCCAAGGCACAGTGGGAGGAAGCAAAAATGTCTCCCAAGGCAAGACAGGCAAAGATTCAGGAAGAGCGTGAGGCACAGATTGAAGAAGCAAACGCACGCAAGGCGGCTGCCGAAGAGCGTATCGAAAAAGCAAAGAAATAATTACGGGGAGTCACTGTATGGGTGGCTCCCTGCCTTTTTTTATAAAATACTCGAAAAAAGGAGAAAAAAGTGAAAAAAACTTATAGCTATAAGGCAGGTAAAAAAACTATTGAAAGATCCTATTCATATATTCCCATAAGGTATATCATAGCGGCATTTTTAATGCTTTTTGAGGTATGTGCGGTTGTTGCGATTGTGCTGATTTTGTGTTATTACCTGCCTCTTTTTTATATCGCCGCGTGGATTACCGAGATCTTTTGCGTTCTGTACTTCGTGCCTTCGCCACCCTGTTCTGATACTGTATATAGCAGGAAAAATAGTAAAAAACAAACAATAATCATCAAAAACAAGGCAAAAACAGGTAAAATCACCCTTCTGTGCCAATCATTTTGCATTGAAATTTATCCTTTCTTGTGGTATAATTTTCTCGTAAATTAAAAGAAAGGAAGGTGAGATATGAAGGTAAAAAACAAGATATTCAGCTCGGTTTCAATGCTGATTTTACTGACAGTTTTAATGGGCGTAATAAGTGTCAGTGTAAGTGCAGCAACAATCGAGCCAAATTCACTTGCTACAATGAATTCAAGTATGGATCCCGACGGACGAGTGTACAAGCATCTAACTTCTGTTACAAACAAGGGACTGTGGAACTATGATAGAATAACCGTTAGTGTTGGACAGAAAGCTTTAAGTGTGAAGGGCTTTGTTTTTAATGGAATAGTTTATATTCCGTTTAGAGCTGCTTCGGCTGCAATTTCTGGAAGCTCTTACAGCTATAATTCTGCTACAAGAACATCAACCCTGAGGGCAAACGGACTTGAAATCGTTGCAGGCGACGGATGCTATGTTACATACACAAACGGACGGGCTTTGTTTAATACAACTCCAAACGTGATAATGAGCGATGGCAGACTTTATATTCCTGTCAGTGTATTTACTAAGGCGGTTGGAATGAGTGCAAAGACATCGGGTTCAGGTGTAAACATAACAGGAAATTATTCTCCTATCAAGAGTGCAAATTCTTATTACCGTGAGGACGAGGTATTCTGGCTTGCAAGAATTATCCACGCCGAGAGCAGAGGAGAGTCTCTTCTCGGACAGATTGCGGTTGGCAGTGTTGTAATGAACAGGGTAAAATCTGCATACTATCCAAATACAATTTACGGTGTAATTTTTGACCGAAAATACGGTGTTCAGTTTAGTCCGGTTCTTGACGGTTCAATTTATAATACACCCGGTTACACCTCAATTCTTGCGGCAAAAATTTGCCTCGAAGGTTACGATGTAACAGGCGGAGCATTCTTCTTTTTAGAGCCAAGACTTGCAACTTCGTCTTGGATTCCAAGGACAAGAGAGTATGCATTCACCATAGGAAATCACGATTTTTACTACTAAATTAAAAATAAAAAATAGCAAAAATCAGACAAAAATTAAATGCATCAATCGGGCAAAAATCCCGTTTGGTGCATTTTCTTTTTTTGTTTTTGGGAGATTATTTTTGCAAAAAAAAAGAAAGAAAAAAGAGAAATTTTACATCAAAAAAATTAAGATATGAGAAATTAAGCTACTGCTCCATTTTTGAATACCGAAACAAAAAACATAATAATTCAGCAAAGAAATACAGCAAATAGCTTTAACAAAAGATCGCCGGGGAAAACAACCGATAAAGTATAAAAAAGCGTCATTTCTTCGTTTTTTGAAGTTTAAAAAATGCCTCTTTTATTCGAAAAATATTTTAAATTTTGGTTTTAAAATCTCCTTTTGAATTTTTAAATTTAAAAAAGAACGAAAAAAATCTAAAAAAATTGAAAAAATAGCGAATTTTTGTGAAAAAAACGCGAAAATTTTCGAATTTTTGCTCATTTTTTGAAAAAATCTCATTTTTTAAGCTTTGTAAAGAAAAGTTTACGTGATTTTTGCCACTTATGTTCGGGGTTACGTCTTCTTTTTTCTTATTTTTCGGTGTTTTTTGAAAACTTTTCATAATGATTTTGCGGTGAAAATTAACATTTTAATTTTGCATCAGATTATATATTTTTATCAAAAAATTGATTTATATTTTTATTTGAAAAAACACTTGAAAATAAGCGAATAAGGTAGTATAATTAATAAGGAATAAATTTACAAGGGAGAACTTGTTATGTTTTATAAAATGAAGGTTGCGGGTCTTGAAAGAGATTTGCCTCTTTGCCCCATTAGCGATGATCTTTACATAGGTGCATTTATTCTTTTCGGTGACGTTGAGCTTACCGAAAAATGTGCTGAGGAACTTGCACGACTTGCTCCCGAGCATGATGTGCTTCTCACTGCTGAATCAAAGGGTATTCCTCTCGTTCATGCAATGGCACGTCATCTTAATGAGAACCGTTATGTTCTTGCAAGAAAGTCTGTAAAGCTTTATATGAAGGATGTGGTTAAGTGCGAGACAAAGTCTATCACCACAGGCCACGTTCAGACTCTTTACATAGACGGTGATGATGCCGAGTATCTCAAGGGAAAGAGAGTTCTTATTGTTGACGATGTTATCAGCACAGGCGGCTCGCTTCTCTCGCTTGAAAACCTTGTGAATCAGGCAGGCGGCGAAATCGTTGGCAAGATGACAATTCTCGCCGAGGGCGATGCCATAGGCAGAGAAGATATTACATATCTTGCACCCCTTCCTCTCTTTGACAAGAACGGAAATCCCCTTAACTGACAATAATAAAAAAGACGGATCGCAGCCGAAGTTTAATCGGTTTTCTGATACCGTCTTTTTGTTTTGCAAAATTAGTATTTTTTTGGCTAAATTGGGGGAATACTAAACTCACAAAGCATTAGCGAGGTGAGTATGCGAGTAAACAAGGTTGAGATATGCGGTGTAAATACTTCGGGGTTGAAGACACTTAACGAGGCAGAGAAGAGAGAACTGTTGAAAAAAGCTTCGGAGGGAGATCAGGACGCAAGATGTCAGCTTGTTATGGGAAATCTCAGACTTGTGCTGAGTGTAATCGGCAGATTTAATCCAAAACGCGAAAGCATGGACGATCTGTTTCAGGTCGGATGCATAGGACTTATTAAAGCGATAGATAATTTCAATCTGGAACTGGATGTAAGATTTTCCACCTACGCAGTTCCAATGATTATCGGAGAGCTGAGAAGGTATCAGAGAGACAACAATGCGGTTCGAGTGTCGCGGGGAACTCGTGATCTTGCATACCGTGCCTTGCAGGCAAAAGAGGAAATCTCACGAAAGGAGCAACGAGAAGCAACCGTTGCAGAAATATCCGTTCTGCTTGGTGTTCCGGAACGTTCTGTAAGTGATGCCTTAGAGGCGATTGTTGAACCGATTTCGCTTTTTGATTCGGTATATGGCGAGGGAGAGGACAAGGTTTATGTAATAGACAAGCTTGCCGACGAGGATGAATCCGACGAAAGCTGGGTGGAAAGCATATCGCTGAAAGAAGCTATGAAACGACTGTCTCCCAGAGAAATCGGTATAATCGAGCGTAGATTTTACAAAGGTAACACACAGATGGAAATTGCCGAGGAAATAGGAATATCTCAGGCACAGGTGTCTCGCCTTGAAAAAGCTGCCATAGAAAAGCTGCGTAAGTATATGAACTAAACAAAAAACGGACCGCAAAATGCGGTCCGTTAAAATTTTAAATTAGAAAACAATTTCCATTGCCTTTTCTTCTTCTCTGTACTGGTAAACTATTGCATAGATACCAAGAGCAGCACCGAGAACTGCAAAACAGATCTTAACGGTATCATCACCTGTGGGAACAAGGATGGACTGAAGAAGAAGTGCAGCACCGATTGTGCCTCCAAAGGAGGTAGCAACCATATAAATGTGCTTGAAGAGAAGGATGAAGAAGATTGCAAGAACCGAAGCGATTACACCGCCAACGATATACTTAGCAATATCTGTATTCAAGAAGTCGAGAGTGTTGAAGTAACCGATAAGCAGATTGTAAATCCAGGTCGATCCAAGGAAGTAACCTGCAACACCGCCAAGGCACATAATCATGAAGGGATATGCACAGCGAGCAAGGAACACCGCGATCAAAGCACAAAGAATTCCAACCAAACCGGGGAAATCAACTATTGCAGGGATAAATCCACTAACACTAGGGGCGATAGCGGGAGCTAAGTATGTAATACCTAAGTATCCAAACACAAATGCACTTCCTGCATATACGATCATCTTAAACAATCTATATCCTTCAAACGCAAGGAGTGTAAGAATACAAATCGCAGCAAGAATGATGATCGACTGATGTCCTCCAAGGAATGATGTTATATTTTCAGGAATTAATTTCATTAGACCGCCAGCGGGATCGGTCAATATCTGGTTCGAAGCAGCTCCAAGGCCACTATCGAGCATAACGTTTACGTATTCTCCCATAGTAATCCTCTATAAAAATATATTTATTCATAAACATTATACCATAGCATTTTTTATTTTGCAATAGAAAAATAAAAAAATATCCTAATTTTTTTAAATTTTCTTATGTTAGTAAAATATAGAAAATAAATGCTTGGTGCGGCAGAAGACAAAAAAACTAGCGGTTTTTTTGAAAAAAATGCCTTGCAAATATAGATTTTTCAATTTTAAAAGCGAAAAAGTTTTCTACATTTAATTATATATATAATAAAAAACGGATATTCGTTTGGAGAGCTCTTTTAATTTGTAATGATGAATTTCATATCTGATCCGGGACGAAAGACGGAATAAATCAATATTTGTTGTGCAATATATACAAAAAACAATAAAAAAAATAGTTTGTTATTAACGAAAAACAAAAAAATTCAAAAAAACTTTAAAAATCGAAAAAAAGCTATTGACTTTTTTATTATGATGTTGTATAATAGAAAAGCTTGTGGCAAACAAGCACCTTGATCATTGAAAATTGAACAACAAGAAAATGAGAAAAAACATTGTGTTTCGGGAGAGATCCTGAAACGGTGTAGTTCTTGTCAAAACACATTGAGAAAAAACTCAAAAGTAAGAAGAAGCTAGAATAAATAGCTCTGAA
>JAZSRX010000042.1:0-29402 GCA_045538685.1 Eubacteriales bacterium | reverse complement strand
CAGAATGGATGACAGCTTCCTGCTTTGCGCTGTATTTATCGCAATAATTTCTGCGGCAGAGGGTATTCTTCTCATTTCCATAAAGGAGCCTCGGGGCGAGGATAGCGAGGATGGGGAAAAGCACAGCATCAGCGAGCCGTTCAGGGCAACATTCGGAAGCAAGAATTTCAGAAGGATCATCACCGCAATGATACTATATCATTTTTTTGTGCAAATCTCCCTTTCGTTCTATGGCGTTTATCAGCGCGGTGAGCTTGGCTTTTCGATGACATACAGCCAGATATTGACCTTTGCGGGAATGACTGCCTGGGCGATACTTGCAAGATGGACAGGCAGACTTGCTCAAAGGATAACATGGACAAAGGTTGTCATCATTTTTATGATCATCTGCGCCATTTCTTACGGTGTAAACATCTTCACTGTTCCTTCAAACGGAAAAGTATTCTTTGCGATTTATATTCTGCTTCATCATGTCTCCTCGGCGGGAGTGAGGCTGCCGCTTCTTTCATTTGAATATATAGATACAGCAAACAGAACGGGCGCAGTTGCTGTGACTCAGGCACTTGGAGGAGTTGCGGGCTTTATCGGCTCACTTGTGGGTGCGGCTATACTTGACAGGATACAGGCAAACGGAAATACTCTCTTCGGAATTAAGCTCTATGCTCAGCAGGTTCTCTCCGGAATAACCTTTGTGGGTATGATGCTTACCGTTCTCTATCTTTGGTATGTGACAAAAAAGATAAAAAAAGAAGAGGGAAAAGCGGCTTGAAGCCGGCTCGTTACCTCAAAAATGTTTTGAAATTGTAAACAAATTGTTATTTTTGCAAAAGCTCTTTACAAATGAAGTAAGATGTGGTATAATGTACGCTGTATGGTCATTTGACCGCTAAAAATGGATATACGCACACTCGGTTTGCGGTGTAAGCCTTCGGGACTTCACCTTCCGCTGACTGTGTATGCGCATAAATAAATTAAAATGAGGTGAAAAACATGATGCTTAAGGACGAAAAGCAGGCAATTATCAAGGAGTACGCTATCTGCGAGGGTGACACAGGTTCTCCCGAGGTTCAGATCGCTCTTCTCACAAGCCGCATCAACAACCTTACCGAGCACCTTAAGAAGAACAAGGGCGACCATCACAGCCGCCGCGGTCTTCTGAAGATGGTTGGTCACAGAAGAAACCTTCTCGGTTACCTTCAGAAGGTTGATATCGAGCGTTACCGTTCGATCGTTGAGAGACTCGGTCTCAGAAAGTAATTAAAAGCTTGGAGTGATGGGTGAAAGCACGCTTTCACTCCTCACTCCATACTGTTTTTTTGAAAAAATCCGTTTTGCACACGCGCCTTAGCAGTTAAATGGGTATCCGAGAGGTATCCGTCTAAGTGCTAAGCCTCTGTGAAAACGGTGAAAATAAAATTTTTATGGAGGATTCCAAAATGTCAGGAATTGTAAGCTCTACAATGGAGTTCAAGAATTACAAGGTGTTTAATTACACTCTTGCAGGCAGACCTCTCGTTATCGAGACAGGTAAAATGGCAGGACTTGCAAACGGTTCTCTCATGATCCGCTATGGCGAGACAGCTATCCTTTGCTGCGCAACTGCCAGCGCAAAACCCAGAGACGGAATAGATAACCTTGCTCTCTGTGTCGATTTTGAGGAAAGAATGTATGCAGCGGGTAAGATCCCCGGCGGATACCTCAAGAGAGAGGGCAAGCCCAGCGAAAAGGCTATTCTTACAAGCCGTGTTATCGACCGCCCCATCCGTCCCCTTTTCCCCAAGGACCTTCGCAACGATGTTGCTCTTTCCCTTACGGTTATGAGCGTTGACCCCGATTGCGAGCCCGAGGTTGCGGCTATGATCGGTGCTTCTGCCGCTCTTGCGATCTCCGATATTCCGTGGAACGGACCTATAAGCGGTGTTCATGTTGGTCTTGTTGACGGCAAGCTCGTTATCAACCCAACAGAGGCGCAGAGAAAGGTAAGCGACCTTGAGCTTACCGTTGCTTCATCAACTACGAAGGTTGTTATGATCGAGGCAGGCGCAAATCAGGTTCCCGATGACCTTATGTATGAGGCAATTATGCTCGCACATAAGGAAAATCAGGGCATCCTTGAATTTATAAACGGTATTGTTGACGAGATCGGCAAGAAGAAGTTTGAATATCCTTCCTGCGAGCTTGATCACGATATGTTTGATAAGGTTTTCGCATTCTGCGAAAAGGATGTTATGAACGCTCTTGATACAGACGATAAGAATGTTCGTGACGAAAGAATGCAGCCCATTATGGACGCTATCGTTGAGAAATTCAGCGAGGAATATCCCGAGATCGCTTCCATCATGGAGGAGCTTATCTATAAAATTCAGAAGAAGATCGTTCGCCGTTGGCTCCTCGTTGACAGAAAGCGTGTTGACGGACGTCGCATGGACGAGATCAGACCTCTTACAGCAGAGGTTGGACTCCTTCCCAGAGTTCATGGCTCGGGTATGTTCACTCGTGGACAGACTCAGGTCCTCACAAGTGCAACTCTCGGCACTCTCGATGAGGCTCAGATGCTTGACGGTATCGATAATGAGACCGAAAAGAGATATATGCACCATTATAATATGCCCGGTTATTCTACCGGCGAAGCAAAGAGCGCAAGAAGCCCCGGACGCCGTGAGATTGGTCACGGTGCGCTTGCAGAGCGTTCCCTCGTTCCCGTTCTTCCTTCTGAGGAGGAGTTCCCCTATGCGATCCGACTCGTTTCCGATGTTCTTTCCTCTAACGGTTCAACATCACAGGGTTCTGTTTGCGGTTCTACCCTCGCTCTTATGGATGCGGGTGTTCCGATCAAGGCTCCTGTTGCAGGTATCTCCTGCGGTCTTATCACAGAAGAGGACGGAAGCTGGGAAACTATGATAGATATCCAGGGTCTTGAGGACTTCTATGGAGATATGGACTTTAAGGTTGCAGGTACTCATGCAGGTATCACATCCATTCAGATGGACCTTAAGAGCGACGGTCTTACACCCGAAATCATCAAGGCTGCTCTCGAGATCACTCATAAGGGTCGTGACTATATCATCGACGAGGTTATTCTCAAGGCTATAGCAGAGCCCAGAGCTGATGTTTCAAAGTACGCTCCCAAGATGATCTCCATGAAGATAGATCCCGATAAGATCAGAGAAGTTATCGGTAAGGGCGGCGCAGTTATCCAGAAGATCACAGGCGACACAGGCGCAAAGGTCGATATCGAGGATGACGGAACGATTCACATCGCTGCTGTCAATACTGCCGATGCAGAGGCTGCAAAGGCTATGATCGATGCTATCTGCTTTGAGCCTGAGGTCGGTGTAACATACCCCGGCACAGTAACAGGCATCATCGCTTGCGGTGCATTTGTTGAATATGCTCCCGGTAAGGAGGGAATGGTTCACATCTCCAAGCTCCAGAAGGAAAGAACCGAAAAGGTAGAGGACGTTGTAAATATCGGCGATACCGTTCGTGTTAAGTACCTCGGAACCGACGAAAAGGGCAGACAGAACCTTTCTATGCGTGATGCCGCTCCCAAGGCAGAGTAATTATCAAAAATAAACAAATCAAAACGGCAATCGGTTAACGGTTGCCGTTTTTCAGGGAACAAACATTGAATAAAATCATATATTAAAGTGTCACATATCTTAAAACTTGTGTCAATAAGGTTGGCTAAAATCAACTAAAAAACATTTTTTGTTGCTTTATATATAAATATAATTAATAAAAACTTAAAAAAAACAATTTTTTTGAAAAAACCTATTGACTTATTTGACAATAAGTAGTATAATCATTACAAGAAAGTGCATAAGTTTGTCTTTTTATGTAAAAGCGGTGCTGAAATGCTACATATCCATTCGCCCAATGGTTCTTATTTCGCCTGTTTTCATAGAAGATAAAAATGTGTTTTCACAAAATACAAAAAATATTATTATATTAAAGGAGAAAAACTATTATGAACAAGAGCATTATTAAATTCATTGCAATTTTAGTGATGTGCTTCATGATGTGTGCTATTCTCGTTGCTTGTAAGGGCGAGCAGGGTGCACAGGGTCCTCAGGGTCCTCAGGGCGTTGCCGGTGCTGACGGCGCTCAGGGCGAGAAGGGCGAAAAGGGCGACCAGGGCGACCAGGGTATCCAGGGTATTCAGGGTATCCAGGGCGAAAAGGGCGACCAGGGCGACAAGGGCGATAAGGGCGACAAGGGTGACAAGGGTGACACTGGCCTTGCAGGCAAAGACGGTCTTGGCATCGAATCCGCTGTTATCGACGCTAACGGTCATCTCGTAATCACCTACACCGACGGTACTGTTGCTGATCTTGGTAACGTTATCGGTGAAAAGGGTGACAAGGGTGATGATGGCGACGATGCATATGTTTGCCTTAACCACAAATTCACTTCTATTGAGATTTCCGACACTGCTGGTTCTTACTACACTCTTGAAGTATGTAACCTTTGCGGTTGGGCACAGATCGGTTGTGCACACAACATTTACACCGAGACTTACAACGCAGCTACCTGCGTACTCGATGCTTTCTGGCTCAGAGAGTGCGACGCTTGTGATTACAGCTGGACTGTAACCGACGAAGCAAACCTTGCATTCGGTCACACCAAGCCCGCTTTCGATCCCTACAACGTTTCTAACGATTGGGTAATCAGCCAGAACAACTCCGGTCTTTGCGACTGTGAGTGGGAACCCCACTACACTTCTGAGTGTGTAGTATGCGGTGAAGTAGTTGAGGCAATCGGCGTAGCTCCCGGTCACGTTTACACTGTTTACGAGCCCACCGAGAACACCACTAATATGAGCGATTGCGAATGGATTCCCGTTGAGATCGCTGAGTGTGATGTTTGTGGTCCTCTTGGTCACTCCGACCTTTGCTTCGATGCAATTGAGGTTGGTGCTGCTAAGGGTCACGCCTGGGGTAACTGGGTAGTTGTTGTAGCTCCCACAGCTGATTCTGAGGGTGAGGCAGTTCGCGTTTGCGAAGACTGCGGTGCAACTCATGCTTCCGGTACTCAGTCCATCGTTCTTCCTAAGCTTGATGTTGTTGTTTACGACTATAACGTAGTAACCGGTGCAACTTGTGATCTTAACGGTGCTGCTACCTACACTTACACCTACACTGATGGTACCACCATCGTTGTTAACGTAGTTCTTGCAGCTTACGGTCACACCTACACCAATAACTTCAACGTTACTAAGCTTCCCGGCAGACCTACCGAGCTTGCTGGTGAGTACACTCTCGAAGAGATGGATGCTCACATCGCACTCTTCAACGGTACTGTTGAGATCATCTGTGACACTTGTGGTGAGGCACACGAGGATGTTATCCCCGCTATCACTCCCGCAATGGGCAGATTCATTGTTTCCTTCGGTAACTGTGTAAATCCTGCTGATACATATAACTACACCGTTCTCTTCGTTGATGAAGTAACTGAAGAGTCCGAGGCAGTTGTTATCAGCTTCCAGGTTGACGGTCTCTATGTTCACGACATCGCTCCCGCTCAGGAAGATTGCCAGAAGGTAGAGGGTGCTAACAAGTGGTACTGGGTATACAAGTGCTCCAAGTGCGGTACTTGGGTTGTAGCTTACTACCAGAACAAGTAATTTTAAAATTTTGAACAGTAATCTTTCTCCAATGATTACTAAATAATGAGGTAGGGCGATCGTCTCGCACGGTCGCCCTGCTGATAAAAACGGAGAACAAGTTTGGGCGGCTTTACAATATCTAATTTTTTAGGAGGATCAAATGAGAACAGCTAGATATCATGATTATGTTTTACTAAAGGTAATAATGTTCATTGCTTTAGTAGTTCTTGGTCTGTTTCTTTATAAGACCTTTGTAGAGCATGCCGATCACGTTGCGGATGATGCAGCGTGGGAGTTTGTTAAACCCACCTGTACCGCAGATGGCTATCGTTATAAGGTTTGTGAAGAATGTGGCGAGATGTTTGATAAGAGAACAATTCCTGCTACCGGTCATACTCCCGGCGAAGCTACTACTGAAAATGAAAAGGAACACACCTTTACTGAGGGCGGTTCTTACGAGACGGTTGTAAATTGCACTAAGTGCGATGTTGAACTCTCAAGAGAAACAGTTTGGATTGATTCCTATCATGAAGTAGAAATTGAAGAAACTATTGAAAACGAGGTTGCTGCAACCTGCACCACAGAAGGCAGCTATGAACTCGTTAAAACTTGCAAGGGCTGTAAATTGGAAATGAGCCGCGAACTCATTACGGTTGCTGCTACCGGCCATGAATATGGAGAATGGGATGTTGTTTATTCCAAAGATACAGATACATTTGCAATTACTGGTGTATGTGATAAAGACGGTCACAGGATTAACCTGACCGAGAACAATGAAAGCAGCTTTGAGGTTACTATCGATAAGAGTGTTGCTCCTTGCTGTCTTGTCAGATATATCGTAACTTGTACATATCAGGGTGAGTTCATCACAAAGATTATAGAATTCGAACCTGAAGTAAATCACAGAGTTGAATATTGCAAAGATCACGATGCATATATCAACAACATACCTAGTTACGCTGTTCTTCCGGATCCTTCCTACGATCCCGAAACAGGTAAGTACTACTACGACATCAGCACTCCCGGCATTGAACCTGTTGAAGCAGGTGCATATTCCGATTGGGATGATTACGGCTTCTGCCTTGGTAAATATGTTTGCTACGACTGTAGAGAAATCGGTTGTACTGAATGTGCAGAATCCTATACATACTTCGTATATGTATATTCATCCGAGCATGATAGTAGAGTAGTTGAATATATTCCCGCATAATTCTGATAATTTCAGCAATACATTCCCTAAAATCGAACTCTGATTAGAGTCCCAAATGAATTACCAGCAGAAAACCCGCCTGTCAGCAAACAGGCGGTTTTCTCTTTTATTAAATAAAAGGGAGAAAAGAAATTTTAAACTTGAAAATAAAAAGGGTAAAGCCCGAAAAGATAGATTTAAAATACAATAAACAGAGTAAAATCCACAAAATCTATTGCAATTTTGTATTAATAATGATATAATATTATTGTGAAAAGTTTTGTCGATTTTTTATAATAAAACAAATAAATTTAAATAAAAAGGAATAGAAAAATGGAAAGAACCTACATTAAAGATGTTACACCCGGTGTGTGCAGAGTCCAGGGATTCGTTGAGAATTTCCGCAACAAGAGGACAATGGCATTTATCGTTGTAAGAGATATCACCGGTAAGCTTCAGATCACCATTGAAAAGGAAAAGCATCCTGAATTTACCGAGATGCTTGATAAGCTTACAATTCACTCTGTTGTTAGCTTTGAGGGTGAGGTTGTTGCAAGCGAATATGTAAAAATGGGTGGAAAGGAAATGTATCCTACCTCTATGAAAATAGAGTCTGTTGCTGAAGCACTTCCTATTAAGGACGACTCTGATATTGATGTTCGTATGGACTTCAGATGGATTGACCTTCGCCGCGAAAAGAATCAGCTTATGTATGAAATGCAGACAACACTTACCAATGCTATGCGTAAGTTCCTTGTTGACCGCAATTTCATAGAAATTCACACTCCTAAGCTTATTGCTGCTGCAAGTGAGTCGGGCTCTGATGTATTTGAAGTAAAGTATTTTGACGGTCTTGCATACCTTGCCCAGTCTCCTCAGTTCTATAAGCAGATGGCTATGGCATCAGGCCTCGAACGCATCTTTGAAACAGGCCCTGTATTCAGAGCAGAGAAGTCCTATACCAATAAGCACGCAACCGAATTTACCGGTTTTGACCTTGAATTTTCCTACATCGACTCCTTTGACGATGTTATGAAGATGGAAGAGGAGCTTCTTACTTATGCACTTGCAGAGGTAAAGGAAAAACACGGTGAGAAAATCGTCGAGCTTTACGGTCCCGAGTATGAAGTAATCGTTCCCACTCTTCCTTTCCCCAGAATGAAGCTTGCCGACGTATATTCCGAGCTTGAAAAGAGATACGGTTATACGGTTCCTGCCGAGCTTCACGGTGACCTTACAACAGAAGCAGAACGTATGACAAAGCAGCTTTGCCGCGATATGTTTAACCACGAATTCCTCTTTATCACCGATTATGATGCAAAGGAAAGAGCTTTCTACCATATGAGAGACGAGCAGGGAATTCCTCAGGGCTACGACCTTATTTGGCGTGGTGTAGAGATCACAACAGGTGCACAGCGTGAGCATCGCTATGACATTCTTAAAGCACAGGCAGAGGAAAAGGGCCTTGCAGAAGACGTTAAGTTCTATCTTGAATTCTTTAAGTACGGTTGTCCTCCTCACGGTGGATTTGGTCTCGGTATCGACCATCTTACAATGCTCTTCCTTGGCCTTTCGATCAAAGAGGCGGAGTTCCTGTTCCGTGGACCTAATCGTTTAACACCATAATTTTGTTCGATACTTCGTTGTCGGTCGATGTGCTCAAATCGACGTGGGTAACTACGTATTCATCTCGCTTACTCCCCTATGCCTCGTCTGACACAAAAGTCTATGTTTGTTGCAACTAACAACAATAATTAGGAGATTTAAAATGAAAATCGCTCTTATAAATGAAAACAGCCAGGCAGCAAAAAATGCCCTGATTGAATCTACTCTTCGCTCTGTTGTAGAGCCCCTTGGACACGAGGTTTATAACTACGGTATGTATTCTGCAGATGATAAAGAGCAGCTTACATATGTGCAGATCGGTATTCTTTCTGCCGTTCTTCTTAACTCCGGAGCTTGCGACCTTGTAATAACAGGTTGTGGTACAGGTGAGGGGGCAATGCTTGCCTGTAACTCATTCCCCGGTGTGCTTTGCGGCCACGTGGTTGACCCTACTGACGCATATCAGTTTACACAGGTAAATAACGGCAATGCAATCTCTATGCCTTTTGCAAAGGGATGGGGTTGGGGTTGCGAGCTTAATCTTCAGTATGTATTTGAAAAGCTTTTTGTTTCCGAGTGGGGACTTGGCTATCCTCGTGAAAGAGCAGTTCCCGAACAGAGAAACAAGAGAATTCTTGACGAGGTTAAAAAGGTAACTCATACCGATATCGTTTACATACTTGAAAACCTTGACAGAGAGCTTACCGTCGGTGCACTTTCGGGTGCAAAATTCCGGGAGTACTTCTTTGCTAACTGCAAGGAAGAGAGAATTGCTGACTGTGTAAGAAAGCTTCTCGGTATTTAATTTTCCCCAAAAAACAAAACAATTTTCGGCACATCGCTTGATCTTTTTTTCAAAGTAATGTGCCGAAAATTGTCAATAAAAGTAAATAACAGTTGTCAAATATCTACATTTTTTGATTAAAAAATCAAGAAAAACGATTTTTGAAAAATATATTCTTGGTTTAGAAGAGGAGATCTTTTATGACCTTTATACATAATCTTGCAGAGGGGTGCATGCCCTTTTTACATTTTCTTGCAGACATCAGGAATCCGGTTTTCGATTTTCTGTTTGCCCTTGTAACTCATTTGGGTGAGGAAATCTTTTTCCTCGCTATCGCGATCATTTTTTTCTGGTGCATAGACAAAAGACAGGGTTATTATATCCTTATTACAGGCCTTGTTGGAACCGTTATTAATCAGATGGCAAAGCTGTTCTTCCGCGTTCCTCGTCCTTGGGATCTTGATCCAAAATTCGAGATTATTGAGTCTGCCCGTGCCGAAGCCACAGGATATTCCTTCCCATCGGGACACACCCAGAATATTGCGGGTACTTACGGTGCAATTGCCACATATAATCCGAAAAAACGCAAGACGGCAATATGCCTTACAATCATCTTCTTGGTTGCCTTTTCCAGAATGTATCTTGGTGTTCATACACCCCTTGATGTTATTACTTCTTTAATTATTGCAGCACTTCTTTTGGTTGCTCTTAAACCCTGTTTTGCTACAGAAGAAAGCTTCAAAAAGACTATGCCTTGGATTATTATCGGCTCGGTTGTACTGTCCTGTGGCTTCCTTGCTTATGTGCTTTCGATTGCTTCGGATCCTTTTATTAATACTGCTAACTACAACAGCGGTCTTAAAAATGCCTGCACACTTCTCGGTTGTACAATAGGACTTATTCTTGTTTATTTTGTTGACACAAAATTTATTAATTTCCACATAGATGCACGTTGGTATGTGCAGATAATTAAGCTTGCCTTGGGACTTGGCATTGTTCTTGCAATCAAGGCAGGACTCAGCTCACCTCTTACAAAGCTTTTTGGCGATGAATATATCGCTCGTGCTGTTCGTTATTTCCTGATTGTTGCTTTTGCAGGTTCGGTTTGGCCTCTTACTTTCAAGTGGTTCTCCGGCCTGAAAATCGGCTTTATGGAGAAATTTACCGACTGGGTACAAACGAAGTTTTTAAAACCCAAAAAGGCAAAAAAATAATTAATTATGGCCCATCTTTTACGGTGGGCTTGTTTTTTTCAAAAAAAGCTTTACTTTTTTTAATATGTATGTTATAATATAATGATTAAATATGTTTTAAATATTTATAAATATGTTTTAGCTAAGAAAGGCGATAATATATGAAGTGTCCTTTGTGCAGTTTCCCCGATTCCAGAGTTCTTGACTCCAGACCGATTGATGAGGGTGCAAGCATTAAACGCCGCCGCGAGTGTGCCTCCTGCGGAAAAAGATTTACTACATACGAGGTTGTAGATACAGTTCCGATTTCGGTTAATAAGAAAGACGGACGCAAGGAGTTCTTTGATAAGGTTAAGCTTGCCCGCGGTATCAGAATCGCCTGTCAGAAACGTGCGGTAGATGCTGAGGCAATTGCCACATCTATTGAACAGGAGCTTATGAATGAGATTACAACCGAAATTTCCTCCCAGGAAATCGGTGAGATGGTTCTTGCCAGATTAAAGGAGTGCGACATCGTTTCATACATTCGATTTGCTTCGATTTACCGAGATTTTAAGGATATTGATTCCTTTACTTCCGAGTTGAAAAGTCTTACTAAACGCACAAGAAGAAAACCCGCACAACAGGTCGGTACGGAGGAACAGAAATGATAAAAAGTATGACCGCTTTTGGCAGGGCAAAACGTCAGGGCGAAGCGAAGGATATCACAATTGAAATCAAAAGTGTAAATTCCAGGTTCTTTGACTGCAATGTTAAGCTTCCCAGAGCATACATTTTCCTTGAAGAGAGAATAAAAGAGCATATCCGAAAGAATGCAGTGGGCAGAGCAAAGGTTGACGTGTTTATCACCGTTGACAATCACACGTCCGGTGTTGGAAATGTAGGTCTTGATACAGCTTATCTTGAAAGCTATCTTTCGGCACTTCGCCGTCTTTCTGATGAATTTGGTCTTGCTGATGACATCAGTGTTATGACGGTTGCCAGAAATCAGGATATATTCACCTACGACAAGCCAGAAGAGGATCTTGAAGCAGAGTGGGAGCTTTTCCGTTCTGTACTCGACGAGGCAATCGCCGGCTACACAGAGATGCGTGAGCGAGAGGGTGCCAAGGCGGAGAGCGACATCAAGGCAAAAATCGAGCTTGTTCGTTCTTATGCCGACGAGGTTGAGAAGATATCTCTCGAGGACACCGTTGGCTACCGTGATAAGCTTGAACTGAAGCTGAAGGCGATTCTTGAGGATGCGAAAATCACTCCCGATGAAAATCGCCTGCTTACCGAGTGTGCGATATGGGCTGACAAAATTGCCATCGACGAGGAGCTTGTAAGACTTCGTTCTCACTTTGGTGCTTTCTATGATATTATTGAATCAAACGAGCCCTCGGGCAGAAAGCTTGACTTCCTTATGCAAGAGCTTAACCGCGAAACAAACACCATCGGTTCTAAGGCAAACAATGCAAAAATTGCCAGAATCGTTGTTAATATGAAGGGCGAGCTTGAGAAAATTCGCGAGCAGGTTCAGAATATAGAATAAAGCTTCTCGGGAAAAAAAGAGGGAAAAAATATGAAATTTATAAACATTGGATTTGGTAATATGGTATCTGCGGGCAGAATTGTTGCAATAGCTTCTCCCGATTCAGAACCGATAAAAAGACTTGTTCGTGATGCCAAGGAGGACGGCAGGGTTATTGATGTTTCCTGCGGCAGACGTACAAGGGCGGTTATTATTACAGATTCGGAGCATGTTATTCTGTCTGCAATACAGACCGAAACCATCACAAACCGTCTTTCTGACGATACAGACGAGTATGATGGCGATGACGAGGAGTAATTTCCTTTATTAATTTAGTTAATTTTTGAGGCATTAACAGCCGGAATGGAGAATAAAAATGATTTACCCAACCGTAAAACAGCTTACAAACGACGAGTTCAACCGTTACGAACTTGTTATCGGTGTTGCAAAGTGTGCTCGCATTGTTACCGACGAGTATATTGAAATGAGAGCAAAGGCACAGAAGATGATTGATAATCACGAGACAGAAAAGCCCCTTGCGGCTCTCATCGATCCCGAGTACAAGGATCAGAAGGCGGTTAAGATCGCTATTGCAAAGCTTCAGAGCGGACGCTTCAAGATGAAGCATCACGAGGAATAATTTTTAAATAACAAAACTTTCAGGAAAAGAGGTGGACTGTGTGTATTGTGAAGTATATCTTTTTGATGCTCCATATCATATAGACCGCCCCTTTGACTATTTATGCGGTGATGATCTTACTGTCGGACGGATTGTTCGTGTTCCTTTTGGTAAAGCAAACAACAAACGTCTTGCGGTTGTCACCAAGATAAAAAGCGAGTGCGAGGGCGAAAATATCAAGTCGGTTCACTCGCTTCTTGACGAGCGATTTTCGCTTAGCAAAGAGATGCTTGATCTCTGTCTTTTTACAAAGGGACACACTCTTTGCACCTTTGGCGAGGCGGCAAGATGCCTGATTCCATCGGGTGCGTTGCAGGAAACACCTAATGTTAAGCTGAAAAAGACCTGTGTTCTGACTCTGTCGCCTGAGGAAACAGACAAACTTCTTCTCGCCACCGGCAGAGCAGGTATTCGCAGTGCGGGACAACGGCTTATTGTGGAGTATCTTCGTGATATCGGCAGTGCCGATATGGAGCTTGTTCGTGCAATTCCCGATACGTCTTATGCCAATGTTACGGCTCTTGCGGACAGGGGAATTATCAAGATTCTCTCTTCCGAAAGTATTCGTAATCCTTATGCCGAATATGCCCGAATTAAAAACAGTGGTCCCATTGTGTTAAGCGATGCACAGCAGACCGCGTATAATACAATAGAAAACCTGCTTTTGTCAGACGAGGCAAAGGCGGCACTTCTCTTCGGTGTTACGGGCAGCGGAAAGACAAAGGTTATTATGAAGGCCATTGACCGCACTCTTAAAGAGGGTAAGACGGTTATATTGCTAGTACCCGAAATTGCCCTTACACCTCAGACGGTAAATATTTTCTGCACAAGATATGGAGAGAGGGTTGCGGTTATACATTCGTCTCTTTCAAAGGGCGAAAGATTCGATGCCTGGCGAAGAATAAAGCGGGGCGAGGTTGACCTGGTTATAGGTACAAGATCGGCCATTTTTGCACCTCTTCAGAATATCGGAATGATAGTTATTGACGAGGAGCACGAGCATACCTATAAGTCGGAGTCCGATCCTAAATACCACGCACGTGACATCGCTGCTTTCCGTTGCGGACAGGAAAAGGCACTTATGCTTCTTGCTTCGGCAACTCCTTCGCTTGAAAGCTTTTATAAGGCGAAAAACGGTGTTTACACACTAGTTCCTTTGCGTGAGAGATATGGCGGAGTTCGGCTTCCCGATGCGATTATCGTTGATATGCGAGAGGAGCTTCGCCTTGGAAATATGTCGCCGATAAGCGACCGACTTTTAAAATCGCTTAACTCGGTTTATGAGAATGATAAGCAGGCCATTCTGTTTTTAAACAGAAGAGGATACTCCACACAGATAAACTGTAAGGAGTGCGGCGAGGTTCTTAGCTGCCACAGATGCTCGGTTTCGCTTACCTATCACAACGGTCCCGATGGCGGAAAGCTTCTTTGTCATATGTGCGGATTCAGTCAGCCGGTGCCAAAGACCTGTCCGTCCTGCTCGGCAGACCGACTTTCCTTCCTTGGCTACGGTACACAAAAGCTGGAGGCGGAGCTGAATAAATATGCTCCCGATATGTCGGTGCTTCGTATGGATGCCGATACAACAGGAACAAAAATGTCATATGACAGAATGCTTGACGATTTCAGAGAGGGAAGGGCGGATATCCTTCTTGGCACACAGATGGTTGCCAAGGGACACGATTTCCCCAGGGTAACACTTGTTGGTGTGGCTCTTGCCGATACCTCTCTTCACGTCAGCGATTTTCGTGCGGCGGAAAAGACATTTTCGCTTATAACACAGGTTATAGGCAGGGCAGGACGTGCCACCGATGAGGGTATAGCTGTTATTCAGACCTATACTCCCAAAAACGAGTGTCTGAGACTGGCGTGCCTTCAGGACTATGAAAAATTTTACGAGGGAGAGATTGCACTGAGACGAGAGCTCACATATCCCCCCTTCTGCGATATTGTTAATTTGACACTGACCTCTGAGGACGAAGGCGAGCTTATTCGTGAGTCGAAAAAGCTTTCGGACTCAATTCTTGAGAAGCTGAAGGGCGAGCTTGGAAAGCTTCCTTTCATCGTTTTCGGTCCCTTTGAGGCACAGGTTTATAAAATAAATGAAAAATACAGAATGAGAATGGTCATTAAGTGTAAGCTTAATAAGCAGTCAAGAGCATTGTTCCATCAGCTGCTTTGCGAGTTTTCCACCTCACGCAAGGTAACTCTTGCCGTTGATATGAATCCAATGACCGTATAGGAGAAAAATTATGGCAAAGTTAAAGATAGTAAAGTTCGGAGATCCTATGCTTCGCAAGGTGTCAAGACCTGTTGATGAGGTCACCCCCAGAATTATTACTCTGCTTGACGATATGATAGAAACAATGCGTGCGGCAGACGGTTGCGGACTTGCAGCGGTGCAGGTTGGTGTGCTTCGTCGTATTGCGGTTATCGAGGTTGAGGAGGGCAATGTTATCGAGCTTATCAACCCTAAGATTATCGCATTCGCAGGCGAACAGAATGAACAGGAGGGCTGTCTCTCCAACCCCGGCGAGTACGGAATTACAAAGCGTCCTAAGGCAGTAACCGTAAGGGCAATGAACCGTCACGGCGAAGAATTTGAGGTAAGCGGCAGCGATCTTCTCGCACGTGCTATATGTCACGAGTGCGACCATCTTGACGGAAAGCTTTATACAGATGTGCAGATTCGCCGCCTGACAGAAGAGGATTTCAAAAAATGAAAAATATAATGTTTATGGGTACACCCGAAATTTCGGCAACCTGCCTTGCCCGCCTTATTGAAGACGGACACGAAATTTCGGCTGTAATCACCAGAGAAGATAAGCCGAGAGGACGTGGAAATGTTATGACCCCCACTCCTGTAAAAACTCTGGCACAAAGCCACGGTGTTCCCGTTCATACACCAAGCACTCTTCGCGATGAGGCATTTGCCGCACTTCTTGACAGCTACAAGCCCGAGATAATCGTTGTGGTTGCCTATGGCAAAATTTTGCCTCTTAACGTGATTGAATACCCTAAGTTTGGTTGTATAAATCTTCACGTTTCGCTTCTTCCCAAGTATCGCGGTGCAGCACCTATGCAGAGGGCGATAATGGAAGGCGAAAAGGAAACTGGTGTTACCGTTATGTATATGGCAGAGGGGCTTGATACAGGAGATATTATCTCGGTAGAAAAATTCCCCATTCTCCCCGAGGATGATTTTGAGGCAATTCACGACAGATCTGCCGAGGTTGGCGGAAAGCTTCTCTCGAAGACTATTGAAGAAATATATTGCGGCACTGCCGAAAGAATTAAGCAGGATGACTCTCTTGCCTGCTATGCAAAGAAGGTTGATAAGGAAGATTGCAAAGTAGACTTTACATTATCAGCCGAAAAGCTCGACTGTATCATTCGCGGAGTTACTCCTATTCCCGGAGCTTTTGCATATCTTAACGGCAAAATGCTGAAAATAAATAAGGCACGTCCCGTAAGCGGAAAGGGAAAGCCCGGTGAAGTAATCGATCTGTCGGACAAGGGTGAGGGATATGTTACCGTTGCCTGCTCCGAGGGTGCGTTGAAAATCACCACACTTATTCCTGAGGGCAAGGGAAAGATGAGTGCGGGCGACTTTGTTCGCGGAAGAAAAATTAATTTAGGAGATATTTTAAACTAATGGATTTCGATTTGGTTTTATATATTTTAGCAATTGTTGCGATGCTGTTTTCAGTCTGGGCACAGATTAAGGTAAACAGCACATTCAAAAAATACTCCCGTACAAACACCCGTGGCGGCAGAACAGCCGCACAGGTTGCTGATATGATACTTCGTAATGCGGGAATAAATAATGTGAGAATTGAACGTGTACGCGGTTCTCTCACCGACCATTTTGATCCCAGAAGTAACACGTTACGGCTTTCTGACAGTGTGTATGACAGCACATCTGCGGCGGCTATCGGTGTTGCGGCACACGAGGCAGGCCACGCTGTTCAGCACGCAGTTGGCTATACACCCATAAAAATCAGAATGTCCCTCGTTCCTGCAGTAAGCTTTGCATCAAAATTCACCTGGATTCTTATCCTTATCGGCGGTCTTATGATGACTCTTGAAGAAAGCGGAATCGGATACTATGTAATGCTCTTGGGTGTTGGTCTTTTTGCGGTTGTTACTCTCTTTGAGCTTGTTACTCTTCCGTGCGAATTTAACGCATCAAAGCGAGCAATGGCGGCACTTCGCGACTGCGGCTGGTATCAGAGTGAAGAGCTTACCGCATCCAGAAGGGTACTCACCGCAGCGGCTCTTACCTATGTTGCGGCTCTTGCGGTGTCGCTTATTCAGCTTTTGCGTTTGCTCTCGCGTCTTTCAAACAGAAGAAGATGAAGAAAAATATAAGGAAAATTGCCCTTTCGGTTCTCCACGAGGCCGAGGCATCACAAAAATATATAAACCTTGCACTTTCCTCGCATTCGCTTGACTCTCTTGATGACAAGGAACGTGCCCAGCTTACCTCTCTTGTGTACACAACGGTGGAGCGTAAGCTTACATACGATTACTATATTTCTGCGATCTCAAAACGCAGTGATACATCTATTGATCCCTACACAAAGAACATTCTTCGCCTTGGGCTTTGCCAGCTTCTTCATATAAATTCCATTCCGGATTTTGCGGCTGTAAACGAGAGCGTTGCTCTTGCAAGAAACCCCGGCGAGCGTGCCTTTGTCAACGGTGTGCTTCGCACTGCCGCAAGGCAGAAGGATAACCTTCCGATGCCCGATGAAGAAAAGAATTACCGTCGTTTTTTGTCGGTAAAGTATTCCTTCCCGCTTAGAACCGTCAAGCATCTTGATGCTCTTTACGGCAGAGAGGCAACCGAGGCAATGCTAAACTTTTTCAACAACGAAAAATACACCGATATCACTGTAAATACTAATAAAATTACGCTCTCCGAGTATAAAAAGATACTTCGAGATGGCGGTTTTGAGACAGAGGAAAACAGCATTGTGCCACATTCTATAAGAATTTTATCCTCTGTAAATCCCGAAAAGCTTACCGGATTTAGTGAGGGGTTGTTCTTCGTTCAGGACAGGGCATCTGCTATCTCTGCGGCTATTCTTTCACCCGAGGCGGATAACCTTGTTATAGACGTTTGTTCTGCTCCGGGTGGCAAAAGCTTTGCTGCGGCGATAAACTCGCAGGGCAGGGCAAAAATTCACTCCTTTGACATTCACGAAAGCAAGCTTTCGCTGATTAAATCGGGTGCAGACCGTCTCGCCCTTACAAATGTAATTGCCGAAGCTCGAGATGCACTTACTCCCGACGAAAATCTTTTTGAACTGGCGGACAGAGTAATTTGCGACGCACCCTGCTCGGGACTTGGAGTTCTTTCCAAAAAGGCGGATTTGAGATATAAGGAGCTTGATAATTTTGATGAGCTTTCTTCTCTTCAATATTCTATCCTCTCTGCCTCTTCAAAATATCTCAGGGAGGGCGGAATTCTTGTTTACTCAACCTGCACCCTGAATCCTATGGAGAACGAGCAGATTGTGGAAAAGTTTGTTACGGAAAATCCCGAGTTTTCTCTTGCCCCTTTTTCTGTGGGAGAGCTTTTCTGTGATACAGGATACCTTACACTTCTTCCGCATATTCATCATACAGACGGCTTCTTTATGGCAAAGATTAGAAGGAAAATATAAAAAATGACAACAAAAGTTGACTTATTATCACTTTTACCCGGTGAACTTGAAGAATTTTTTGTTTCAATCGGTGAACCGAAATTTCGTGCGAAACAGGTTTTCGCACGTCTTCACAAAGGTGAAACAATAGGCGAGATCACCAATCTGTCAAAGCCGCTGAGAGAGCGACTTTTGGATATGACACTTGCCACTCTGCCTTCGGTAGAGGAAAAGCTGGTGTCGAAAATTGACGGAACTGTGAAATATCTTTTCCGCCTTCACGACGGTTCGTGCATCGAGAGTGTTTTTATGAAATATAAGCACGGAAATACTCTTTGTATTTCCAGCCAGGTTGGTTGCAGAATGGGCTGTAAGTTCTGTGCCTCTACCATTGGTGGAAGAGTTCGCGACCTGCTTCCGTCAGAGCTTCTCGGTCAGGTTATCGCCGCAGAACGAGACAGTGGTGAACGCATTTCAAATATTGTTATGATGGGAATTGGCGAGCCGCTTGACAATTACGACAATGTAATCAAGTTTTTAAAGCTTGTAAATCATCCCGACGGTCTTAATATCGGCTATCGCCATATTTCGCTTTCAACCTGCGGTGTGGTTGACGGTATTTATCGCCTTGCAGAAGAGGATTTTCCCATAACACTATCTATCTCTCTTCACGCGGCAAACGATGCCCGCCGTTCAGAGATTATGCCTATAAACAACAAGTGGAATATTTCCCAACTCCTTTCTGCCTGCCGATCATACTATAATTCCACAGGCAGACGCATTTCCTTTGAGTACACACTTATTTCGGGCAAAAATGACAGTGAAGCCGATGCAAACGAGCTTGCCACTCTGCTTATTTCTGCCTTCAAATCAAGCGGAGCACCTATCCACGTTAATCTTATCAGGGTAAACGAGGTTAAGGAAACCGGCTTTAAAAAGGGAAGCGTAGAGTCTGTAAATGCCTTTTGCAAAGCACTTGAAAAACGTGGAATTACTGCCACTGTAAGACGCAAACTCGGCAGCGATGTAAATGCCGCTTGCGGTCAGCTAAGACGTTCTAATTTAATAAAGAAGGAAGAAACATAATTGATTACAGAAAAATACGGCAAGGTTGTAAAGGGCCTTGGCGGGCTTTATGAGGTAAGAATAGACGAAGGCGATTCGGTCAGCCGTCTTGCCTGTCGTGCTAAGGGTGTTTTGAAAAGAGACGAAGAAAAGGTGCTTATCGGTGACAACGTAACCGTCAGCATTGATGACTCCACACCCGACGGCATTGTTATTTCACATATTGAAGAGCGAAAAAATTCGCTTATCCGACCGCCTCTTGCAAATCTTGATTTTCTATTTATAGTTTTCGCGGCGGCAAAGCCCTCGCCTGTTATTGAGACGGTGGACAAGCTTATTGCCATAGCCGTTCACAACTCAATAACTCCGGTTGTGGTTATTACAAAATCCGACCTTCAGGCAGATATCGCCGAGGAATACGCAAACATATATCGCCTTGTGAAAATTCCTACATTTGTCACTTCCTCTGAGCAGGGTGAGGGAATTGCCGAGCTTTCTGAATATATAATGAAAAATGTAGTAAACGGCAAAACCTCTGCATTTGCAGGTGCGTCAGGTGTAGGTAAATCTACCTTGATGAACACGCTTTTCCCCGACCTTACTCTTGCCACCGCAGAAATTTCACGCAAAATCGAGCGAGGCAGACACACAACCCGTCACGTTGAGATTTTTGATATAGAGAAAACGCAAAACACCGGTTTTCTTGCTGATACACCCGGCTTTTCGCTTATAGATTTTGCAAGGTTCGATTTCTTTACTCTTGAAGAGCTTCTTCCCACCTTCCCCGAGCTTGTTCCCTATGTAGGAAAATGTCGCTATGCCGACTGTGCTCACGTTGGTGAGGGTGAGGACGAATGTGCGGTTGCACGTGCCGCCGCAGAAGGAAAAATTCCAAAAACCCGTCTTGAATCCTATCGTTCTATATACAGGGTTTTGAAGGATAAAAACTCATATAAATAAAACTAACGCATCTGTCAGCCGACAGATGCGTTTTATAATATCCCAAGATTAAAGGTTTGTTTTTTCTTTTTTGCGTAGCTATAAATCGAATACGCACCGCCATATCTGTGATTTACATAGCAGATAACTATATCGCTATGTTCCACAATCCATTTGTTCCTTGCCGAAATGGCAAATTTATATGGTACATTCTCAATTTCGGGATAGATTACTAAGTCATATTTATACTTCCTGTATTCAAGCTGGTTTTTCTGATAGCTTTCGGTTATGTAGGGAGTAACAAAGGTTTTGTGAATGGCAAACGGCGAAACAAGCTTACTCACACAATAAAAGGCAAAATCATCAAACCTTCCATAACCGCCGAACAAAAATTCGCAATCCTCTGTGTCGGTATATTTATGGATAATAGAAATTAAACGGTATTCAAGCTCCTCCGAGCCGGTAAAATTCGCATGACCAAAGAAACAAATACGCATAAAAATCACCCTATTGTCTATATATAGATAATATGTATAAATTATACTCGTTCTAACGACAATTGTCAAGATATTGGGTATAAGATATACTGAAAAAGGGTGATGATTTATGATTTCATATGATCCTTTATATAAAACAATGAAAGAAAAAGGGTTCACAACTTACAAATTAATAAATGAATACGGAATAAGTAGAAGTCTTATCGACCGTCTGAAGCACAACAGACCGATTACTACCGTAACACTTAACGATCTTTGTACCATTCTTGATTGTAAGGTTGAGGATATTCTCGTATATACAAAGGATGAGAAGTGATTCTGCCTTCCCCAAGATAGGGGAAGGTGGCGGCGAAGCCAACGGATGAGGATGATAAAGCCATCGCTTGTGTAAATGAAGATGTCATTTATTTAAATGACGTGAAAAATGTCTGAAAAAACTTTAAAAAACTTTTCAAAAACCTATTGACAAAAAGATATTTATATAGTATAATAATTCAGTCCGAAGACAGCAGGTTCCGGTAAAAGCATTCGCTTTCCTGCCGAGGTAAAGAAACTTAAATAGATTTTTATTTTCGTTGTCCTTTTCTCGGGGGTGGTCTGCCTTATCGGAAAAGGATATTTTTTATTGATTTTTTATGGAGGTGAAAAAATGCCAAGTAATAAGATTCTTGAAGAGAAGAAGCAAGTCGTTGAAACACTTGCCGCTAAGCTCCAGTCCGCTGCAGCAGGCGTTCTCGTGAAGTATGAAGGCATTACAGTGGCTGAAGATACCGAGCTTCGTGCGGCTCTTCGTAAGGCAGGTGTAGAATACACCGTTATGAAGAACACACTTACCGGTCGTGCTTGCGACATCGCAGGTTACGGTGATATGAAGCAGTACCTTTCCGGTATGACCGCTATCGCAATCAGCCAGGACGATCCCATCGCAGCAGCTAAGATTATGAAGCAGTACGCCGATAAGGTTAAGGGCTTTGAGATCAAGGCAGGTTTTGTTGACGGTGGCATTCTTGATCAGGCAGGCGTTATCGACCTTGCAGAAACTCCCTCTAAGGAAGTTCTCATTGGTAGAATGATGGGCAGTCTTCAGTCGTCCCTTTACAGCTTTGCATACGTACTTCAAGCAATTATCGACAAAGACGGTGAGGCAGCTCCCGCAGAGGAAGCAGCAGCTCCCGAAGAAGCTCCCGCAGAAGCTTAATTCCTGCGAAATAATTACACAGTATAAAATTTCTTAAATATTGGAGGATTTTAAAATGAACGAAAAGTCTACTCAGATCCTTGAAATTGTTAAGGGTCTTACCATTCTTGAACTTGCAGATCTCGTAAAGGCACTTGAGGAAGAGTTCGGTGTATCCGCAGCTCCTGTTGCAGTAGCAGCAGCTCCCGGTGCAGCAGCAGCTCCCGTTGAGGAGAAGACCGAGTTTGACGTTGTACTTAAGGCAGCTGGTGCTTCCAAGCTCAACGTTATCAAGGTTGTTCGTGAGCTCACTGGCCTTGGTCTTAAGGATGCTAAGGATCTCGTTGAGTCCGCTCCCAAGACCATCAAGGAAGGCGTTTCCAAGGAAGACGCTGACAAGATCGCTGAACAGCTCAAGGCAGCTGGTGCAGAGGTTGAGGTTAAGTAATTTCATCTTCATGGATAATATTTGGGGTGACCACCTGCTGGTCACCCCATTTTCTTTTTAGAACGAAAGTATTCGACAGCCGCGTATCTTTGAAAAGGTTAACCGATGAAAAACAAAATAAAGCATATTGAGAAGAAAATGTCAGCACTAAACTGTCATCCCGAGTGGCAGGCACTGAATACGGAGACGAAAACTTAAGACGAGGGATCTCCTTTTTCGAACTGCCTGCAAATTTTGGCTTTCACAAGGATAGTTTCCTTTCTAAAATCACCCTTGACAGATCCGAAGCCGAAAAAAGCATCAGGTGGGAGGCAAAGAAAGAACACGTTTACGGGTATCAGATAATAATTGCATAGCAAGCAGACAATCTAAAAAGCACCTCGCCGTCGCCGGTAACGGTTAGGTTTATTTTCGAAAATGAAATACTCAGTTTTACGTGGGGTCTATATTTTGTTTACGATATAAATCCGCGTTTTACTTGCTGGGTGTCAGTAATTAATTTGGGTAAAAAAGTGCATAGATTTCTACAATAAAATAAGAGAAAAAAATGATTTTTCCAAAAATCACGGCTTCACTTTATGATAAAATTCACCCTTTTCAGAGCAGGAAAATTTGCCGATTTTTACAGTAAAAAAAAGCCATCATTTATAGATTATTAAGCAAAAAAATCCCTTTAAAAATGTTGGTTTGAAAGATAGAAAAAAGACGAAAAAATATCCCTGAAAATCCTCTTTTTCAAAGCCAAAAAATCTATTATTTTTCACTACAAAAATGCCTATTTGCCGATGGGGTTAGAAAACCACGTTTTACGCACAAATTTCGATAAAAAAACAAAATTTTTGTGCTAAAACCCTAACTATTATTTACATGGAAATGTTGAGAAAATTGCCAGAAAAATTTAAAAAAGTTTTAAAAAAGAGAAAAATTCCTTAAAAATTAATAAAAAAGTCTAAAATTCATTAAAAAAACGGCTAAAAAATTAAAAAAAACGTAATTTGAGAGAAATCAAACTAAAAAAAGTTTTTTTCTCTTATTTTATTTTTCCAATTTTTTAAAAATGCCGAAAAATTGCATTTTCTTTGATTTTGACGGAATAATATAGACAGAAACGGGCTATTATTATTTTAAAAAAGGAGGAATAAAATGCCTCTGATTTTCGTGCTGTTTTTTGTTTTATTTTTCAGTTTTGTTTTTATCGTTTCTGTGGTTTTAATTCGTCTTTCCGCACGTCTTTTAGTGCGTCTTGCAACCGATAGAAAACCGCCTCAAATTTCGTCTTCAAAAGTGAATTTTAAAAGCATTGTAAAGAACGAAAAATTTGTGGATACTTTAAGCGAAAAGGCAAGGGAACTTGAAGAGAAAAATACCGAGCAAGTAGAGATTTTCGGATACGGCGGAGTTCGTCTTTTAGGCCATATTCTTGCCAGCGAAACACCTCGCCGTCTTGTTATTGCGGTACACGGTTGGCGTGGCTCTTGGAGTCGGGATTTTGGAATTGTAAGCGACTTTTGGACATCCTCCGATACAACCGTCGTTTACGTAGAGCAGAGGGGACAGAAGGGAAGCGGTGGCGAATATATCACCTTTGGTCTCTGCGAGAGATATGATATTATCGAATGGGTGAAATGGGCATCAGACCGCTTTTCAAATCTTCCTATCTATCTTTGCGGTGTTTCAATGGGGGCATCAAGTGTTCTTATGTCGGCATCCCTCGGTTTGTCCGACAGGGTACACGGTATTATTGCAGACTCGGGATTTACCTCTCCTTCGGAGATATGGAGATATGTTGTGAAAAAGAATCTTCGTTTGCCTTATGGTTTATATAAAAGGGCGGCAAACCGAGAGTGCAAAAAAAGAACAGGCCAGTCTGCCGACTCCTGTTCTACTCTGACCGCTATGGAAAGTTGTAATGTTCCTGTTCTTTTCATTCACGGTGCAGAGGATAGCTTTGTTCCGCCCGAGATGACATATCAGAATTTTTCTGCCTGCCGTTCACCAAAGCGATTATATATTGTTCCCGGTGCAAATCACTGTATGGGATATTATCTTGATCCTGCAGGGTATGAAAAAGAAATGTCAACATTTTTCAGCATTTATGACTAAAAAAACGCCCGTTTTGGGCGTCTTTTCTTTGTTTTCTTATATTTTACTCATATAAAGGATATTTTTCGCAGAGTGCCTTTACACGAATTTTTGCCTCGTCTGCCTTATTATCAAAGTCCTTCAAGGCGATGCCGATTATCCTTGCAACCTCAATGATATCTTCCTCTACAAAGCCCCTTGTGGTGACAGCCGCAGTACCAAGACGAAGTCCGCTTGTTACAAATGGCTTTTGCTTGTCAAAGGGAATTGCATTCTTGTTACAGGTAATACCTATCTCGTCAAGAAGATGCTCTGCCTCTTTACCTGTATCAACCTTCATACCGGTGAGATCAACAAGTACAAGATGGTTGTCCGTACCGCCCGAAACAAGCTTAAAACCTTCTTTTACAAGCTCATCTGCCAGAACGGCACAGTTTTTAACTATCTGATTTGCGTAAATCTTAAACTCCGGCTTTAATGCCTCGCCAAAACAGACCGCCTTAGCAGCAATTGTGTGCATAAGAGGGCCACCCTGTGTGCCGGGGAAGATTGCCTTGTCAATTTTCTTTGCAATTTCCTCTTCATTAGAAAGAATTAGGCCGCCGCGAGGACCGCGAAGAGTTTTGTGAGTTGTTGTTGTGGTCACATGAGCATAGGGAACAGGCGATGGATGCACTCCTGCAGCAACAAGACCTGCAATATGTGCCATATCTACCATAAGACATGCTCCAACCTCGTCTGCAATCTCACGAAATCTTTTAAAATCTATTACTCTGGGGTATGCAGATGCACCTGCAAGAATAAGTTTTGGCTTGTTTTCAAGGGCAAGACGTCTTACTTCATCATAATCAATAACTCCGCCCTCTTCGGTAACACCATAGGGAACTATATTCCAGTATTTTCCCGAAATATTAACGGGAGAGCCGTGACTGAGATGTCCTCCGTGTGCAAGGTTCATCGAAAGAACGGTGTCGCCTGTTTCAAGCAGGGCAAAGAACACCGCCATATTTGCCTGAGCACCTGAGTGGGGTTGAACATTTGCATATCTGGCAGAAAAAAGCTCTTTTGCTCGCTCAATGGCAATGCTTTCCACCTGGTCAACGTGCTCGCATCCGCCATAATATCTGCGTCCGGGATAGCCCTCGGCATACTTATTTGTCAGAGTGGTGCTGTTTGCCTCCATTACTACCTCCGAGACAAAGTTCTCTGATGCGATAAGCTCTATTTTATTTCTCTGTCTTTCTGTTTCTTTTGTAATCGCCTCATAAAGTGCGGGGTCGTTTTCTCTGATAAGACTGTAATCTCTCATTTTCGGGTTTTCTCCTGTTTTTGTGTTATTTTTCGCACCATAATCATTGTTTTATTATATTTTGTTAAGGTTTTTCTTGCGTTGCAACAAATATGTTCGTCTGACTTCGGTAATAAATTTTTGAACCTTTTCAGACTGATAATCTCTGTATGTCCAGGGAAGCTTTTGCCAACCGCCCCTTGCCCAGAAAAGAGTAAGCTCGGTGTAAATTCCCTCTTTCAAAGGAATTCGAAATCCTGTTTCTTTTGTTGTCGCAAGTAAAAGTCTGCCGTGATTGATAAAGCCGGGATCAAGATTTATTTTGCGGTTTCCGTCTACCGAAAACTCGGCCTCAATTTCATTGGTGCGAATTTTTATATCCGCCTGCCTTGTGGGATCAACCGTTTCCTTGAAGCTGTAAATTCGTCTGAAACCCTCGCCGCCTATCTCTTCATCATAATAGGTAGAAAAAACGCCTGAAAAAGAAAATTCTTCGCTTACTGCCTCGATCTCGCCAAATTCATCCGTCAGGATTTTCATCGCCTGGTCGAGTATCTCTTTTTCGTGGTAAATAACTCCGATTATCAGCTTCTCTTTTTCAAAAGCCATAGTTTTTCCCATACAATCACACACCTTTCCAATACATTATAGTATAATTTTGCCTGCAAGTCAAGTAAAGACAGATAAATAATTATTTTCATAAAGGGAAAAATAATCCTATGAAATTTTGTTTAAAGCCATACTGCATAATAAAAATGCTATTTTTAAATCACACTGCAAGGTTGAATATTTATCTGCTTTTCGGAACACTCATAAATCTGATTTATATTTTTGCGAATATTTTTTCCGCATTTGCTTATCAAAGTGTTTGGTCGGCAACCCTGACGGCATATCACCTTACACTTATAATCATCAGAATTTATATCTTGTCCCAAAGCAAAAATTCTAATTCCGAAAAAATATCTTCTCTTTGTTTTCGCGTTGGTTTATTATTGCTTTTTCTTGATCTTGCCTCTGCAATTTTGATGATATATTCTCTTCGGCGTGGATTGTATTCAAGCTATTCGGGTGTACTTTTGCTGGGGTTTTTATCTTTTTCGGTTTATTCGGTTACAAAATCCTTCATTTATATGAAAAAACACGAAAACGAGAACAAATATCTCCATTTCGTTGCAAGAAACATCTCGCTTTCCACCTCGTTGATGTCGGTTTTTAACCTGCAATACTCGCTGCTTTCCTTTCTCGGTGCTAATTCTTATGTTACAACAAGGGCGATTTTCCTTTGCGGAGCAATAGTTTTTTCTGTAATTTTAACTCTTTCGGTTCGCCTGATAAAAAGAAGTCGAAACACTCCATTTCAGTAGCAAAAAATGTGGAAAAACCGTATAATGATTATAGCGGAAGGGAGAGAATGAGTTGCTTTTCGAATTGAAAATGCCTCATCTCCACCGCAAAAATTACAAGGAAAAGTGTAAAAAATGGATAAAAATGAAAACGGCTATCCCGGCGGAACTGTTGGCGGTGTAACCGATAACGGCGGTATGCAGGGTGGCTGCCAAAACGGCTGTAACGGTTGTCAAAACAACGGTTGCGGTAACGGCTGTGGCAATAATGGCGGCAACGGAAGTGTGGGCGGTGTGGGAACAAACCACACTTGCGGCGGCACAGGCGATTGCCTTGACAGAAAGCCCCTTGCCTATGTTTATGCACCCGACCAGATGTTCCGTATGCTTTATTCGGCAAATGATGCCTTAAAGAACGGCACTCTTTTCGAAGAGCTTTATAAGCCAATGGAGGTGTACGGACGTGAATAGAGCGAGAAATAACAATATGAACGGAATGTCCGGCGGAATGAACAATATGAACGGCAGAGTAGGCGGTGTAACCAACAATGGCATAACCAACGGCAGAAATAGTGGCGGTACTCTGACAGGAACTCTTGCAGAGCAGATAAGAGCTCTTTGCTTCGTAAAAACCGAGCTTGAGCTTTATTTAGATACTCACCCTAACTGTCGCACAGCGATTGACTATTATCACAGAACTGTTGACGAGCTTAAACGTCTTACCGAGGAATACGAAAACACCGTAGGTCCTCTCACCGCTATGGGAAATGTAAGCACCGATCAGTGGAGATGGGTTGAAGGCCCTTGGCCTTGGCAGCAGGCAGGCGACTTTATGAGAGAGGGAGAGGAGAGATAGTATGTGGATTTACCAAAAACAGCTTCAGCATCCCGTCAAGATAGAAAGACCTAATCCCCGGCTTGCAGGTGTTATCATAACTGCACTTGGAGGACCTGACGGTGAGCTCGCCGCATCAATGCGTTATCTTAATCAGAGATATACTATGCCCGACGGCAAGGTTGTGGGCATATTGACAGATGTAGGAAGTGAGGAGCTTGGCCATATGGAAATGGTGGCAAGCATCGTTTATCAGCTTACAAGAAACCTTACTCCCGACGAAATAATTGCAGGCGGTTTTGATAAATATTACGTTGACCACGGGGCTGCGATTTATCCCTCGTCTGCGGCAGGTGTACCCTTCAATGCGATGGCTCTTGCATCTAAAGAGGATGCACTTGCCTCCATTCACGAGGACCTGGCGGCAGATGCTGCAATACTGTAAGAGCAACCTTTATCAAAAAATCGCCGAAAGCCCTTTAAATATAAGGACTTTTCGCACTTCGGCAAAACGCTCAAAAAATGATATCCTGCTATCACATAAGAGCAACAACACGTAATTTTACCAAAATTTAGCTTAATTTATTAAAAAAACGATAAGGACAAGCTGTTCCTCCAAACATAGAAAAACGATGCCCCATGAGTGTGGAGCATCGTTTTTTCGTTTATATTTTTCAAACAAATTTCACTTAAACGACGGCGCGTGCGTCTCGCCCGTCGCAAACGTATTCGGTCCGGGGTTCGACATAGAGAAATACATCTTTGCCGCTTTCGTCGTGCCGAAATCACGGTTCGAGCCGGTTTCCTGCACCTTGTTGAAGGCATCACGGAACATTTGGTTGTGCGCTTCCTCACGGTTGAGAAGAAAGTCTATGGTTTCGCGTACCTTCTTGTCCTCGATCTGACGGTAGAGATATTCGTAAACAACCTTGGCTCTCTGCTCGGACGCGATGTTGGAGAGCAGATCAGCGCACAGGTCGCCCGTGACGGTCACATAATCCGCAGTCCAGGAGTAGCCCGAAGCATTTATTAGTCCGGGATTGAGCCCAAGCAAGACGTGGGTCTGCACCTCGCCTGCCTGCACCTTGGTTGCGTCCACATCGTGACCGTTAAGCAGATTGATTGTCTGCGCCACCATTTCCATGTGTCCCAGCTCCTCCGCAGCTATGTCAAGGAAAAGATCCTTGATCTCGGGATCCTTGATGCGAAAGCTCTGCGACATATACTGCATAGCCGCCTTGAGCTCCCCGTTCCCGCCGCCAAGCTGCTCCTGTAAGAGAACCGCATACTGCGGATTCGGTCTCTCTACCTCTACGGGATGAAATAACTGTTTTTCGTGTTTGAACATAGATACCTCCGATTTTTGTATTCACCGTTATTATTTCCCAAAACGAATGAGAATATATGGTCGAAAGTATAAAAATACGAAAAGTGCTTCAACAATCAATATTTTTTCGGATTTTTTTCAAAATATTTTCAAGGAGTACGAAATTGGCACACATATGG
>JAZSRX010000052.1:0-22035 GCA_045538685.1 Eubacteriales bacterium | reverse complement strand
TAGCAACTACGCAACGAAGAAGAGCAACAAGCTCGTCTGCGTCCCAAGCTGCATCCTGACCGATGAAGAGGTCAGCACGGTTGGTGCCATAGTAGCCATTGTAAGCAGTATCGATATAGTCACGAAGCATGTTAACAGCTTCAACACCGCTGATGGTGCCTGCTGCGTTCATAGTAGCAACGATGTTGCCTGCTGCGTCATAATCCTTGGTAAGCTGAATAACAGCGTCACCGGTCTTGTTAGCTGCATCAACTGTAACCTTACCGCTGGTGGGCATGTAGGGAGTGTAGATACCAGCAACAACGTCGTTGGAAGATGCTGCAGAGAAATCGCCGTCACCGTTAAGGAGCTTTTCAACCCAGTCGGTTCTCATGAGGGGCATACGCTCGATGTCGTTTACACCGTCAAAGTAGGGAGAGTAGTAGATTGCACCAGTCTGAATGTCACCGGTGATGGAAAGGAGAACGATGGGGTTCTCTTTGAGGTACTTCTTGAAGTTAGGCATATCATCAAGATAGTCAGCAAGGTTGATAAGCTTGCCAGCAACGCCTGCCTCAGAAAGCTGAGAAGCGGTACCGGATACCATATCTACCTGGTCAAGCTGATCCTGCCAGTACTTCCACTCGTTCTGAGCAGAGTTGCCCTGGTACTTGTTCTCAAAGTTGATCTTGAGAACGTTCTTAACCTCTACCCAAGTGGGCTTAAGGTCACCTGACTTGTAGGTAACACCGTCAGCAAGGGTGATACCGTCCTTAGCAGTTTCTGCATCGAAGAAGAGACCGGTCTTAGCATTGTTGTAACCGGTTGCCATACGAAGAACGGTACCCTCAGCATATTCAAGCTTAAAGGTAAGATCTTCTGCGGGATCGTTACCGGGCTGCTGATTGTTTCCACCCTGATCGCCGCCCTGCTGGTTGTTGTTATTGTTGTCAACAACGGGGGGCTTCTTACAGCTGGTGAGAACAACGCCCATCATCATAACGAGTACGAGGAGAAGTGCGATGATTCTAGTTTTGGTCATTTTTGGATTCCTCCTAAATAAAATTTATTATCAGTGCGACCAGCACATAATAACCTTAAAATGAAAGTAAATAATACGATTTTTACTAAAATGTAAACAATAGTGTGCTTATTCCTTAACACCACCCATATTTACACCCTTAGCAAAGTATTTCTGAATGAAGGGGTAAATAATGAGAATGGGAATAACCGAACAAACAATAAGTGCATAAATAGCAGAGTCTGTTGCATAAGCTTCGTTCCAGGTGGACATCATATCGGGGTCCTGATAGAACTCAAGCTCGTTACGAATGAATACCTGAAGGGGCTTTTCGTTGTTGTTTGCTATCATCTGCTTTGCCCAGAAGTAACCGTTCCAACGGGAAATTGCGAAGAAGAGTGCAACTGTTGCGATGGTGGACTTGCTCATAGGAAGATAAACGTTTGTAAGAACCTGCATCTCGGTAGCACCGTCAACGATTGCCGCTTCCTCAATCTCGGAAGGAACACCCTCGAAGGCATTACGGAGAAGGATAATGTTCATTGCTGCCATACCCATGGCAATTACAACCAGCCACTTATCGTCGGTGATACCCATTGACTGGAATACTGTACGGGTATCAATGTAGTTAAGGAACTGAGGAACAACACCTGCGGAGAACCACATAGTAAATACAAGGAAGAAATTGAATCCCTTACGGAAAAGCAATCTCTTCTTGGAAAGAGCATAAGCACCGAAAATGGCAACGCCCATTGACCAGAGTGTACCGTAGAATGTAAGGAAGAGTGTGTTTGTGTAGGAGTTCCAGAACATATTGTCTGTGAACATTTTCTTAAATGCATCGAACTGAAGATCCTTCGGGAAGAGAACTATCTGTCCGTACTCAACCGCTTCGCGTCCGCTTATAGCAGCCGAAATAGCATAGAGGAAGGGATAAACACAGCAAATTGCAAAAATAGTAAGGAAGACATAGCTTAATATTTTAAAGATAAGCTCGGATATTTCTAATTTTCTTTTCATGCTTTTCCAAACCTTCCTTTTTAATAAAGTGAAACATTGGATGCCTTACGGGCTATCGTGTTAGCTCCGATAACCAGAAGCATACCTACTACGTTGTTAAGCATTTCTGCCGCCGAGGAGATACCGTAGTTACCGTTCTGAATACCGTTTCTCTGTGCAAAGGTGGAAACAACGTCTGCGGTAACGTATGTAGAAGTATCATAAAGAAGAAGAACCTTCTCATAACCAACGTTAAGAAGCGAACCGATACGGGTGATAAGCATAATTACGATGGTGGAAAGGATGGAGGGAAGAACAACATATCTCATCTGAGCCATCTTGCCTGCTCCGTCAATCTGTGCCGCCTCGTAGCTTGTGGGAGAAATTGCAATAATCGCAGCAAAGAATACGATTGAATCGTAACCTGCGGTTTCCCAAATACCGCTTATCTGATATATAGGACGGAAGAACTCGGGCTGGAACAGAAGACCTGCGTTACCGACATCTCTGGAAATAACCCCGATGTTTACGAGCATCTGTGAGATAACACCCATTTCCATACCTGCGATGGGAGACGCCTTTCTTACCAACATTGTGATAAGAGAGGTCATAACAACCGTTGACATAAACTTGGGAAGATATGTAGCAACCTGATAAATACTTCTTGCAATGTTGGACTTAATCTCATTGAAGAACAATGCGATTATAATAGGCATCGGGAAACCGAAGCAAAGTCCGTAGAAGGAAAGCAGGAAGGTGTTTCTGAATGCCATCCAGAAGTCCTGGGAAGTACCTGTCTCGCCGGCGAACAGCTCTTTGAAGTGGGCAAAACCGGCATAAAACTGTTCTGCAACGGTCTTTTGGCTGTCATCTACCTTGAATGCACCGAGAAGCTCGGTCATTGGGAAGTATCTCCAGAACAGGAATACCAGAAGCATGGGAATAAGCATCAGATATAGACGCCAGTCCTTTGCAACCGTACGGGCTACGTTCAGCCAGTGATGTTTTTCAACGTCATCTCGAACGGCCTGTTCTGCGTCCTCGTAATACTTACCTGTAACCTCGTCGTAAACAAGATAGTCAGATGCAAATTTTTTCATAAACGAATTCCTCCGTTGTTAATCTTACTAATTAAGTTAAAATGTATTATTATCATATTTCTTCTTCGGGAATGATTTCTTCTTCCTTTTCCCGTTGAATGCGGAACAAATATGCCTTTTGATCTTCAATCATACCGTCAAGATTTCGCAAAAGGAACATAACCACCGTTGCAAACAGCAGGGATATTATGTCTGTGCCTAAATATCCGAGGATTGCACCGGGGCCTCCGCCGAAGAACAGCGAAACAATCCACCTGCCTGCCTGAAGGAATAAATAGGTGCTTACCACAAAGAGAAAGAGCTTAAAGGGATTTTTCCTTATACCCTCTTTCCCAAAAACCTTGAACCACAAAAGCGATACAAGCGACATACAGTTACCCACAACGTAGATAATATACAAATCAGTACTTGCGTTGGATGCAATACAAAGCACCAGGCCGCCCAGCATTGCGGGAATCAGCGCGAATGCTCCCCATCTCATCATAACGATACACACAAAGGTTAGTGTGACCGAAATTGCTACGGGTTGTTGACTGAACCAGGTGTTGGTTGCATAGGTGGTAACAGTTTCGGATATCAAAAGCAAAGCCGCGAAAATAAAAAGGTCAATATTTCGATATTGTTTGAATGTAATATTGCTCATTTTGTCTTAAACCGAACCTACCCCTTATAATTGTTTTTTATTTTACATTAGCAGAATATTCCTCGCCTTAATTTTTTTGATTAAGATTAATATTCGTCTTGATTTTTTTGATTTTTTTGTTAAAAATAAATTTAAATGTAAAAAAAAGAGAAAAGTTTTTGTGCAAAATAACGAATTGGGCAAAATGTGTTAGAAAACTTCATTAATTTATATAGAATAAAATAGAATAAAAAAAGAAAGAATCGGTCGAAACAGATGGCTCGACCGATTTTTATATTTAAAAGATTCCCGCCCATTTCAGCAAGAATGAAGCGGCGAACACCGTAAGTGCAGAGGTTATGGTTGTAAAGACCACGAGCTGACCTGCAAGCTCTGCGTCGGCTCCCATTTCCTGTGCCATTGGAACACTGGAAACCGCCACCGGTGTGCAGAATGCAGCCACAAGTGCGGCAAACTGTGCTCCGCCGAATTTGTTGCGGAATAAAAGAAAAGCGATGCCAATACTGAGCAAGGGAACTACAAGACTTCGAAGCAGTGTTCCGGTAATAATTTCTCTTTTGAGATGAGGAATGGCTGAAAATTCAAACTGAGCACCCAAAACAAGAAGTGCCAGAGGTGTAGCAAGGTTTGCAAGATCGGACATCGGCTTCCAGAGAAGGTTGATGTCGGCAAGTCTGAAATCTACGTTTAATTCAACGAACAACGCACGTACACCTAAAGCCGCAAGACCTGTCACAATTCCAAGTATAAGCGGATTCTTTACTATTCCAAGGGCAACCTTTTTGAAATTTGCCTTTTCACCGCTGTTATTGAAAATAGAAAGTCCGACAACAGCAAGCATATTGAATGCGGGAACTAGGAATGCGGACAGAAGTGTGGCAATGGCAGCACCCTCTGCACCGAAAAGTCTTTCCGCCAAAGGAATACCTATAAGTGCATAGTTTGAACGGAATATTCCTTGCAAAAGAGCACCTCGACATTTTTTCTTATCGGTAAGAAAAATAACCGCAGGAATTGCTAAAGCAAATATGACAAGCAGGGCGGCAAGAGCATAAAAAACATAGCCGAAATTTACTGCCGACATACTTTTAATGCCATAGATATTCATAAACAGCTTTATCGGCAGAAAAACTCTGAAAACAAGCTTGTTTGCACTTTTTGCAAAATCCGAATTTATAAGCCCGATTTTCTTCAAAATATAGCCGATTACCACCATAATAATGATGGGTGTTACAGCTTCAACAGCAAATAGTAGTGAGGTCATATTTTCTCCTCTTAAATTGTTTTTTGAAAGTGTTTTCAGTTCTCGACAAAAACAGGAGCTACATAGTAGCGGCCACTCACTGAAAAGACGTACGGAATGTTGTTTTCTGTTCTTGCAAATTCATTGCCGTCATTATCGTAAATAACCCAATAATCAATCGGCTCCGCTCCCGAATATTGGAATAGAACTATGTAGTCTTTTTCGGAATCGAGCACTGTTATTTCGTCTAATCCGTTTGCTGAACATTTATCGGCAAGATTGATTTGCAACCAGGGCAATAAACGGCCGCAAATATCACAAATAGAATCACCGTTTGCGTCGGAACATTCGCTTAGCACCTTATTGCAAATGTCACAAAGATGATCGCGGACATTATCGTTGCATATTGATAATGTAATTCCGCAAACATCGCAGAGGTGGTCTCCGCCGGCATCTTCACAGACAGAAGATGCCTTTCCGCAATAGTCACAAACATGGTCTGCGGGGAATTTATCTGTACACGGAATGATTTTCTTTTCACAAGTATCACAGTAGTGATTTTTATCTAAATCCTCGCATAATGTAAGCAAAGCTTTACAAAAATCGCAATAATGGTCGTTGTTCTTGTCTCTGCATATATCTGTCAGCTTTCCACAATAATCGCAAAGATGATTGCTGTCTTTATCAAAACATTCACCCATACGTATGTTACAAACATCACAAATATGGTTTTTGTTTTTGTCAATCGGACAGTCGTCGGTTTCTTTTCCGCAAACATCGCAAAGGTGATCCTTGTCGATGCTTATACAGCCGTTGAGAATTTTACCGCAATAATCGCACTTGTGATCGGCATTCAGATCTGTACATTGACAATCCGCACCTTCGTCATAATATGAATTTCCGAAAAATTCACAGGAAGACAGCCAGAGAAGTGCCAGACAAATCAAGAAAATCAAAAGCTGACGTCTTATTTTCTTTTGCATTTGTTGATGTTCTCCAAAGATGAATTATTTAAGTATTCCTTTTGTTAATGCAGGCATTATTGTCTCGTCAACCATACGGTCAACCAATTCGTCACCCATATCGGTAAACATTGCCTTTAATCCAAGGAAATTTGACACACCCATCAGCATATATGCAATAGATTCGGTGTCGGAAAGCCAAACACCGTCATCCTCTTTAAGTGCTCTTGAATAGCTTTTTGCAAATGATTCGTAATAATCAACAAACATTTGTCGGTCGATGGAAAGACTGCCCCAGATGATGTTATATACATTCGGAGTAGAGACTGCATATTTGATAAAGCATTTGAGACCCTCACGTTCCTTGTCATATCTGCTGCTGCAATTCTTTATACTCTCGCCCAGACGGTCTTTGATTTCTTTTTTATATGTTTCCATAAGGTATCTGTAAACGTCGGTTTTTGTTTCGAAATAAATGTAGAAGGTGCCAACCGCCGTACCCGCGTGCTTGCAGATGTCCGAAATGGATGTGCCGTAGAATCCGTTTTTGGCAAAAAGCTCTTCTGATGAAGCCAGAAGTTTTTCCATTTTTGTTCTGCCCAGCTCGGTTTTTGGGATATTGATTCCCTTAACTTCTAAAATTTTGTTAGACATACTTATCCTCTTATTACAAAAAATACTCCTTATTATAACATTTTTCTGACCTTTTTGCAATAGGTTATATGCATATTTTTGTCTATTTTGAATAAAAATTTCAAAAATAAAAAGATTTACGTATTATATATTGACAAATAGAATAAAAGATGATATAATTTTATTGTAGAAAATATGAACAATATTCATATTCAAAAATGGAGGAAAAAACAATGACATTCAACGAACTTTATGTAGGACAGAAGGCGTCCGTACAAAAGACTTTCAGCGATGCAGATCTCAGAGCATTCGCTGAGGTAAGTCTTGACACCAACCCCATTCATCTTGACGATGAATATGCCAAGACAACAATCTTTGGAAAGAGAATCGTTCACGGCATTCTCACTTCCGGTCTTATATCGGCAGTCCTTGCCAACAAGCTTCCCGGTCCCGGAACCATTTATCTTGGCCAGGAGCTCAGATTTACCGCTCCCGTATTTCTTGGAGATACCATCACCGCAGAGTGTGAGATCGCTGAGATTCGCGAGGATAAGCACATTGTAAAGCTTAACACCACCTGTTACAATCAGGACGGTAAGGCGGTTATCACAGGTGTTGCAACAGTTAAATTCTAACTTCAAGGAGAAATAGAAAAATGGCAGATTACAAGTCTATTCTGTTTGAGCAGATGATCAAAGACTTCGCTGAGAATGAGGTTAAGCCCCTCGCTCAGGAGGTTGACGAGCAGGAACGTTTCCCTGCTGAAACGGTTGAAAAAATGGCTAAGCTCGGCCTTATGGGAATTATCGTTCCCAAAGAGTACGGCGGAGCAGGCGGAGATTATCATATGTATATTTCTGCGGTTGAGGAGCTTTCCAAGGCGTGCGGTACTACAGGTGTAATCCTTTCCGCACATATGTCTCTTTGCGTTGCTCCTATTCTTGAGTACGGCACAGAGGAGCAGAAAAAGAAGTATCTTCCCGACCTTGCAAGCGGCAGAAAGATCGGTGCATTCGGTCTTACCGAGCCCAACGCGGGTACAGATGCTGCAAACCAGCAGACAACCGCTGTTGAAATGGACGATCACTACCTTCTTAACGGTAGCAAGATCTTTATCACTAACGCAGGCTATGCTTCCACTTACATAATCATTGCTATCACAGGTAAGGGACCTAAGGGGCCTGAGATGTCCGCTTTTATTGTTGAGTCGGCATTCCCCGGCTTCTCCGTAGGTAAGAAGGAGAAGAAGATGGGTATTCGCGGTTCTTCTACCTGCGAGCTTATCTTCGAGAACGTAAAGGTACCCAAGGAAAACCTTCTCGGTAAGAGAGGCGACGGTTTCAAGATCGCTATGAAGACTCTTGACGGCGGACGTATCGGTATCGCGGCACAGGCACTCGGTATTGCAGAGGGTGCTTTTGATGCAACCATCGCTTATGTTAAGTCCAGAAAGCAGTTCAACAGATCCATTTCTCAGTTCCAGAATACACAGTTCGTTCTTGCTGATCTTGCGACAAGAATTGCTGCGGCAAAGGGACTTGTTTACGTTGCTGTTGATGCAAAGCAGAACAAGCGTCCCACTCTTTCTGTAAATGCTGCACAGGCAAAGCTTTTCGCGGCAGAGACAGCTATGGAGGTTACCACAAAGTGCGTTCAGCTTCACGGCGGATACGGCTACACCCGTGAGTATCCTGTAGAGAGAATGATGAGAGATGCGAAGATAACCGAAATCTACGAGGGAACCAGCGAGGTTCAGAGAATGGTTATCTCCGGTGCACTTCTCAGAAAGTAAGGTGAATAGATATGAAAATAATCGTTTGTATTAAGCAGGTGCCTAACACCACCGAAATTAAAATTGATCCTATCACCAACACACTTAAACGTGATGGTGTGCCCAGCATTATCAACCCTGATGACAAGACTGCCATCGAGGCGGCACTTCAGCTAAAAGAAAAGTGCGGTGCAACCGTAACCGTTATTACTATGGGTCCCATGCAGGCGGAAAAGGCACTTCGTGAAGCACTTGCTATGGGTGCTGACGAGGCGTTCCTCCTCACAGACAGAGCTTTTGCGGGTAGTGACACATTGGCAACATCCACAATTATTGCCGCTGCTATAAAGAAGCTCGGTGCTGACATCGTGTTCTGCGGCAGACAGGCAATTGACGGTGATACCGCTCAGGTTGGTCCTCAGATCTCCGAGCATCTCGGTATTCCTCAGATAACCTATGCGGCCGCTATTGATTACAACGCAGATAAGGGTACTCTTATTGTAAAGCGTCAGTTTGAGGACAGATATCAGACACTTGAAGTTAAGGGACAGTGCCTTATCACCATTCTTTCCACTCTTGATAAGCCCAGATATATGAACGTTTGGGATATCGTTGATCAGGATGAGAAGGAAATCGGCATTATCACCTTTAACGATATAGAGGTTGATCCCGCGACTATTGGTCTTAAGGGTTCACCCACAAAGGTTAAGTCTACCGCTACAAAGCAGTTTGACAAGACCATCGAAACTATCGAGCTTGATCCTGAGAGTGCAGCAAAGGCAATAGTAGACGCACTTAAGTCGCGTCATTTGATATAAGGAGGTAGAAAAAATGGCTAAGAATATTTGGGTATTCTGCGAACAGCGTGATGGCGAAGTTCAGAACGTAGCTCTTGAGCTTCTCGGCGTTGCACGCGAGCTGGCTGAAAAGACCGGCGAAAAGGTTGGTGCTCTCCTCCTTGGACACAACATCAAGGGAAAGGCACAGGATCTTATTGCTTTCGGAGCAGACGAAGTTCACGTTGTTGATGATGAAAGACTTGCATCCTTCGTAACCGAGCCCTATGCACAGGCAATTACACAGATCGCTAAGGAGTACACTCCTTCTGTTATCCTCTTTGGTGCTACCAGTATCGGTCGTGACCTTGCTCCCAGACTTTCTGCAAGACTTAAAACAGGTCTTACAGCAGACTGTACCAAGCTTGAAATGGATGAAGAGGGCAATCTCTTCATGACTCGTCCCGCATTCGGCGGCAACCTGTTTGCTACAATCATCTGTCCCGACCACCGTCCTCAGATGTCCACAGTTCGTCCCGGCGTTATGAAAAAGCTTGACCGCGACGACTCCCGCACAGGTGATGTTGTGGAAGAAAACATCGCTTGGGATGATTCCAAGTTTGTTGTAACCGTTATCGAGGAAGTAAAAGAGGTTTCCGGCATTGACAAGATTGAAGATGCCAAGATCCTTGTTTCCTGCGGTAGAGGTGTTAAGGACGTTGCTCCCGCAAGAGAGCTTGCAGGCAAGGTTAGCGGTTCTCTCGCTTCCTCCCGTGCTCTCGTTGACATTGGTGTTCTCGAGCACAACCGTCAGGTTGGTCAGACAGGTAAAACCGTTCGTCCTGAGGCATACCTTGCATTCGGTATCAGCGGTGCTATTCAGCATCTTGCAGGTATGGAAGAGTCTGAGTTTATCGTTGCTGTAAACACAGATAAGAATGCTCCTATCTTTAAGGTTGCTAATCTCGGTATCGTATCCGACGCAGCAGCAGTTCTTAAGAATCTTAATAAGCTTTTATAATCAATAAATAAAACAAGGAGAAAAGCCAATGAACAAAGTATATTTAGTAAGTGCTAAACGTAGTGCTATCGGATCCATGCTCGGCTCACTCAAGGATCTTTCTCCCACACACCTTGGTGCACAGGTACTCAAGGCCGCTTTGGCAGAAGGAAAGGTTGATCCCGCGTGGCTTGACGAAGTTATTGTTGGTAACGTACTTCCCGCCGGTGTAAAGCAGGGCCCCGGACGTCAGGTTGCTATCGGTGCAGGTGTTCCCATCGAAATTCCCGCATATTCTCTCAATATGGTTTGCGGCAGCGGTATGAAGGCCGTTATGAACGGTGTTCTTTCCATTAAAGCGGGTGCTGCAGATCTTGTAGCCGCAGGCGGCACAGAGATTATGAGCGGTGCTCCTTATCTTGTTCCCGGCAAGACCCGCTGGGGTGCAAAGATGGGCGATATGAAGATGATCGACCATATGATTTATGACTCCCTTACAGACGCATACAGCGGTCTTCATATGGGTATTACAGCAGAAAATATCGTTGAAAGATACGGTCTCACCCGCGAAGAGCAGGATGAGTTTGCTATCAATTCTCAGAAGAAGGCAATTGCAGCACAGGACGCAGGTAAGTTCGTAGATGAAATCGTTCCTATCACTGTTAAGCAGGGTAGAAAGGAATTTGTTTTCGAGGCGGACGAATACATCAACCGCACAACCACTCTTGAAAAGCTTGGCACTCTTCGCCCTGCATTCAAGCCCGACGGTTCTGTAACCGCAGGTAATGCATCGGGTATTAACGACGGTGCATCATTCGTTATTCTCGCATCCGAAAGTGCTGTTGAAAAGTACGGTCTTCAGCCCATGGCGGAGATTGTTGGCATTGGTCAGGGCGGTGTAGAGCCCGACGTAATGGGCCTCGGTCCTGTTCCTGCGGTAAGAAATGCTCTTAAAAATGCAGGTATGAAATTGCAGGAAATCGAGCTTCTTGAGCTTAACGAAGCATTCGCAGCTCAGTCTCTCGGTGTTGTTAAGCTTCTCTCTGAGGAGCACGGTGAAAGCCGCGAGGATATCCTTGCTCGCTGCAACGTAAACGGCGGTGCAATCGCTCTCGGTCACCCTGTTGGTGCAAGCGGAAACAGAATTATCGTTACCCTCGTTCACGAGCTTAAGAGAAGCGGTAAGACCTACGGTCTTGCATCCCTCTGCATCGGTGGCGGTATGGGTACTGCAGTTATTCTTAAAAATATATAATTTTGAAAGGTGGAAAGGACAATGAGATTACAGGATAAAGTAGCAATAGTTACCGGCGGTGCAAAGGGCCTCGGCGGTGAAATGGCACAGACCTTCGCAAAAGAAGGTGCTAAGGTTATAGCAGTGGATATGGCTCCCCTCTCTTATGAGTGTGAGGGTGTTGAGTTCTACCAGCTTAACGTTACTGACGGCGAAGCTTGTAAAGCTCTCTTTGAGTATGCAAAAGAGAAGTACGGCAGAATTGACATTCTTGTAAACAACGCAGGTATTACCCGCGATGCCATGACAAGAAAGATGACAGACGATCAGTGGGATCTCGTTATCGATATCAACCTTAAGGGTGTATTCAATCTTACCCGTTACATTGGTCCCTTCATGGAAGAGATCGGCGGCGGAAGCATTATCAACATTTCCTCTGTTGTAGGCGAGTACGGCAACATCGGTCAGGCAAACTATGCCGCTTCTAAGGCAGGTGTTATCGGTCTTACCAAGACCTGGGCTAAGGAGTTTGCAAGAAAGGGTGTTCCCGTAAGAGTAAACGCAATTGCTCCCGGTTATATTATGACAGATATGATGAAGACAGTTCCCGAAGATCTTCTTAAGAAGTTTGCGGGTCTTACTATGCTCGGCAGACTTGGTCAGCCCGAGGAGATTGCTAAGGCAGCTCTCTTCCTTGCATCCGATGATGCATCTTATGTAACAGGTCACGTTCTATCCGTAAACGGCGGAATGAGATTGTAATATCTAAACTCTAAATAGCTAAAAGCAAACTTTTGTTTGCAAAGAAAGGAAAAAATACTATGGTAAACGTAGGAATAGTAGGTATTGGTACATACCTTCCTAAGAAAATAATGACCGCAAAAGAGATTTCAGATGCTACCGGCGGAGTTTGGAGCGAGGACGCAGTAAGAGCAAAACTCGGTATCAATCAGAAATTCGTTCCCTCGAATGATGCTTGTGACGGTACTCAGGAAATGGGTGCTCTCGCTGCTCTTAAGTGCCTTGAAAATTGCGGAGTAGATCCTCTTGAAATTGATGTTATTCTCTGTATCACAGAGGAGTGGAAGGAATATCCCCTTACCACATCTGCTTGTTATGTACAGGATAGAATCGGTGCAAAGAATGCGTGGGGCATTGACGTTCAGAACCGTTGCTGCACCTGCGTTTCTGCAATGAAGCTTGCAAAGGATATGCTTATCGCAGACGACGAGATCAACACAGTTCTCGTTTGTGGCGGTTACCGTAACTGCGACTTCATTGATTACACCGACAGCGGTGTATCCTTTATGTTTAACCTTGGTGCAGGCGGCGGTGCAATTCTTCTCAAGAAGAATTACAGCAAGAACCTTCTCCTTGGTACTCACCTTATGTCCGACGGCTCTGTTGTTCACACCTGCGGATCTAAGGTTGGCGGTATTCTTGAGCCCGTAACTCCCGAAAATTATAAGGAGTTCGGTATGCTTCGTCTTATGGATTCTCCTAAGATGAAGGGTCTTCTTAACACAGTATCTATGCCTAACTGGTATCATTGCATTGACGAGGCACTTCGTAAGTCGAATATGACTCGTTCTGACATTGATTACCTTGATATTCTTCATATCAAGCGTTCCGGACACAAGGCAATGCTTGCAGATCTCGGTCTTACCGAGGATCAGTCTATTTATCTTGAGGACTACGGTCACATCGGTCAGATTGACCAGATTCTCTCTCTTGAACTCGCTCTTAAAGAGGGCAAGGTAAAAGAGGGCAGCACCGTATGTATGATCGCAGCAGGAATTGGATATACCTGGGCTGCTAACATCATTAAGTGGGGTGAGTGTTAATGCATCTGATCGCATATTTGACTATATTGGTTGGTACTCTGCCATCAATGTGTGCCGGCATTCTTGCTACATTTGCGGTTACATTAATATTTAAAACAAGCTATACAACCAACTTTGCTCAGGGTGTTATTTCGGCACTCGGTGCATATGTTGCGGTAGAAATTGCTACTTTCAGAGCCCTTCCTATATGGGCTGTTGCTATTGCGGGTGTTGTTGCGTCATTCCTTCTTGGTGTTATTATTGACGTTGTAATTTTCCGTAACGGCAGATATGTAAATGTTCTCGGAAAGCAGATAATCTCAATGGGTCTTATCTCAATCATAATCGGTCTTATTCCCTTTATGTTTAAAGTGTTCCATCTCGAGTCTATTCCTGCTAACCCGATAATTGCTCTCAGCGAGGGTATTTCCATTGGCGGTGTGTTCGTGCAGTACAATACTATGATAGCCGTTGCTATTACAGTAGTTTTGCTTGCTGCAGTGTTCATTCTCCTTCAAAAATCCAAGTGGGGCCTGTCGGTTAGAGCAACTGCGAGTAATGAGATCGTTGCAGGTATGATGGGCATCAATACAAAGGTTATTACAGCAACCTCTTGGGGTATTGCCGGTGCGTTTGGTGCGGTTGCAGCCATAATTTATATCGGTAATGCATCTCTCTCAAGCGGTTATATAATGACAACCACTCAGATAAATGCCTTTCTTGCAGGAATTCTCGGCGGATTTGCAACCTTCCACGGACCTGTACTCGGTGCAATTATTATTTATATGCTGAACGTGCTCGTGGGTTGTGTTGCTATTCACCAATCCAACATTTCAGGATGGAAGTCGGCAATAGTTTATTTTATTGTTATGTTACTCGTGCTCTGGAAGCCCCAGGGACTGTTTGGAAAGAAAATGGTTAAGAAGGTGTAAGGTATGGGAAGTAGAATGAAAAACAAAATACTTAAGCCCCTTTTCCGGGAAGACGAGAAGAAAACTCTTCGAATATTAACCATTAAAGACAAACTTCGTAAAAAACCCGCTATTGGCTATGCAATATTTGCTTTTGCACTTATTATGTTGAATGAGCTGGCAAAAAGCAATATTGTTGAGTCTACATTTGTTAGTGCAATAAGCTCCACACTTATTTATTGTATAATTTCTATAGGTTTCTGCCTTTTGCTTGGTTATTCAGCCCTTGCATCTCTCGGTACGGCAGGATTCTTCTGTCTGGGTGCGAATATAACATATATGGCACTTGTTGAGTGGGATGTCAGCATTCTTTTCACATTTATTATTGCCATTGCTATAGCACTTGTCATAGGTGCTGTGGTTGGATACATTTCGCTCAGAATAGAGGGTATTTACCTTGCAATAGTTACTCTCGGTATAGCACAGATAATCCTTGAAATCTTCAAGGCAATAAATGGCGATTCTCTCAAGCTTAAACGTGAGCATATTACCTGGTTCAATATGGAGTACATAAGAGGAACAACCGTTGACTCCAGATTTACCACCGAAGAAATTTATTTCTTAATGGTAGGAATTCTGTTTGTTTTGATGGTTTTAACCAGCAATCTTATGAACAGCCCTACAGGTAGAGCGATGTTGGCTATGAAGAACAGCACTTCTGCCGCACAGGCATTCGGTGTTTCGCTTCTGAAATACAGACTTCTCTCCTTTATCATTTCAATCATTTTCGCTGTTATCGGCGGTGTTATGTTTATGTTGTCAGAGAAGTATGTTTCGCATTCGGGAACAGAATTCACCTTAAACACTTCACTTAATATTCTGGCGATAGTTATTATAGGCGGAACCAAGTCCATCTGGGGAGCAATATTCGGTTCATTCCTTATTTACGGAATAAAATCTATGTTCCTTATTAACATTCCCTTCTTCAGAGAAAACTCTGACTTTATAGGTTTGTTCAGCGGACTTCTGGTTATTCTGGTAGTAATGTTCTATCCCGGCGGACTTTCTCAGCTTGTGCTTGAGATAAAACTTAAACTACTTAAACTTCGTGTTAAGATAAAGGAGGCAAAGTATGGCAAAGATCTTGGATAAAATACTTCCCTCTACTGCAGACCGAGCATTAAAACTTTACCGTAAGTACGACTGGCTTATGATTGAGTATAACTCGGTTGAGGAATCTTATGAAGATAAAAAGAACAAAATTTTAGCAAAATTTGCCTCTAAGGCAAACAAGCAAATTCTTCCTGCTGCTTATGCTGCCTGCGATAAGAAGGAATATGCAGAAAAACTTATGGATGAGAAGCTTAAGGAATATGATGTAAAATCATATCTTTCTCACAGAGCTGTTAACCATAAGGCGGCAAAGAGGATCTTCAGGGCAAAGAAAAAAGGTGCAGATATTGCTCTCATACTCGAAACCCTGAAAAAAGAAAACGCTGCTCTCGCTCAAAAGAGAGCAAAGGTTGCTGCCAACCTTGAGGCAAAGAAAAATGCGTTTGCAGCTCGGAATTCTTCTTCTAATACTGCAAAGTATGATAGCCGTTCGGCACAGCTTCGTACAGATCACGATGCACTTGTTGCAAAAATTGATGAAAAGTATAACAAGCTTATCACTCGCGACAAGGCAAAGCTTCAGGTAAAAATTGACTCTGTCAAAGCGGCACTTGCCAAAGCAGAGGGAAAGCAGACATCTAACTATTCTAACCCTGATAATGTTATCCTTTCTGTTAAGGGACTTAAAATGTATTTCGGCGGCCTTAAAGCTGTTGATGACCTTAACTTTGACGTTAAGAAGGGTGAAATATTTGGACTTATCGGTCCTAACGGTGCAGGTAAGACCACCGTATTTAACTGTATTACTCAATTTTACAAGCCAACTGCAGGACAGATTCTGTTTACTGCCCGAGATGGAAAGACTATATCGCTTACAGATTATAAGGTACACGATATTATTCTTAAGGGAATCGCAAGAACCTTCCAGAACATTGAGGTAGTAAAAGAAGTATCTGTTCTTGACAACCTGCTTATTGCGGCTACAAGAAATTATTCCAGCAGTCTGTTTACTCAGATGCTCCACCTTCCTCTGTTAAAGAGAGAGGAAAGGATGCTCACAGCAAGAGCGGATAAGATTCTTAAATATATGGATCTTTATACTTACCGTGACAGACTTGCGTGGGGATTGCCTTACGGCGTTCTTAAACGCATAGAGATTGCACGTGCACTTATGTGTAATCCTCAGCTTATCATTCTTGACGAGCCGGCAGCCGGTCTTAATGAATCAGAGACATCTGATCTTGCAGTACTGATTAACAAAATCCGCAAGGACTTTGGTTGTACCGTTTTGCTTGTTGAGCACGATATGAGTCTTGTTATGAACGTATGTGATCATATCTGTGCAATATCCTTCGGTAGAAAACTTGCGTACGGAACTGCCGCTGAGATTCAGGCAAACAAGGAAGTACAGGAGGCCTACTTGGGCTCAGGAGGGGAATAATGGCATTATTAGAAATAAATGATTTAAAAGTTTCTTATGGATTCATTACTGCCCTCAAGGGAGTAAATATTAAGGTAGAGAAGGGACAGATAGTTGCATTACTCGGCTCTAACGGAGCTGGTAAGACAACAACTCTTCGTACCATTTCGGGTGCAATAAAACCTGCAAGCGGCAGTGTTGTCCTTGAAGGAAAGGAAATTTCCGGCCTTGCAACCTATAAGATTGCCAAGGCGGGTGTTACACAGTCCCCTGAAGGACGTCTTCTTTTCCCCGAGCTTACTGTAGAGGAAAACCTGAGGGTAGGTGCATACGGTCTTAAAACTAAAGAAGTTGACGGTATAAAGGTTACCGCCAAGGAACAGCTGAAAGCAAACTTTGAACGTGTATATAAGCTTTTCCCCATTCTTAAGGAAAGACGGTTGCAGACAGCAAACACTCTTTCGGGCGGTGAGCAGCAGATGGTTGCCATAGGACGTGCTCTTATGTCCAACCCCAAGATTCTGTTGCTTGATGAGCCCTCGCTCGGCCTTGCTCCTCTTATCATTGAGGAAATTTTCAAGGCATTTACAAAAATCCGCGAAGAAGGCACAACAATTCTTATTGTTGAGCAGAACGCATTGCAGACTCTTAAAATTGCCGATTATGCTTATGTTCTTGAGCTTGGAAAAATCGGACTTGAGGGCAAGGCAAGCGAGCTTATCACCAACAAGAAGCTTATAGATGCCTATCTGGGCGGTAAAAATGATGATTAAAGCATAAAGCTTTAACATAAAAAAATAAAAAAGGAGAAAAACATGAAACAGACACTCAAACTCATCCTCGCACTTGCACTCGTAGCAAGTATGACACTCGGCCTCGTTAGCTGTCGTCTTGTTGGCGGCAATAATGGTGGCGGCGGCAACGGCGGTGGTAATGGCGGCGAAAACGAAATTCCTACTGTTCCTTCCCAGGGCGTTGATACCGAAAAGCATATTATCCACATTGGTAATACTGCTGCAACATCCGGTGCTTTTGCAGGCGTAGGTGTTCCCTTCAACTACGCACAGGAAGCTTACTTCTGGTACTTCGAAAATCACATGGGTGGTTACACCGATGCTGATGGTAACAAGTACACTATCCAGTTCCATCACTATGATGACGGTTTCAACGGTGTAGAAGGTAACAACTTCACCAAGAGACTTGTTGAACAGGACAAGGTATTCGCACTTGTTGGTCACTTTGGCTCTAACACTGTTAGTGCTACTGTTGATTACATTGAGGAAAAGGGTATTCCTATGGTTTACGGCGTATGTGGCGTTTCCGGTCTTTATAACACCGAGGCGAACATCATGACTGTACAGCCCATCTATGATACCGAGGGTCAGTCTATGGTTGCTACCGCTTTCGCACCTGTATCTGCAGGCGGTCTTGGCGGCACCAAGGTTGGCGTTATCTCTACCACCGACGAGGCAGGTAAGGGTATGCTCAACGGTATTGAGATCGAAGTTAAGAAGCTTGGCAAAGAATCTTCCGTAGTTTATCAGGAAGGTGCTGCAGACGCTACTGACTTCAGTGCACAGGTAACCGCTCTTAAGACTGCTGGCTGTGACGTTGTTATTGTTGCTGCTAACCAGGCACCCTTCATTGCTATTAGCAATGCTTTCATCGGTGCAAACTATGACAATGTTAAGATCATCACCTCTTATGTTTCTGCTAACGCAGCTGCAATGAGCGGTCTTGTATCATCCGAGGCAATCACCGAGACTCGTGAGGTTTATGCAGGTGCATGGCTTGTTACAGGTTCTGAACCTACCGAAACTAAGGGTTGGAATGACTTCGTAGAGTACACCAAGGTTATGACTCTCTATGCTAAGCACAAGGGTGAAACCCTTATTGCTATGGACGATATCGTTTGGGGTCCTTATGTACAGTCTTACTTCGGCGACTGTGATTGGGCAAAGGATGGCGTAAGCTCTTACTTCCTTAACAGCTATGCAATGGCTGGTTACGTTTCTGCAAACGTATTCTGCCAGGGTCTCTCTCGTATGAACGGTAAGGTTCTTAACTGGGAGGGCTATATCGCTGCTATGGAGTCTGCTCCCGTTAACGTACCCATGGGTACTTCCGTAAGCTATGCTAACGGTCAGCGTATCGGTATCGACTCTCTCGCAGTTAACAAGTACACTGTTGCTAACGGTGGTGTAGGTGAAGTTTACCGTGAAATCACCTCTCTCAAGACTCTTGAGGATGCTATTAAGTAATTAAAAGCATTTTCCTTTAAACCATTGCTTTTTGTAAGCAATAGTTGACAAAAAAAGCGAAGAAGGGCATAAAGCCCTTCATCGCAAACAAATAAATTTTCCTATATTAATTTATTTTTATATTTTCAAAAGACATTTTTAAGGTTGAAAACAACTCGCAAACGCGATTTTTATATATTGAAAACGTTTTTTATTTTTATTACATAAAACAAAGGAGATATATCTATGGCAAAGTATGTATCTGTTAGCGAAGCCCTTGAGGTTGTAAAGAGCGGCGACTATATAGTAACCGGTCTTGGTTCTGCAGAGGGCAGAGAGTTTATGACAAATCTGCACACTATCGCAGATAAGGTAAAGGGTGTTATGGTTTCCAACTGCCTTCCTATGGGTGCTTACGAGTTTATCGTAAACCCTGAGTATAAGGAGAGCTTTACCACCGAGGGTTGGTTCTATACACCTGTACTCAGAAAGGCACACAAGAACGGCAACATTTCCTTTATTCCCAATCATCTTCACCTTGCGGCAAAGAAGAGACTTTTCTACCGCGAGCCCGACATTTATGTTGGTATTGCATCCACACCTGACAAGCACGGCTATGTATCTCTTTCTATATCCAACACATATGAGATGCAGATGATCAAGAAGGCAAAGACCGTTATTCTTGAAGTAAACCCCAATGCTCCCAGAACCTTTGGTGATGTTCAGCTTCACGTAAATGATGTTGATTATCTTATCAATGTTGATTATCCTATTCCCGAAATTGCAGATGTTGAGCCCAACGAAAAGGATCTTGCTATCGGTAAGATTATCGCAGGTATGATTAACGACGGCGACTGCATCCAGCTCGGTATCGGCGGTATTCCCAATGCCGTTGCTGCAAGTCTTTATGACAAAAAGGATCTTGGTGTACACACAGAGATGCTTACCAGCGGAATGGTAAAGCTTGCTAAGGCAGGTGTTATCAACGGTAAGTGCAAGCAGATCAACAACGGTAAAATGGTTGCTGCATTTGCTATGGGTACAAAGGAGCTTTATGACTATATTGATGACAACCCCGCAGTTGAAATTCTTGACGGCGGTTATGTAAATGATCCTTATATAATTATGCAGAACGACAATCAGGTTTCTATCAACACTACCATCGAGGTTGATATTACCGGTCAGTGTGCATCCGAGTCTATCGGTTCTGTTCAGTTCTCGGGTACAGGCGGACAGTCTGATACAGCCGTTGGTGCACAGAAGTCCAAGAACGGTAAGTCCATTATTGCTCTCTATTCCACTGCTATGGTTAAGGATCCCGCAACAGGCGAGAGAGTTGAAACATCTAAAATAGTTTGTCAGCTTAAGGCAGGTGCCGCGGTTTCTCTTTCCAGAAATGACGTTGACTATCTCGTTACCGAGTACGGTTGCGTATCTCTTCGCGGTACAAGTATTGCCGAAAGAGCTCGTCGCATCATCTCTGTTGCTCATCCTAATTTCAGAGAGCAGATTACCAAGGAAGCTATTGCCCTCGGCATTATAGTTGAGTAAGGTACAAAGATATGGCAGAATTCCTTTACGAAGGCAAAAAGGTTTATTACGAGGTTCACGGCGACCACGGCGAGCCACTTGTAATTCTTAACGGAATTATGATGTCCTGCGGTAGCTGGAAGTCCTTTATTCCCAATTTCTCACGCAACAATATTACCATTTTACTTGATTTTCTTGATCAGGGACAGAGCGAGAGAATGACCGAGAGCTATGACCACTCTATCCAGGTTGGTGTACTTGAAGCACTTCTTGATCTTCTTCCCTATGAAAAGTACAATATTATGGGAATATCTTACGGCGGTGAAATTGCTATTCAGTATGCGGTTAAACGTCCTGACAGGGTAAGAAGTCTTGTACTTGCAAACACCTGTGCCAGAACATCCGATTGGCTTAGAAAAATCGGCGACGGCTGGAATGCGGTTGCGAAAACAGGTGTAGGCGAGGCATATTACCTTACAACAATTCCGGTTATTTACTCCACCGGTTTTTATGAGAGGGAGTCTTTGTGGATGGAAAAGAGAGAGGGAACACTTATTCCTTATTTTTCACGTCCCGATGTGCTTGAAAGTCTTATCCGCCTGACAGATTCTTCACGCGATTATGATTATACCGACAGGGTTAGCGAAATAAGCTGTCCCACCCTTATAATCTCCTGTTCCGAGGACGGACTTGTTCCTCCCACCGAGCAGATTATGCTTCACGAAAAGATCAAGGGCAGTCATTATGTAACCATTAACGGTTCCGGACACGCAAGTATGTATGAAGATCCCGCCTCCTTCACCGCATTGGTGCTTGGTTTTACAAATCTTCTTGACGAGCAGATTAAAATTTGATTTTGGAGACAATTATGGAAAAGAAATATTTATCTATAGGTAGAGAAACTATTGCCTATCTTGACGAGGGACAGGGCCCGGTGGTGCTTATGGTACACGGAAATATGTCCTCCTCAGTACATTACGAGCCACTTATAAGCCGTATTAAGGATAAGTTCAGATGTATCGCCGTTGATCTTCGCGGTTTTGGCGATTCCACCTACAACAACCGTTTTGATACTCTTGAAGAGCTTGCTGATGATGTACACGATTTTGCAGTGGCTCTCGGTATTGACAGCTATTATCTTGTTGGTTGGTCCAACGGTGGCGGTGTAAGTCTTAAGCTTTGTGCAAAATATCCAAGCGAGGTTAAAAAGTTCTTTGATATCGAGGGTGCAGGCCTTAAAGGTTATCCCGTTTATAAGAAGGTTAATTATCAGTCCACAGGCGAGCCCTATGCAAATAAAGAGGAAATGGCAGGCGATCCTATGCAGGTTGCTCCCGTTCTCTCCATTTTTGCAAAGGGTGACAGTGCTATGATGACATCTATCTGGGATGCTACCATTTATACTGTAAACAAGCCCACCAGAGAGCAAAACGATCTTTGGATGTCCGAAACTCTGAAGCAGAGAAACCTTGTTGATCTTGACTGGGCTCTCGCAAACCTTAATATGTCTGATGAGTTTACCCCATATGGCAAGGGTGACGGAAGCATTAAGAACATTAAATGCCCCGTAGCTCTTACTATGGTTGATAAGGACATTGTTGTTCCCGATTATATGGTGCTTGATAACTATAACGCAC
>JAZSRX010000049.1:0-8826 GCA_045538685.1 Eubacteriales bacterium | reverse complement strand
GTGGGGCTTGTATGAGAAAAATAGCCAAGATCCTTCATATCCTGCGACTTATACCTTGCAACTCTTGAAAGCTGCCAATCCTGAGTAAGAGGTTTCAATCCGTTTTCCAAACGAATTTTGTTGACTAATCTTACAACTTCTGCCTCGTGGTTGGTAACAGACGAGGATATTGTTGGTACATTAATAAGCTGACCGGGATAAATCAGGTTGTAATTTTTAATTTCAGGGTTCGCTGCTTTAATTTCAGCAAGACCAACCTGATATTTAACTGCAATTTTCCAAAGGGAGTCTCCCTTCTGAACAGTATAGGTCGTAGCCGCAGATGCATTAACACAGAACACAAAAACCACCATTATTGATAAAATAATGGCACTTAGTGTTTTTTTCATACTTATTTCCTTCCTTTCTTTCTGTTTTGTCGGATATGAACCGACGCGACCGTGAGTCACCTCCTTGTGAGTAAAATAAAAAAGAACGCCGCCGAAATGCGACGCCCTTTGTGATATAAGTATACCATTTTTGAGAAGAAAAGTCAAATGCAATATATGGAAATGAAGCATATGCCCTGTATACTATTGCTTTAAAGCGAAAAAGCTGCCTCAATTACAGAGACAGCTTTTTTATTATTCACCGTGTTTTAGGCGGAAGGTTGCCTTAAGGGTAAATATCCATTTCATAACAATGTAAGGATTATCCGGTATAACGCGGTAAATCTTCTCTCCGTGCTGAATTTCAAAATAAGCTCCGGGACGGAAAGGAAGAATCGGGAATGAAAGCGTTGAAAACTCTTCTACAAAGGGCTTGTCATTAATAATTCCTTCCAAAGTGAACTTTTCATAGTCAAAGCCGATCAATCCGCGTCCTATTCTCTCATACCTATGCTTTTTCTCGTTGATTGAGTGAATCTCCGCCTGAGTTTCATAATAAAAATTAGGATGTTCTTTTACGAACTCATAAACCGACTCTTCTATGTATGCGTGCCAGTCGCTTGGATACTTGTAAATCGGCTCACCGTCTCCCACAAGGGAAAGTATACCGTAATTATCACTTTTTACGGTGTATCCGCATTTCTCACAGCAAAGCTTGTTTCTGCCCTTTACCCAAATGCTGAACTCCTCGCCGCAAGACGGACACTTATACAATACATATTCAAGCCCCTCAACATTGTCGCCGTTTTTGTAGTATATTCTCTCCTCGTCATTATCTCTGTATGCATCGAAGGAAAGATGCTCGGTGACAAGATTTGCCGCTTCTTCATCACTTAAAGCGGAAAATTCATCTTTGGAGGCAAGCTTATAAAGCTCTATGGTAATTCTACCGCGGCGTTTTACCCTTGCCCATTTAGGATTAGTAAGATATGTGCCCTTTACACGTGCAACATAAATATCCGATTTGAACCACTTTAACACCTTGGCTGTTGCAATAGGAATAGGTGTGGAAGCACCGCTTTCGGTCATAAGACCTGCAGGATAAAGCATAAGGGGCTCGTCGTGATCAAGAACCGCTCTCATTCTACGCATATCAAGAGCACTTGTCTGGAACTGGTTTTTACCTATCGCTCCGCACATTTCCATAAGCGGTGCAATCGGCATCGACTGCATCATTGCCCTGCTTACAACAAAGTGTGTTTTGGGAGGAACAACGGCATAGGCAGGAAGTACGTCAATAACCGATTCGTGATTGGCGATGATTACACATCTTCCGTTTTTTCCTCTCAGCTCATTTTTTCCTATCTGAACATTTAATACAAATCTGCAAAGAAACCTGGATATTCCCCTGGCAACTGCGAAAACAAATCGGTTCGGATGTCTAAATGTTTTTTTATTTTTTTCCTTCACGTTTAGGTCCTTTCCGAGGATTATCCTAAGTCGGTAATTCTCTAAAGACTGTTGAATTTTGCTAATGCTTAAATTAAACCAGTGGGGGCATTTTCGCCCCCAAATTTATAGATTATTTGAAATCGACCATAGATTCATCCCACATATCTGGAGCTACGTATCCAAGAAGGTTTGCAGTAGTTGCCGCTACGTTGGAGAGTCCAAAATCAGTTCTGCCCTGTTTTAAAGTGTAATTTTCGCTATAGAAGTTATCATACACGATGAAGGGAACGGGATTGAGTGTATGGCTGGTTTTTGCCTTAAAGCTACCGTCTTTATTCGGCTTGGGAGCTTTTGTCTTCTTATCAATCTCATACATTTCATCTGCATTTCCGTGATCGGCAGTAATAAGAGCAACACCACCGACCTCATCAACAACCTTAAGTATGCGGGAGAGCTGAAGGTCAAGTGCCTCCATAGAGCACTCGGTTGCAAGGAAGGAACCGGTGTGACCTACCATATCGCCGTTGGGGAAATTAACACGGATATACTTGTATTCTCCGGATCTTATGCACTCGATAAGCTTATCGGTAATCTCGGCACACTTCATCCAGGGACGCTGCTCGAAAGGAACGATATCCGAAGGAATCTCAATGTATGTTTCAAGCTCCTCGGAAAACTTGCCCGACTTGTTTCCGTTCCAGAAATAGGTAACGTGGCCATACTTCTGTGTTTCGGAAATAGCAAGCATCTTAATGCCCTCGTTTACAAAATACTCGGTCATTGTATTAGTGGTCTCGGGAGGAGACACAAGATAGCGACTTGGGATATGAAGGTCGCCGTCATATTCAAGCATACCTGCATAGAGAACCAAAGGAACGCGAACACGGTCAAACTTATCAAAATCACTTCCCGACTCAAATGCCTTGGAAATTTCGATGGCACGGTCACCGCGGAAGTTGTAGAAGATAACACTGTCGCCGTCATTAATTGTGCCAACCGGCTGACCGTCCTTTGCAATTACGAAAGGAGGAAGATCCTGGTCAATAACCTTAAACTCTTCTCTATAAGTTATGATCGCTTCTTCAGCAGATGCAAACTGTCTGCCCTCGCCAAGCACGTGTGTTTTCCATCCGCGTTCTACCATAGCCCAGTTTGCCTCGTATCTGTCCATAGTAACCTGCATTCTGCCGCCACCCGAAGCAATACGTGCATCAAAATCAGCATCGTTTACAGAGGCAAGGAATTTCTCATAAGGAAGAACGTAGTCAAGAGCACTTGTCTCGCCAACATCACGTCCGTCAAGAAGAATATGAAGTCTTACCTTCTTAACACCGTCTGCCTTCGCCTTGTTGATAAGTGCGGAAAGGTGATCGATGTGAGAGTGAACGTTTCCGTCGGAAAACAGACCTATAAAATGAAGGGTGGAGTTATTATTCTTTACTCCGCCTACAAGATTCTGCCAGGTTTCGGAAGCAAAGATTTTGCCCGACTCGATAGACTGAGAAACAAGCTTTGCACCCTGTGCAAATACCTGACCGGAGCCGAGTGCATTGTGACCAACCTCGGAATTACCCATATCATCATCGCTGGGCAGACCTACTGCTGTGCCGTGTGCCTTCAAGGGAACCATAGGATATTTGCTCATAAGCATATCAAGGGTGGGAGTATGTGCCGCAGCAATTGCATTTGCACCGTTATCGGGAGCAATTCCCACACCGTCCATTACTATTGTAAGAAGCGGGCCTTTAACACCGCCAAATTTTGTGTTTTTTTCCATTTCTTTTGCCTTTCAATTATTAAATATCGGCATCCTTTATATAAAGATGACCGTAATCGGTGATAAATTTCTTTCTGTCCTGCAAAGCATCGCCAAGCAGAACGTCAAACATTCTTGCAGTTTCCTCTGCATCGGTGGGTGTAACCGCAATGAGACGCCGTGTCTGAGGACACATAGTTGTTCGCCACATCATATCCGGCTCGTTCTCACCAAGTCCCTTTGATCTCTGAAGAGTATATTTCTTATTTCCAAGCTTGTTAAGTATCTCTGTCTTTTCAAACTCGTTGTATGCAAAATATGTTTCTCCGCCCGAGGTTATTTCAAACAGAGGAGACTCGGCAATGAATATTTTGCCCTTCTCAATAAGTGTGGGAAGAAGGCGATAGAACATTGTAAGAAGCAGTGTTCTTATCTGGAAGCCGTCCTCGTCTGCATCGGTACAGATAATTATTTTATTCCACTTTAACAGATTATAGTCAAAGGTGGCAAGATCGGACTTTTTACCGGTCTTAACCTCAACACCGCAACCGATAACCTTCAGTAAATCCACAATAATATCACTGGCAAAAATTTTGTCATAGGTTGACTTCATACAGTTAAGAGTTTTACCTCTGACGGGAATAATTGCCTGAAACTCGGCATTTCTTCCAAGCTTACAGCTTGACATAGCAGAGTCACCCTCTACTATATATACCTCGCGAATTGCAGGATCTTTTGAACGGCAAGGAACGAACTTTTCTACCCTGTTGGATACATCCATTGTTCCGGTCAGCTTTTTCTTAATATCAATCTTTGTCTTTTCTGCCGACTCTCTTGCCTTCTTGTTTACAAGAACCTGGTTTGCTATAATATTTGCACTTGTGCTGTTCTCTGTGAGATATATTTCAAGATTCGTCTTGATAAACTCGGTAAGTGCTTTTTGAATAAAAGCATTGGTAATCGCCTTCTTAGTCTGATTCTCATAGGATGTCTGGGTAGACGAAGAATTAACTATTACCGCAAGGTTGTCCGCAATATCCTGGAAGGTTATCTTGGACTCATTTTTTGCCTTTTTATTATGGGCTTTTATGTACTTGTCTATGACAAAAGTAAATGCATTTTTTACCGCCTTGTCAGGAGCACCGCCGTATTCAAGAAATGAGGAGTTGTGATAATACTCGGTAAGACCTGTCTTGGCAAAGCAGAATGTAACCTCTGCCTTCAACTTATAGTCAGCCATATCCTCGCGGTCTCGTCCCTTGGTTTCAAAGCTCCAAAGAACCGGTTGAGTCATTGAGATCCCCTCGGTGATTTCTGCTATATAATCCGCAACACCCTTCTCATAATAATATTCTGTTTTATCAAATTTACCCTTTTCGTTCTCTACTTCAAGAATGAACTTGATTCCTGCATTTACAAACGCCTGACGGCGAAGAGTTGCAGAGAGAAATTCCACAGGAATATCTATCTCCTTAAATACTTCAAGGTCGGGACGCCATCTGATAATTGAACCACGTTTTTTCATTCCCGGCTCAATATCGGTAACCGATAACTGCCCCTTTACATTTCCCTTTTTGAAATTGATTTCCGAAAGAGTTTTTCCGTTGTAAGAACGAACATTCATATATTCCGAGGCATACTGGGTTGCGGTTGCACCAAGTCCGTTAAGACCGAGAGAAAATTCGTAAGCAGCATCACCGTCGTTATTATCATACTTACCGCCTGCGTAAAGCTCACAGAAAACAAGCTCCCAGTTCCAACGCTTTTCCTTTTCGTTATATCCAAGAGGAACGCCTCGTCCAAAGTCCTCTACCTCAATAGAGAGATCTTTATATTTCTTAACAATTATTTTGTCGCCGTAACCTTCTCTGGCTTCGTCGACAGAGTTAGCAAGAATTTCGATAAACGAGTGCTGACAGCCAATAAGGTCATCAGAACCAAAGATTACCGCAGGTCTTTTTCTTACTCTGTCGGCACCTTTTAAGCTCTTTATACTTTGATCGTCATACTCTTTTTTTACTATCCTTGTTGCCACAATTACCCCTCCAATTTTTTTCCGAAGTATATTATAACACGCGTATTTTAATTTGTCAAGGATTAAAAAGCATAGCCATACTTGACTTTCGGACGGTAAAATGCTATACTTATGCTATGGAAAAGATATATGAAATTGTTGCAGGCGGCGATAAATTGCCGCAGGATATGAAAAGCTTTTTATACTCTAACGGACTGTCCGTTACACTGGTCAAAAAGGCAAAATACGGCGGAATATTATTGAACGGAAAAACCGTTACCGTACGTGCAGAGGTAAAACCCGGTGATAAAGTCGAAGTTTATATTCCAAAATCTGTCAGCGAAGGTATTCCGCCAATGGATATTCCGCTGACTGTTATTTACGAGGACGAGGATATTCTCGCCGTAGATAAACCAATGAATATGCCAACCCACCCTTCTAAAGGAAATAATCTGCCCACTCTGGCAAATGCGGTTATGGGATATTACGGCGGTGATTTTGTCTTTCGTGCGGTAAACCGACTTGACCGAGATACATCGGGCATTGTAATTATCGCTAAAAATCAAATCAGTGCCTCCACCCTTTCCGCATCTATGAAAAAAGGACTTTGGAGAAAGAAATATCACGCTGTTGTAGAGGGTGTTCCAAAGCAAAAAACAGGAAGAATTGATGCTCCTATCGAGCGAATGGAAGAAGGCAATATAAAGCGAGTAGTACGTGCTGATGGAAAGACCGCAATAACCGAATATACAGTTGTTGAGGATCACGGAGATTTTTCACTTTGTGAGATAACTTTATTAACCGGAAGAACGCATCAGATAAGAGTTCATATGGCTCATATAGGGCATCCTTTGGTATCTGATTTTTTATACGGCACAAAGAGCGAAAAGGAGTATTTTCTTCGTTGCAAGGAAATCACATTTCCTCATCCTAAAAGTGGTAAAACCATTGTCGTTAAGGCATAAAAACACCGATTTTGCAAATAAAAGATTGCAAAATCGGTGTTTTTTATTTGTCAAGCATCTGAATCAATGTTGATTCGTCAATGATATTTACACCAAGTTCTTTCGCCTTTGTAAGCTTTGAACCTGCCTCCTCGCCGGCTACAACATAGGAGGTTTTTTTCGATACACTGCCAGAAACCTTACCGCCGTTTTTCTTGATAAGAGCCGATGCCTCGTCACGAGTCATAGTAGGTAAAGTACCGGTCAAAACAAAGGTAAGTCCTGCAAAGCTTTCGCCTTTTTCCTCACCCGTCGCCTCGGTTTTTACTCCTAACTCACAAAGTCTTCTGCAAAGCTCTGCTGTAGCAGGATCGGCAAAGAACTCAACAAGTGCAGTTGCGGTTATTGTACCAATATCCTTGATTGCAGCGAAGTCCTCAAATGTTGCAGTAAAAAGATTGTCAAGATTTCGCATTTTTCCTGCAATTTCTTCTGCGGCAACCTCGCCAACCTGGCGAATACCAAGAGCAAATAAAAGTCTTTCAAGTCCCCGAGACTTTGACTCTTCAATAGCAGAGACAAGATTTTCAGCACTCTTTTTGCCCATTCTGTCAAGATTTTCTATATCCTCAACTTTAAGTGTATAGAGATCTGCTATATCGCGGATTTTGCCTGCAGAAAGCAGCAACTCCACAACCTGTGGACCAAGCCCGTCAATATTCATAGCTCCTTTTGACGCGAAGTGAGTAATGCTTCTTGCGGTCTGTGCAGGACAGGCGGGATTAACGCATCTTGTTGCAGCACCCTCGCCACATTCATCACGCACTACTCTTCCTCCGCAGGAGGGACAGGTCTCGGGCATTGCAAATATACTTTCATTTCCAGTTCTCTTTTCGGGAACGGATCTGATAATTTCGGGAATAATCTCACCCGCCTTGCGAACAACAACGGTGTCGCCAATACGAATATCTCGCTCGCTGATAAACTGTGCGTTATGAAGTGTTGCTCTCGAAACGGTAGTACCTGCAAGTCTTACCGGCTCAAGATTTGCCGTAGGTGTAAGAACTCCGGTTCTGCCCACCTGAATATCTATTGAAACAATCTTTGTTTCCTTTTCTTCAGGGGGATATTTATATGCTACCGCCCACTTGGGTGTGCTTGTTCCCTCGCCTATTGTCACACGGCTTGAAAGATCATTAACCTTTACAACCGCACCGTCCATATCAAAGGTCAGCTCCTCGCGGTGTTCGCCAAGATAATTAATATGCTCTGCTACTGCATCATAACCTCTTGCGGCAATTCTGTGGGAAACGGTGGTAAACCCAAGTTCGTCAAGTCTGTCAAGCGACTGGGTGTGTGTTCTTGCCTTTTTACCATCGGTATATAGATCACCTTCCTGAAGGTTGAAAACCAAAATTTCAAGTCTTCTTGATGCGGCGATTTTGGGATCGAGCTGACGAAGTGAGCCCGCCGCTGCATTACGAGGATTGGCAAACAAAGCTTGTCCTGCCGCCTCTCTTACTGCATTAAGCTCGGAAAATACACTTTTAGGCATATAAACCTCGCCCCTGACGCAGAGATAAGGAACAGATTCGTTCAGCTTTAATGGAATAGATTTAATTGTTTTAAGGTTTTCGGTAACGTCCTCACCGACTTCGCCGTCACCTCTGGTTGCACCTTTGACAAAAATGCCGTCACGGTAAATGAGCGAAACAGAAAGTCCGTCTATTTTCGGCTCTACCGAATACTCGGTTACCACGCCAAGCTCGATATCAATTCTGTCAGTAAAATCACGAAGCTCGTCAAACGAAAATACGTCAGTAAGACTTCCCATTCTTACGGTGTGAGTATACTTTTCAAAGCGATCAAGAGCTTTTCCGCCCACACGAACGGTAGGAGAATCGGGTGTTTTAAGTTCGGGATATTCTTCCTCTATTTCCTGAAGCTCGCGAAACATCATATCATACTCATAATCGGATATCTCGGGAGCATCATTTTCATAATAGAGCTTTGAATTATATATTATTTTTTTACGCAGTTCTTCTGCACGCAATTCAGCTTGTTGAAGGGTCATTTTTTACTACATCCTTCCCAAAAAATACTGTTAGTATTTTACCACGAAACAAAGCTTTTTGTCAAGGGCATATTTACCAAAAAAGATCCCCCCGTAAAACGGGGGTATTTCATTTTCGGGCATAGCCCTAATCGCTACTGGCGACGCACAAGTGCGTTTTAGATTGGCCTGCCAGCCATGCAATTGTTACTTACTACCCATAAATGGGTCCCGTGGGT
>JAZSRX010000063.1:0-43285 GCA_045538685.1 Eubacteriales bacterium | reverse complement strand
TGTTTTTTTCTTTTTTTTCCTTTCTTTTCTGCTCGTTTCCCCCTTTTTTTGTTTGCTTAATTTTATCAAATTTTTGATATTTTTCCTTTGCTTTCTCTTCTTTATTATTGACTTGTTTTTAGTCGTTTTATCTTCTTGTTTTGGGCTTTTTCGCAGGCGGTTTTTTCCTTATTTTTTCCTTTTTAGCGGGTGAATTTTTTCTCTTTTTTCACCTCGTCTTTTTGCTTTTTATATTTTTTTATGTAAAAAAAGAGGCGTGATTTTCGCCTCTTTTAATTGTTTTTTATGTTTAATTTCGCTTGAATTTTTATTTTAAAATTGTATTATTACTGCATTAATTCGACAGCACAAATTCCTTCACTCTCTTATGTAGACACATCCAAATCATAGGTGCAAGGCAGATGACCGCACCCACCGAGAAGATGATATACAGAGGGAAGATTTCGCCGAGCAATCCGTATATCACCGCCGACAGTGCCGAGCCGCCCACCGATGCCGACTGGATAAAGCCCAAAATTCCGCTTCGGTTCTCCTCAGGAAGTGCAAGCATCAGCGATGCGTTGAACACCGTGTTACCCGCCGTGTTAAGAAATGACGCAAGAAATGCCATAACGCAGGTCAGTATAAAGTTGTTTGAGAGATATGCCCCCACAAGCATCACCTCTGAGAAAATAAAGCCAATCGCCATAATAAGATATCTTGCCTTTGGCTTAAACTTTATCGTTCCCAGCAGTAAAACCGAGATCAGCGACCCTGCCATTTGAATCGACATCAGATAGCCGTACATATCGACGGTGAAGCTCTTTTCCATACAGAAGGGAAGCATCAGGGTAAAGGGACCTGCCGCCAGCAGATTAAGCACCAGTGCACTTGGTACGAAAATTTTAAGACAGGAATCGGAGAAGATCCGCACGACCGCCGCTTTCATATCTCGGATAGTACCCTTGACGGTGATCTTGGTGCCCTGATAAACCGTTTTCGGCACACGGATAAGCATTTCGCTGAACGCAGAATAGAGGTTGCTGAAACCGTTGATTATCACGATAAGCGGCACACCAAGGAATGTTACCATAACGCCGCTCAGCGAATTGCCCACAAGATTTATCATCGAGCTGCCACCCGATACAAGAGATTGACCGCGGACCATATCGTCGTGGGGAATTATGTCTAACATAATTGTATTCATTGCAGGCGAGTAGAACACACCGCATAGTGCCGCAAGGAAAGCTGCCGCCAGCACGATAGGAACACTCAGCATTTCCGCATAGGCGAGAATACCCACCGCCAGCATAATAACACCCTGGAAAAGATCTATCAGCACCAGAACCCACTTGCGATTAATCCTGTCAACGATACTGCCGCTGAAGGGGGAGAGGAACATTGTGACGAACAATGAGATTGAGGTCATCACACCCATAAGGCCGTTGGATCCTGTGGTCTGATAGACCCAGAAGCCGATGGCGACACTATACATAAGGTCACCGATAAGACTTACCGCACCGCCCTGAAGCAGCAGAACGAAGTCTCGATTTAAAAGCTTTTTTCTATTATTTATTTCCTTTGTCATAAAAGCTCCTTTTTGTTTTATGACCTAATTATATCAGATCACTGAGTAAAGGTCCGGATATTCTGGTTATCGAATATGGGAAAATGTGCAACCGACGGTTGCACATTCGTTTGTTTATTTGTTTCAATCGGTGAAATTACTTATTATCAACCCAGAATTCATCAAGCTCCCCTCTGAGAGTTTTTGCGTCAGAGATAAACTTGACTCCCTCCCAAAGCTTTGGCAAGCTCTTTCTGTAAATCGGATCGTCAAAGCGGTCGTCTATCAACACGATAACACCTCTGTCGTCCTCTCGTCTGATAACTCGTCCCGCCGCCTGAAAAACTCTGTTCATTCCGGGGTAGATGTAGGCATACTGTTTGCCCTCCTCGTACTTTTCCTCGTAGTAGGCGGCAATTTGCTCTCGCTCATATGAAAGAGCAGGCATACCGATACCGACGATTACCGCACCGATCAGCTCCTCGCCTGCAAGATCCACTCCCTCGGAGTAAATTCCGCCCATAACACAGAAGGCGATAAGATAGCTTCCGTCATTTTTCTTGAACTCGGACAGGAAAGCCGCCTTTTCCTCTGCCGTCATATCGGGAGTTTGAGAGATAACCTTTATTTTCGGATATTTTGATTTAAACATATTGCAAAGTGCTTCGGAGTAGGCAAGAGAGGGCGAGAACACCATATAGTTGCCTCGCTTTGCCGATACGGTAGCCGCAACTGCACGGCAGACCGCACCCAGTGTATCCTCCCTCTCGGAGTAGCGAGTGCTTATCCTGTCCATAATGCAAACCGAGAGCTGCGAGGGATCAAAGGGGGAGTTCACCTCCAAAATCTCGTCAGACCGATCACCGCCCAGCACCGAGCGATAATAGGACAGAGGAGACAGTGTCGCAGAGAACAGAAGAGCCGAATGTCCCTTGTTTAACCTTTCGCGTATGGCGGGCGAGGTGTCGAGGCAGAACAGCTTTACTCTGATCTCACCATCGTCGTAGTAAACGAACATTTTGTATGAGGAATCAAATCTTGCCATAATGTCGGCAAATTTCTTGTTTTTATAATAAAAGGCACGAAGGTAGGAAAGTCTTTGATCGCTCTCCTCGTCACTTGCCCTTTGGTTGAGAGTAATTTCTTCGTCAACCACACGAATTATCTCGTCATATAAAGCATAGATTCTCGGCGGAATTTCCGAAAGTGTTGTTGCACCTATAAGTCCGCCCTGCTTTTTCTCACGAAGCTCGTCCTTTAAGTAAGGGTAAAGTGTGTCCGAAAGCACAGCCGCCGCAGTGGAGCAAAGCTTTTTCGTTGCCGAGTATGCACCGAGCAGGGGCTCGTCGGCAGGAGCATAAAGCTCTGATAGGGATATTTCGGCAGAGTACATCTCTCTCGCCCTTTCGTGAAGGTTGTGTGCCTCGTCAACAAGAAAGGCATACCTTCCGCCCTTGGTAAAGAAGCGTTTGATATAAACCGACGGGTCAAAGAGATAATTGAAGTCGCAGATAACCACATCGCAAAGCTCGGCATAGGTAAGCGACAGCTCATAGGGGCAGATCGAGTACTGTTCTGCAACCCTGCGTATATCGTGAAGGTCAACAACCGTCTTTTCAAGTGCCGTAAGGGCAAGAGCCGCCTCTGCCATATTATTGAAGGCAGACCGCCTGCAAAGCTTTGGTGATTTTCGGCACACACGTCCTTCGGTGCAGGCCTTTTCCTTGGCGGAGATTATCACCGCACGTATATCAGCTCCCGACTCTGCCATAAGCAGAAGGCAGTCCTTCGCCACCTCTCTTGTGGTGGTCTTGGGAGTCAGATAAAACACCTTCTCAACCCTTTCTTCACCGAGAGCACGAAGGGCAGGGAAGATTGCCGAAACGGTTTTTCCCGTTCCTGTGGGTGCGGTTGCGTAAAGACAGCCACCACGCGAGAGTGTGCGGTATGCTGTTCTTACAAACTCGCTTTGTCCCTCTCGCACCGTCTTGTAGGGGAACTTCATTTTCTTCATTGAGGGCAGTCTTTTTGTAACGCGGTCAACCTCGGGCGAGGCAAAAATCCGCACTGCACAAAGGCATTTATTAAAGAAAGAGTCAAGCTTTGTAATGGATACACTCTCGCTTTTTTCGGCATAATCCGAAGGGGATTTTCCAATATAAATAAAGCGAATATTTACAGAAGAAAGCCCAAGCTCTCGTGCAAGCATAAAGCCCGAAATATAGCCCTCGCCCCGAATTTCGGCAAGCTCGTTTTTTCTCGGACGGGCGGGGTTTGATTCAACAGTTCTTGCAATCGTCAGCACACCGTTTTCATAGCCCTCGCAAACACCTGTAAGCCGAAAGCTGTGTTCACCGTCGGTAAAGGAATAAACAAGCTGCCTTTCGGTAAGACCGGGTGCAATTTTTGAAAGCAGACGGGAGCCAACACTGCTGATATTGGGTTCTTCCTCGTCATAGGAGACAGAGGGAGATATTCCGCGTCTTGCAATAGACACAAATTCGTTAAGATGTATTTTGATTATTCCACTCTCGGCATCATATCTCATACCGCCACCTCCTTTTTTTGATATAAATATTTTACCATATAATAATATTAAAGTCAAGAGAAGAGTGGCTGCTTCATTCAGCCGTAACCAAACAAAAAGCGACTGCCTCGCGATGAAGACAGTCGCCCGTATTTAGTTGTCAAGAAAGCATTTTATCCTTCAAGAAAGCTCTCAAGCAGTCTTGCCTTGGTTTCAAGCCAGGCGGATTTGTCCTCTTTGGCAAATCTGAAGCCGTCAAGCATACCGCGAAGACCGATTATCGGAAGAGCACAAAGCTTTACAATGCCGTCAATTACCGCAGAAATGCTCATATTTTCCTTTGTGGTAAGGATAACCGAAACGGTGAAAATCATACAAATTGTGGAAGGAATAAGCGAGCGAAGTGCTCCGATGATTTTCTTCCTTATCGGGTTGACAATCTCGCTGCCGCTTCCGCAATGAGAACGGGACATAAGCACCGCGGGAGAAAGCTTTACCGCCTTCATTTTCTCTGCCTTTCTGAAAGCTCTGACGGCTCTTGGGGGGAATTTCTTTCCCGATTTATAGGCGGCAAGGTCGTTTTTTGAGTAGCCCATTTCGCCAAGATAGGAAAGCTTTCTGTACTCCAGCTCACGCCTTGAATAGTCAAGGCAAAAATCACGAAGCGAGTCTATAGAATCGGGTGTGATTTTACTTCTTACAGCAAGATATTTTTCACTCGCCAGACGAAATTCCTCGCAACCCTCGCCCTCCTTTTCGCCCGAATCCTCCAGCGAGAAATACATCATATATGCGGCAAGAAGCATCACCGTAAGAGTGGTGGTAAAGCTCTCGCTTGTCAGGTTTGAAAATGCCATATCGGTAAAGGTGACAAGTACAGCAACCGTCAGAGTTATGGTGGCAATAACCTTGCCTGCGTTTGCGATTACCGAGGAATAACCCCGACTCATCATACCGCCAAGTTCAAGCAGATCGGATTTTGTGTCCTTACTCATTTTTGTTACCGCCCTTAACCTTATCTGCTATGTGTAGGCATATTGCACCGAGAAGATTGCCTACAAATCCCACAAAGGAGATTACCGTCATCTGATCGGCGATTTTTGACAGGGTGAAAAAGAGGATAAACATTATCAGCCATACAAGATATGAGCTTACACCTGCCACACCTCGCCTGATAAGCTTGTATAAGGGTATCATACAAAGCACAAGCAGAAGGGCTGATCCGCCTGCTATGCAGTGCTGATAGCTAACCTGTTGCCAAAGAGGGAAGTACATAAGCACACAGACGGCAGGGGGAAGCACGCAAAGTCCGATGCCCGTAACGTAAAGCAGAGGCCAGAGAAAGCCCTTAGTTTTCTCGTTCTGACTCATAGCAACGAAGCTCCTCTCTCATAGAGCCAATTTTCTCGCCAATCTCGTCCTTCTGATACTGGGGAAGGGAAGAGGACATAAATATCGCATAAAGCATATCTATCTGACCGAGCATAACAAGACGCATTGACTCTCGTTCCTTGCAGAACTTTTGATAGTCATCAAATTGCCAGCCGATTCTGTTAAGCTCCTCTGCGTTGTCACGAAGCGAAAGGTTTATGTTTTCAACCGCATCGACAAGCTCTGTGAACATCTCGGTTGTCATTTCCATATTTCTTTCGCCCTCTGCCTTAACACCGTCAAGCGATGCTTTCAGCTTTGACAATGCCTCGCGGAGCAGGGGCAACAGTCCGCTTTTGTAGCCGATACCCACAACAAGTGTGCCGATAAAGGCAAGAACCGAGAAGATTTTGTCGGCATTGTCTTCAAGAAGCTTGTAGCTTTCTTCAAATATGTTCTTGTCGGTGTTCGTGCCGTCTGCGTCTGTGGGAATTTTTTCGCCACTTTCGCTGTCCAATGCACCACTTTCTGATGTGTTTTCGCTACCGATGGCAGAATTTTCATCATTCGGAGAATTTTCCTCTCCACTTTGAGTGCCGTGTGTGCCACTTTCCGACGGATTTTCCACACCTTCCGTAAAAGACGTGGTTTCATTGCCGTCCTCGGCGAAGGCAAGAATACCTATATTCATAATCAGCACAAGACCGACTGCAATCACCGCCGAGATGTTAATTATTCTTTTAATATTTCTTTTCATATTTTCCTTTCTGTCAGGGCAGGGGCTTAAATAAGCTGCTGCCGTAGACCTTTTCAGATATTTCCTCTATTCGTTTTTCAAGCTTTGAGACACGCTCGTTAAGCTGTCTTTCACGAAGAGAGATGGAGTTGATTTCGTCAAGCCGGGGAGATGTGGGAGTTATACTGCCGTACTGCTTTTTGAGCTTCGGCAGGTCCACCGTTACGTCGGCAAGAATAAGGTGCGGAGTGTATTCGCCGTCGGCAAGTCTTCTCGTGTCAACGGCACAGCTTTTGCCCTTTATCTTTGCGGTAATTTCGCCAAGCGAAAGGTAGCCGTCATATTCCTCGGGAAACTCAAAAACCAACATTTTTTCTGTGTCCTCTTTGAAAGAGACAAGCTCGGAATTTCTGCCGAAGCACTGAACGTTCATTTTACTCATTCGACTCCTCCTCTCCAAGCTTATATTTTATTTCTGCAAGAAGAGAGGAGACACTTTTGCCTTCAAATTGTATGTAATCAAGGATTTTTCCGCTTTGAATATCCGAAAACAGCATATTAAGGTTGTGTCCTTCCTCTATGCCTGTCTTGATTTCTCCTGCCAGCGAGTTTTTGCCCAAAGCTCCGATATCGTCTATAAGGCGGTTATATCTTTCTGCGATAAGCAGGGGAAGCTTGTCAAATGCCTCTTTGATCTCTCTTGCGGTGTACCCCCTTCCTCCAATGGAGGAGGGGGCGGTAGGTCTTGTGGGAAGCGAGGAAACAACTGCCGCCGATATTTCCTCTCCCGTAATTTTCTTTGCTGTCAATTTTTTCTTCCTTTCTTCGTTATGTTTTTTTGCCCTCGCCCTTTAACCTGTAACGATAGCAAACCGACTTGATTCCAAAGGGTGAAGCAAAGTCACCCCCCACAAGCACAAGCCGTTTTTTGTACCAAAGGGCAGCTCGCTCGGACAGATTTACCCTGTATCCTTCGCCTGCGTGCATACCGATGGACTGAAAGTTCAGGTCGGAAAAATTAAGCGAGGCGGGGCAGACCTTAATACTGCTTTTTTGCACTCCGTCAGCCATAACGCAAAGTGTGAAGCTGCTTCTTTCAAATGTAGAAAGCTCTAAGAAAAGCGAGTCGGGAGCAGAGCTTTTCTCGTTTGCTGCAAGACCGCAATCGTCATAGTGAGTAACAACCGCATATCTTGGTGCGTGACCTGCAAAGGAGTAATAATCAGGGTGAATTCTGCTCTTATAAAATGGCTCGTTTTCTGCGTTATTCAAGTCGGACTTTGCCTTTTCCTCAGCCGAATTGCCTCTTTTATCATTGTTGAAAAGGTACAGCTGGTCTTTTGTGGCAAACCAGAGGAAGCTGCCGTCGGAAACGAACTCTCGGGCAGGTGAAAACTCACCTCCGAAAAGCTCCTCGGTGGGATAAACTCCGTATCGGTTCTCTCCCTCGTGAGTGTAGCAGATTATTCTTCCGTCGGGCAGGGTGTGGCTGATAATTTCGCCTTCTGCCACTCCGTCGGGACAGGGGTGAATTATGCAACCCTCTGCTTCGGTGGACAGATATCTGTAAACCCTTCTGTCCTTTTTGTATCCGCCTACACCGTTTATGAAATACCAGCGGTACTGCTCGGTGCATCGACTGTCGGCAAGGTAAATTCGCTCTCCAAAGGATAAGGCAAGGTATCCCGTCCATATTCCGAGAGAGACATTTTCAAAATTCTCCCGACAGATAAAAGCATCAATGGGCATAGAGCAGTGTACAAGCTTCGACTCGGTTTCGGACAGAGGATTTTTTATCGCCATAAGCCCGCCCTCGCCGAGAAAGTGAATCTCACCGCCAAATACCACTGCGTCTGACAAAACCTTTATTTTGCAAAACTGCTTTATCGCGGGGTATTTTTGGTGTTTTCTCGGAGTTGCCTTGCGGCAAATAATGCTTCCCTCGCCGCCGTCTGTCTCCATAAATATCCAAAGCAATCCGCCAAAGGATAAAAGCGACCTTATCGGCACACCGCTAACACTTTCTTTTATAAAGGCATCGGGAGAAAAGGAGATATTTTCCTCGTCAAGCGGTGTGGAGTAAAAGAGATGACAGGGAAGCTTGGGACAGCCCGACAGGAAAAGCTTTCGGTCATAAATTGCCGCCTTTGTGCAGGAGGAGATGTTTGTGTCATCGGAAATTCTTTTGACTTGGCCGTCGGAATTTACAAGCCAAAGCGATTTGCCGTCGGCAATAAAAGCAAGCTTTCCAAATGAGAATATTCTGCTCTTTGTGTCTGACAGGGTGGCTATCGGGGACAGCTTTTTATTGCTGTCCCTTTCGCTTACGGGCAGGCGGTATAAATTTTCGCCTGCGTGGATTAAAAGTGACTTTTCTCCTTCGGATATGCCGTATATGCCAATGGAGTGAATTTCCTCTTTTGGCGAGAAAATTTTTCTGAAGCCGGGAACACTTTCAACATATTCACCCCCGCCCTCGTAGTCCACATACATATTTTCAAGGTAGAAAAAACTGTCATCTACACTGCCCCGAGGGTTCATTCCTCGAAGGGCGGTAAAATTTCTTGTGTACTCGGTACGTGCGTTTTCTTTAGTATTCTTCATTATGCCCACCCGTTAGTATCAACATATCTGCAGTCAATCTCATCATATCCGCAGGAGTCGATTCGCTCTAAGCTTTCATCGTAAAGCTTTTTGTAATACTTTGCCTTGAGTTCATCGGCCTCCAGCCAGACGTAAGAGGCAACAAGCAGAGGAAATATGTGAGTATATTCTTCGGGAATGTCTATTATGGGATCTTCGTTTTCACTACGGAGCTTATCTATCTTTGTGGGAAGTCGCCTGTAGGAAAGATTTATTTCTCCACGATAGTCGGAGTCCACCTCAACCTTTCCGTCATAGAGAACGCAATTTTTGATAACTCTGCCGTTCCTGTCCTTTGCGGGCGAGATAAATGACATAAAATCGCCGTAAATATCGCGAAGATCAAAGGTTACGGTAGGGCCGTAGTGAGGAATGTCCTTAACCTCGCCAGAGAAAATCTCTTTAAACACGCAGAAATCATAGACGGTAAAGGACAGGTCTGCCCAAAGCGATATGTAGCCGCCTTTGGTGAAAAATCCACGAACCAGAGTTGCCTCGTTGGGACTTATTACGGTGCGTGCGTTATTTACACCGCCGTCGGTGGTCATATAGGTCATAACACCGTGAACCCTCATACTGAATGCCTTGCCGTCTACGGGAAGGGTGATAATGTTGCCTCCGGGGCGATGTATCTCTTTCACGTAGAAAATCGGTTTTGTACCCGATGCGGCAAGAACAACCTTATTAATTATCGTTCTGCTGTTGTAAAGCTCACGAAGTGCTCGGTTTACAGAGTTGAGAAGCAGATCGCCCTCTTCTACAGTGGCATTAAAGCCAAGCAGGGCAACCTCTTGTGATAATTCTGATAAACGCATTTTTCATATCCTGCCTTTTCGGTTAATTCTTACGCGTCAATAAATGTAGCACCGTCAACAGCAGCATCGCTGTCTACCGCAAGAAGAATGTGCTTGTATGTGCCAAAGCCAACACCAAATCGGCATCTGCCGTTCCAGATATAGTTGCCTGTGTGATGGTCAACCCAGTTGGTTACGGTAAGGGGAACGCGGTTGAAGAACATATTACCGCAAAGGTTCTTGTTTGCCTCGGAGGACATAACCATAATTCTCATATCATCGGGCTGCCATCCGGGAAGAACCACAATGTTCCAGTTGCCGTAGTGAAGGTTGATGTCGTTGTAGCTTCCGCCGAGAGCACCCTCAGAGCCGCAAACCTTCTTAACGATGGATTCAAGCTTGTAGTTGTTGCCGGGAATGATAATGGTGTCTGCGGTGTATCCCATCGCCTCGCCGTTTTCGTCCTTCATACCGCGAAGCACAGAGGTAAGCTTGTAAAGGCCTTCTTCAAAGGCATCGGTGCTGTAAGCTCTGTTGCCGTTAACCATTGTGCCTAAGATGTCGCCGTAATAAAAGTTGCTCTGAGTTCCCTTGTTTGTGGTGTTATCGCCCCAGGCGTGACTGGAGGAGAACAGAGGCATATCGTCGCCCGTTGCAAGGTTAAGAGCCGCACCTGCGTAGTTGGATCTTGCCATAGTGCCGTTGATAAGTGCGTGCTCGCAGATCTTGTTTACGGTCTTGTAGTATGCACGTGCAAAGTTTTCTGCTCTGTGCTTTGCGTCGGCGGCAATACCGAAGTTTGCGTCCTCCATCATCTCTGCGGTGATGACAAATTCCTTCATAAACTGAATGTGTTCAATGAACTTGTTGTAGGTTTCAACAACGGTGTCCTGCTCGGCTGCCTCGCCCTCTGCGGTTGCCTTGAAAATATTAAACTCGTTTCCGCCGACGATTGTCTCGCCAAATCTCTGGCTCTTTTCCACATTGAACAGGGCATCGCAGATTCCGCCCTTCTTTTTGAGAATATTGCTCTCGTGCTCGATTATCATTTTAATAGGTGTTTCGAGCTTACCTATTGCGGCATTGTTTACACCGCCGGATTTTGAATAAACTATCATTTTTTATCCTTCTTTCTTTTGTTATTGTGTTACTCTTTTATAGAGCTTGTGTATTTCGGAGTCGTCCATATCTCCGAAAATTGAACGTATTTCAGCCATTTCCTGCTTGGTTAATCTGCCGGTGGGAACTCTTGCGGCTCGCGGAACGTTTGAGGTAAGGTGGGAGAGATTTCCGCCTTTGTTTTCGATGTGCTTCGTCGGCTCTGTTTTCTCTTCCTCATCGAAGCTTTCGGGGAAATATTCCTCGGCTTCGCTGTCTGATAATTCGGAAACAGGCACTTCCGAAGGGCTCTCACAACTTCTTTCTCTGTCAAGCTCCTCCTCAACGGCAAAATTCTCCTTCTCAGGATCAATATTACTTATTTCTTCCAATTCTGAGGTCGCCTCCAACTGTCTTTTTGCCCTTCGGCTGTTCAGCGATTTTATTGGGTGCAGCAATTTTTTTAGTACTGAGGTCTGCATATACACTTTTTTCCTTTTTCTTCATTTTTTCTTCCTTTCTCGGATTAGTTATTGATTTCATTTAGGATTTCGGGCTCTTTTTTCGGGCTACCCGACTCTCTGTTGATCATATCCTGGAAATACTCGATATTCTCTCTTGCATAGGGATAATGTGCCTTGTCCTGAAGCTGCCAATATCTCATAAGTGTGGCGGGGCTGTTTTTTTCGCCAAGAGTTCCGCTTTGAAGGTTTGAGAGATTTATCTCCCAAAGCACCTCGTTCTGATACTGTGCATCGGCATTGTTGTCCACTGTGAAAAGATAGGAGTCGTCATAGTAGTATTTTCCGTTGTTATCACACTCGATAAAGTCGTAGCGGTTAAACTCGGTGAAATGCATTCTGCCGAAGGTGTCGCGGTAGGCAAATCTTCTGGGTGCGTCGGCAAAGGCAAGATAATGCTTGAAAATAAGCTCGTAAATCTTGCAATAAGCAAGATATTTCATTCGCTTTTTCGTCTCAAGACGGCTGGAAGAACGTGCAATTTTAAGCTGTCTTGCATAGCCCGACTCTATCTTTGTGGCATCTGTTCCCTGAAGGGCATCGGTGATACCCAAAACCCTCTTTGCCTGGTCGTAAAGGCGGTCTGCCTCTGCGATATCCTGAGATATATCGGGTGTGGTATCTATCTTGCCGTAGTTGCTTATGCTCTCGCCGGGACGTGCCTTGATAATCTGACCGAACACCGCGTTGGTAAGGGTTATTGCCGTTCCCTCGGGCATAATGGGGGTTACTCCCGAACGCAAAAGCTTCTGCAAAATTCTCGACTCCACCTTGTTTATCGCCTGTTGCTGAGGCCTTATTCTCTCGCAATCCGATCCGCCAAGCAGAGTCATATCGCTTATGGTGTTTTTTCTCACCACAATAGGAAAGCTTTTGGGAACATAATAGGGAATATCTACGGTTTTTCCGTCGGAAAGCTCAACCGTTTCGCTCTCCAAGTCGATATATTCAAGCTTTGGAGAGGCACACTGACATTCCTCGATTTTATTTCCGCAAAACTTGCATACCGCACTCTTCCTTTTGTAGTAGTTTGGCATATCGCAAAGAGCAAGCTCGCCTGAAAAGACAAATTTTCCAACCCTTCCGAACTCGTCCTTGTAAAAGGTTACAACAACCGCCACAGAGTCGCCCATAGGATCGTCAAGATCTGCCAGATATTCGCATTCTGCAAGGTCAAGCTCCTCCTTCTTCACACCGTATTTTGAGACAAGCTCTGCCCTGGTAGTAGTGAAGTGAAGGAAACAGTATTCCATATCGTCAACCGATTCGATACAGGGCTGAGGAATGAAATCCAGGGGAGAGAGGAGATGCACCTTCACCGAGCCCTCGTCGGAATTGTCTGTGGGTGAGCTGTCCCATTCGATGTAAAACACACTTCCGCCGTAGATGTAGGTATATCTCTCGTCGCGGTCGTTCAGCTCCTCGAAGGGAAGACGACTTCGCAATTCATAGGAAAGTCGCTCCACAGCCCTGGCATTCTGCTCTCTGAGAAGACTGTAACAGCTTGTGTCCACCTTTGGAACGGGAATTTCGGCATTGATTTCGCTCTCTACAACCTCATAGGTTATGTTTCTTACAACCGTCGCCTTTTCGGTAGAGCCGTCAATCTCGTCAGAGCCAAGATATTGGTCCATATGCCTTGTAAGCCGTTCTCGGTTTGCCTCGGCGGAAATAAGAGCCGCAGAATAAAGCTCTCTCCACCTGTCAAGCCGTTCTTTCGTTTTATTAGTTTTTTCTTTCAATTTGGTTCTCCGTATTTTGTTTTTAGATATTTTCGTCCCGAGTCGTCTGCCAAAAGGTAATCCTCCCACATATCGGCTGTCCATTTACACTTGAATGTGGGCTTTACCTCTGCGGGACGGCTGTGGAAAATGGCAAATCCACGCAGGGCATCGGGGGCGTGAGTTATTTCGTGTGGCTCGGTAGAGCAGTCGGTTGGGCGAAGCCGATCCACCGTCAGTGCAGGAAGGCATTTTATTATTTCGGTACAGTGTGAGAAAAAGCGAATTTCGCCTCCACCCCCTCCGAAAAGCAAAAGCTCCTTCACCGCAAGCCAACCGCACTCTCTGTCGTTTGAGGTTTTTGTAAAGTTCACTCCGTACTCTGCAAAAATTGCTGCCTTGCTCTTTCCCGTCTCCTGACTTCTGTGCCAAAGATCAGGCGGAGCAAGTGTTGCATAAATTTCCTCGGACAGCGGTGTTCTGTCGCAAATTTCCTTCGCTGCCTGGCTAATTGTAAGGTTTGATTTACAAAATTCGCGATAAACATAGGAATTTCCGTCGGGAGACAGGGCAATCCACAGACAAGCAAGTCGGTCAAGACCGTAGTCAATAGTGCGGAATTTTCGCCAGCTTTTCGGAATTTCAAATGGCTCAATAATATGCCTTTTGGGATCAAATTCGGTGAAATACTGTCCCTCAAAAATGTTCCAATCGCCATAGAGCAGTGCCTTTTTTTCTCGCTCGGGAAGAGCTAAAAGACGTTCTCTGTATCCCGGATCTCCCTTGCACAAAAAGCGGTTGTCGTCAAGAAGCGAGGGAATGAATACTCTTTCAAGTCCGTCCTCTCCCACAAAGCTTTTTCCCGAGGGGGCAGGATCAACAAATCTTGCCTTCACCCACCCGTGACCTATTCCGCCCGGATTTGTAGAGGATTTTACCTGCTTGGGAAAGGAGTTTGCCCCTCTGACTCGGGAGATAAGGTAGATATACTGACTCTCGGTAAAGTGGGTAAGCTCGTCAAAACGAATAACGTCATACTCGGCACTTTGGTATTGATAAACGTCAATTTCCGCCGCACAATAGCCAAAGTCGATTATAGAGCCGTTTTTAAATTTGCCTGTGTGGCTTGATGAATTAAAGGAGAAAATCTCCTTCGGATAAAGCGACAGTGCTGTGCGTATTAGCGACTTGTCAAGCTCGGCAAAGGTTCGCCTGAGCACAAGCTGCTTTGATGTGGGATATTTCAGGGCAAAAAGCAGTGCGTCCACCACCTGTCCATAGGATTTTCCGCCGCCTGCTGCACCGCCGAAGAGCACCTCGGATTCTGTTGCATCTATAAACTTTTTTTGCTTTTTTGTCACCGATAGCTTGATTTTCATTCTTTAACCTCAAGCTGAAAGACGAGATTTGAAACATCTTCCTTTTCGTTCTGTCCGTCTTCTACCGAAAGCAGATGCTTTGTAAAGCTTGGATCGAACCGACGGTCAAGGGCACGGTCAATAAGATAATCTCTTCGGATTTCCTGACATTCTCGGTATGCCAAATCAAAACGCTTGTGCTTTCGGAAGCTTTCAACTTCGCCTGTGGTAATCCCTATGCTTTTTGCAAATTTGAAAAAGCTTGGAACACCTCGGTCCTCGTAGTTCAAAAAGAAATGATACATTCGCCTCGGCAGATCAGCCGAGTATTTTGTTTTTCGTATCTTCAACCTCACCTTTACTCCTTTCCGTTGTATTGTCGGGCATTGCCTCTCCCAAGTCTGCAGCCGTGGGGGTGGCGAAAACTCATTTGTCCACCCGACTGAGCTAATTATATCGCACTTTTTTCGGTTTGTAAGTATACCACCCTTCCAAAGTTTCGGGGGTAGAGCACTGCCAAAACCTGTATAAAATGTACAAAAAAACACCCCTTTTCAGCAATTTACAGAAAAAAGGTGAAAAATATTGAACTTTTGTTCACTAAAAAATAAAAAATCTTTTGACAAAGTGAAAAATCGGATGAAACTTCATAAACCAACCTTACCACTTTACAGGGGCGAACGTGTGCCATAAGACGAAAAATTATATACTTTACAAAGGCGAATCTATGTGCTATAATAAAAATAGCAAAGAATAAATATTTAAACTGACGAAAGGAATTTATTATGTCTAAGTTATGTAATACCTGCGGTTCTGCAATGGACGACAGTGCTATGTTCTGTTCTAACTGCGGAACAAAGTTTGAAGCTCCCGTAGCCGAGCCTGCACCTGTGGCTGAACCCGCACCTGTGGCTGAATCTGCACCTGTGGCTGAACCTGCACCTGTGGCTGAATCTGCACCTGTGGCTGAACCCACCCCTGTAGTTGAGTCCACACCGGCACCCCAGCCCGCACCTGCACCTCAGTATGCTCCCGGTCAGCCCTCACCCCAGTATGCACCTGCACCTCAGTATGCTCCCGGACGTCCTGCACCTCAGCCCGCACCTGCACCCCAGTATGCTCCCGGTCAGCCCTCACCCCAGTATGCACCTGCACCCCAGTATGCTCCCGGACGTCCTGCACCTCAGCCCGCACCTGCACCTCAGTATGCTCCCGGACGGCCTGCACCCCAGCCCGCACCTGCTCCCAAGCAGATTCCTGTTCCTACCCCTGCGAAGAAGGGCAAAGCTGCTAAGATAATAATCACTCTTGTTATTATTGCTGCTCTTGCGGTAGCTGCGATTTTGGTTCTTCCCACAGTCCTGCCCAGCCCCACAAACACAACAAAGAAGCTTATGAAGGCATACGAGGCGACTGATGCGGCGGCTCTTGTTGATCTTCACGCTCCATTCCTCTTTGCAGATGAAGATGCAAAGGAAGAGTTTGTAGAAGAGCTTGACGAGATGTTCTCCGAGCTTGATGATGTTGAGTATGAGGTTAAGGACGAAGCCGACCTTAGCAAGAGCGAAATTAAGGATATAGAAAAGTCCTTGAAGAATATCGAAAAGTTTGTTGAAGATTTTAATGCCGAGGACGTTACCGAGTACAAGAAGGTAAAGGTAAAGTATTCCTGCGAGTTCGAGGACGAAAAGGTTAAGGAAACCGTAGATATTATCCTTGTTAAGTATCAGAACAAGTGGGTAGTTTACTCCGGCCTTGTTGACCTTCCTCCTGTTGGCGGCCCTGAGGCGATTGTTGATATGTTCTGGTCTGCATATATTGATGTAGACGGAAAGACATTGGCAAAGCTTGTGCCTGATTTCCTTTGGGCAGGAGGGTTTGATAACGAATCAGAACTTGCCGAGATGTTTGAGAAACAAATAAGAGGTATAGATATAGATTTAGAGTCTATCGAATACAAGATTGATTCGGATTATGAGTATGATGTTTCAGAGCTTATAGAAGCCGAAGAATATATTGATTCATTTGTTATATTTTACGGTGTAAATTCTGATGATGTTGACGGATTCCGCCTTGTCAGAGTAGATGTTGACGCGGTAGAATATGGCGAAACTGAGAGCTATTCCTTTGACTTTGTTCTCATTAACTACAAGGGCGAGTGGAAAATTCTCAGTACAGACGATGTATTGTATTAAGAATATTTTCACCCGATAAAAAATACATATTAATAAAGTGCCGTATTTTACGGCACTTTTTCTTGTATAATGAAAACCACGCAACAGTTATGTCGTTCAAAAGAGGTTAAACGATGGAAAATTGGTATATTGAGAAAAAAATGTCAGCACCAAACTGTCATCCCGAGCGGCAGAAACTGAATACGGAGTCGAAAACTTAAGACGAGGGATCTCCTGTTTCGAACCGCCTGCAAATTTTGGCTCTCACAAGGATAGTTTCCTTTCTAAAAAACACCCTTGCCAAAGCCGAAGCCGAAAAAGGCATCAGCACGGAGATTCCTCGCTCCTAATTTGCAACTTCGAATAAACTAAGTGCCGCTCGGAATGACAGAGTAAGTGAGGAAAAATGTTATGCGAAATGGCTTTCTCCGAGAGGGAGGCAAAGAAAGAACACGTTTACGGGTAGCAGATAATAGTTGCACAGTCGGCAGCCAAATCTAAAATGCACCTTGGCATCCGAGAAAGAAACTTTATACTTTACAAAAGGAAATTCATATGCTATAATTGTTTTATTAATTAATGAAAGGAAAACTGCAATGCCTAAATTATGTAACATCTGCGGTGCTGTAATGGACGACAATGCTATGTTCTGCTCTAACTGCGGAACAAAGTTTGAAGCTCCCGCACCACAGGCAGAGCCAACTCCTCCCCCGAGTTATCCTCCTGTACAGCCACAAGCTCAATATATACCCAATCAGACGGTAAATCAGCAACCGCCACAGTATATACCTCAGCAAAATTATGCACCTGCACAGCCACCGATGCAGCAGATGCCTATATCTTCTCAGTATGTACAGCAGATTAATGTACCCATACCTCAGCAATCTGCATCGCAGAATGTGGCTCAGCAGAATTATGCACAAACACAGCAGACAGAAACACGTTATGTGGCTGCACCAAAGTCAAAGGGCAATTCAAAAAAGTCCGAGGACAAGACCAAGAAAAAGAGCAATTTATTTACCGTAATAATTCTTCTTATGGTTATTGTGGGAATTGTTGTCGGAGCAGTTTTGCTTCTTCCCAACATCCTTTCGGGTGACAAGGGAGGCAATGCAACCGGCGGAGGCACATCCTCCGAAAATTATAAGCCCACCACACCTACCGACGTTGCGGAAAAGATTATGAAGGCATATTCCGAGGCAGACGCAGAGGCCATTTTTGAACATTATTTTGATCATATGTTTGAAGATAATGCAAGTCGTGCGGAATGTATAGAAGAGCTTAATGCAAAGCTTTCGCTTCTTACAGACGTTACATATGAGATCGAGGGCGAATACGACCTGACAGACAGCGAGCTTTCAGAGTGGCAGAAAAATTTATCAAAAATCGAGCTTGAACATGGCACTTTCAAATTTAATGAGGTTACCGATTACAAAAAGGTTAGTGTTACCTGGAATCATTGGGAATACGGATCGAGAATCACAGAATCATTAGACCTTATTTTCATTAAGTATGACAGAAAATGGATAGCCGTTTCGGGAATTATTGACATTATGGATTATGTTATCATCAACACTCCCGAGGGTATTGTTGAACGTGCTTGCAGGGCATCATTATCTGGCAATGTAGATGCTATTATGAACTGCAATGCAGATTTCATTTGGGAAAACGATTATCACCGCCAGAAAGCAAAAGAATACTTACAGGGTATGTTTGACAGCGGAGAGGTGAAATTTATAGATTTCAGTATTAGCAGAACCTGGCTTCCCTATGAAGAGGAATTAATCCATTTGAAAGAAGCTTTCGACAAAAACTATGTGAGCTTTAACCCCGATGATCTTACCGAATATATTGTCGTTTATCTAAATGTATTTGCCGAGTATTCGGGTGAAGAAACAACACAAACGGTCGATGTAGGTTGCATTAAATATAAGGGCGAATGGAAGGTAATATACGGTATTTTCGACTATAGTTATCTTGATGATCCGGGTGTAGCGGTTTCAAGCTTTTGGTATGCATTTGAAAAGTGCAGTGCACAAAAAATGTTAAACTATACACCGTCTTTTGTTTGGGAAGACGAAGGCAAAACCGTACAGCAGGCAGTTGATGAGCTTCAATCCGAGTTGGATTTTATGAATGTCACCTACCTTGAATGTACAATAGACAACGTGTCAGCACCGAATCACTCACAGTTGTTGATTATAGAAGAAATGCTAAACGATTATGAAAAAATGTATTCGGGATTTAACCGAGACTGCATTTCGGATTTATCGGTAGTAACCGCCACAGTAAATATGGAGATAGACGGTGAAAAGATGGATGATAACTTCGTTTACGTTGTTGTCAAATATAACGGAGATTGGCTTCTGTTCGAGGACATTAGATAAAACTAAAAAGAAAAAAGTGCCGTGAAATCACGGCACTTTTTGCGTGCAAATCCCAGGAGCAGGGCATAGCTTTATTCTGTTAATGATATTTTCAATGCTCAATCAAGATGCTTCTCAATTCTGTCGATAATCATCTGACAGGCAACCAGGTTTTCACCACCGACAGGAACAATAATGTCAGCATATCTCTTGCTTGGCTCTACAAATGCTTCGTGCATTGGCTTTACCGTACTCAAATACTGGTTAATAACCGAGTCAAGACTTCTGCCTCTCTCCTTAACGTCGCGAAGAATTCTTCTTAGAATTCGAACATCTGCATCGGTATCTACAAAAATCTTCATATCAAGACGTTTTCTGAGCGGCTTGTTTTCAAGTATAAGAATACCCTCAAGCAGAACAACCTTGTTTGCCTTTACGGTGCGTGTTTCGCCCGACCTTGTGTGGTGGGTGTAATCGTATGTAGGCGAGCAAATGTCGCGTCCTGCCTTCAGCTCATCAATGTGGTATATCAAAAGATTTGTATCAAAAGCGTGGGGGTGGTCGTAGTTTGTCTTAATACGCTCCTCCATAGGAATATCGTCCTGACACTTATAATAGTCGTCGTGACGAAGCACACTGATTCGGTCGGAAAAATGATTTACAATATTTTTAGCCAAGGTGGTTTTTCCTGAGCCGGAACCGCCGGCTATTCCAATGACAAGTACGTTTTCCATTGTTATGCCCCAATTATTTTTTTTAGTTTTCTTACGAATGTGAATGATCCATAGCAATGATTTGTTTCATTGCCTCAATGCCAACCTTAATTGCACCCGAGGTGTCCTCGGTCATAGGCATATTCATACCTGCCTTTTCTCTCTCCTGGTTCCAGATAACGTGGAAACAGCTTCCGCATCGAACCTGAAGAGCAGCAGCCACAACAAAGAGAGCAGCAGATTCCATCTCACTTGCCTTAACACCGAGACGCTTCCAGCTTTCCCACTTCTGAAGAAGCTCATAATATACGGGCGACTTTTCGGGCGAGTGCTGACCGTAGAAGGAGTCCTTGCACTGCACAACACCTGTGTGAGTGCGATAGCCAAGCTCCTCGCTTGCTGCCTTAAGAGCAGACGCAATATCAAAGTCGGGTACTGCAGGGAACTCAATGGGTGCATATTCCATAGATGTATGCTCAAAGCGGATTGCACCGGTAGCAACTACAACGTCGCCCGGCTGAACGTCAAGGTCAATTCCGCCGCAGGTTCCGATACGGATAAATGTGTCCGCACCGATAGCCGCAAGCTCCTCCATAGCGATAGAAGCCGAAGGGCCACCAATACCTGTAGAGCAAACCGAAACCTTCTCACCGAGAAGTGTGCCTGTATAAATGTTGTATTCTCTGTTCATCCCAACGTGAACGGGATTGTCAAAATATTTTGCAATTTCCTCACATCTGCCGGGGTCGCCGGGAAGGAAAACGTAGCGTCCTACGTCACCCGGGTTACAGCGAATGTGAAACTGTGTTCCTATATCCTGCATAATTTTGTCCTTTTCTTTTATTTCTTGTCGCATAGGCGACATATCAAGCGTTCCTCAAGAACGCAATTCAACGTTTGCATAGCAAACAGTATATCGAGTTTGATAGCGGGGAGAATATATTGTCTTAAAAACAGACTCCCCACTCATAATTTAATTTTCGGGAACGTGGTTAAAATGAATATTCGCACCGGTAAGGTTCTCATTATAAGAATCAATATTGATTAGACTCCACTCCGCCTCGCTGCCTGTGTAATATACGTCAGTAAGCGAGTCGCACTCAAAGAACGCACGATCACCAATGCTTGTTACACCATCGGGAATAACTATAGATGTAAGAGATCTGCAATAATTGAACGCATAATCACCAATGCTTGTTACACCATCGGGAATAACTATAGAATTAAGCGAGCTGCAATTATAGAACGCACTGACACCAATGCTTGTTACACTATCGGGAATAACTATAGATGTAAGCGAGTCGCACCAATAGAACGCCCGATCACCAATGCTTGTTACACCATCGGGAATAACTATAGATGTAAGCGAGTCGCAATAATAGAACGCATAATTACCAATGCTTGTTACACTATCGGGAATAACTATAGATGTAAGAGATCTGCAATACTCGAACGCACTCTCATCAATGCTTGTTACACCATCGGGAATAACTATAGATGTAAGAGATCTGCAATTATAGAACGCCCTGACACCAATGCTTGTTACACCATCGGGAATAACTATAGATGTAAGAGATAAGCAATCAGAGAACGCATAATCACCAATGCTTGTAACATTATCGGGAATAACAAATGTTGCATCTGTTTTACCAATAGCGTATTGAATAAGTGTTTTACCATTTTTGGAATAAAGATTTCCATCTATATCCATGTAATTTGGATTATTTGCTGAAACAGATATGTTTGTAAGCGAGCTGCAATACATGAATGCACCATCACCAATACTTGTTACACTACCTGGAATAACTATAGATGTAAGTGAGGTACACGACCGGAATGCCCAAGCACCAATGCTTGTTACACTATCGGGAATATCTATAGATGTAAGCGAGTCGCACTTATAGAACGCACGTTCACCAATGCTTGTTACACTATCGGGAATAACTATAGATGTAAGCGAGTAGCACTCACCGAACGCACCATCACCAATGCTTGTTACACTATCGGGAATAACTATAGATGTAAGCGAGTCGCACCAATAGAACGCACCATCACCAATGCTTGTTACACTATCGGGAATAACTATAGATGTAAGCAAGTAGCACTCACCGAACGCACCATCACCAATGCTTGTTACACTATCGGGAATATCTATAGATGTAAGCGAGCTGCAACCATAGAACGCATGATAACCAATACTTGTAACATTATCGGGAATAACTATAGATTTAAGCGAGCCGCAATTATAGAACGCATCATCGCCAATGCTTGTTACACTATCGGGAATAACTATAGATGCAAGCGAGCTGCAATTATAGAACGCCCATTCATCAATGCTTGTTACAGGCAAACCGTTATAGATTGACGGAATAATAATATCGGCATCAGTACACGTACCTTTGCTAACACTATAAGACTTTCCATAATCAGAAAGGGTATATTCTAATCCCCGGCTACCGTAGGTGGGATTATATTCTCCGCAAACAGTACATTTTGCTCCGTCATAATTATGTCCGTTAGCGGGAATTTCCTCGCTGGTTACTAAAACTTCACCACAAACCGAGCACTTTTTGCCTTCGGTACGACCTTTTTCTGTACAAGTCGGCTCAGTGGCAGAAATAGTTATCTCCTCGGTATGTCCCTTAGCAGGAATTTCCTCGCTGACTGCTAAAACCTCACCACAAACCGAGCACTTTTTGCCCTCTGTGTGACCTGCTTCTGTACAGGTAGGATCTTTTGCCTCGGTGATTACTTCGGTGTGACCTGTGGCATTTATTTCCCGGCTCTGCTTTTCTCCGCAGGAGCAATATCTGGCTCTTTCACCACTCTCGGTGCAGGTGGCATCTTTTTTTATCTCCCACTCGCTAAAGCTGTGAGTATGGGATTTACAGGATGCAAGCAAACAAACTGCTACCAGTAGGAAAGTAACAAGCAAAAACAGTTTTTTCATTTTTCTTCTCCTAATGTTGAACTTATAAATTGCTCTTATCAAAGCTGAATGGCATCATCTCTGCCAGTGTTTTTTCTGTAATTTTTTCTTCGTTTCCCCAGATAATTTTAAAATCGCCCGAGCAAAACTCAGCCATTACCTGTCTGCAAACACCGCAGGGAGGGAAGTCTGCTTTCGAGGGCTCGTCTTTCTCTCCGCCTGCAATTGCAATGGCTATAAAATCTCGCTCTCCCATAGAAATCGCCTTGAAAAAGGCAACTCGCTCGGCACATATTGTGGGAGAGTAGGATGCGTTTTCAATATTCGCACCTCTGTAAACCTTGCCCGAAGCGGTAAGCAGGGCAGCACCTACACTTATTTCCGAATATGGAGAATAGGATGCCCCCCTCGCCTCCTCGGCAAGTGCAAGAAGTGCCTTTGCGTTAACCTTACTCATTTTACTACCTCCAAAAGCGACTCGCCCTCGCAGTCAAATTTTACACCAAGCAGCTCTGCCGCGGTTTTGCCGATAGCAGCAAAGCCAACCTTTGTGCCAAGATTCTTTGGAATTACATTCTTTCCGTAGATAATAAGCGGAACTTCCTCTCTTGTGTGGTCGGTGCTGTTGTCGCCGGGATCACAGCCGTGGTCTGCGGTAATCATAAGCAGGTCGTCGTCATTCATACCCGAAATAAACTCGGGAAGCCAACTGTCAAAGCAAGAAAGTGCAGCCGCATAGCCGTCAATATCCTGTCTGTGACCGTAAAGCATATCAAAATCTACAAGGTTTGCAAAGCAAAGACCCGTAAAGTCGGTTTTCTGCACTTTGAGAAGTGTCTGCATACCCTCGCCGTTGTTGTGGGTGGGCATACTCTGCTTTATTCCCGCACCCGAGAAAATGTCATAAATCTTGCCGATAGAAATAACGTCAAGTCCTGCCTTACCGATGGCATCCATTGCGGTTTCCTTGGGGGGAAGCAGGGAATAGTCGTGGCGGTTTTCTGTACGCTTAAACGAACCCTCGCTGCCGATGAAGGGCCTTGCGATAACTCGTCCAACACCGTGCTCGCCCTGCAAAATCTCTCTGGCGATAGAGCAGTATTCATAAAGCTGTTCCAAGGGAACAAGCTCCTCGTGAGCAGCAATCTGGAAAACACTGTCTGCCGAAGTGTAAACGATAAGATCACCGCTTTCAAAATGCTGTTTTCCGTAGTCTATGATTACGTCTGTGCCCGAATAGGGCTTGTTGCAGAGAACACCCCTGCCTGTGCGACGTGAAAACTCGTCAAGCACTTCCTTCGGGAAACCGTCGGGATAGGTGGGCATTGGCTTTTCGGAAATAATTCCCATCATCTCCCAGTGTCCTGTGGTGGTGTCCTTTCCGCGACTCATCTCACGCAGTCTTACAACCGCCGCAGAGGGATTTTCTGTCTTTTCAAGATAGTCAATTCTGTCAATATTTCCAAGTCCCATACCGATAAGTGTGGGAATGTTGAATTTATCCGACTTTGATATTCTTCTCATAGTATCTGCACCAAGGTCGCCAAAATCCGCCGCATCGGGTGCATAGCCGATTCCAACCGAGTCCAGAACTATTATAAATACTCTTTTTGCTTTCATATTTTTTACTCCTCACGTCGCCATAGGCGACATATAGAATGTGTCAGACGAAATTAAAGTCTGATAGCGGTATTAAGTGCGATCTCCATCATTTCGGTGAAGGAGTTCTGTCTTGCGTCTGCGTCAAGTGCCTCGCCTGTGATAATGTGGTCGGAAACTGTGCAGATTGCAAGAGCACGCTTGCCAAGGTATGCCGCGTTCATATAGAGAGCAGCCGCCTCCATTTCAACACCAAGAACACCGAGCTTTGCCCACTTCATAGTTGCTTCGGCATCTGCGTTGTAGAAGGTGTCGGAGGAGAGAAGATTACCAACAACATATCTTGCACCAAGCTTCTCGGCTTCCTCAATTGCAACCTTCATCATATCATAGCTTGCAATAGGGGCGAAAGCACCCTGAAGGTTGTACTGAACTGCATAATTAGAGTTGGTACAAGCACCCATACCGAAGATGATGTCACGTACCTTAACATTCTCGCTCATAGCACCTGCAGAGCCGATACGCATAATGTTCTCAACGCCGAAGTTGTTATAAAGCTCATAGGAATAAATGCCGATAGAAGGCATACCCATACCGCTTGCCATTACAGAAACCTGCTCGCCCTTCCAAAGACCTGTGTAGCCGTGAATACCGCGAACATTGTTTACAAGCTTTGCATTTTCAAGGAAGGTCTCGGCAATAAACTTTGCTCTCAGGGGATCGCCGGGCATAAGCACTGTCTTTGCAAAATCATCGGGTGTTGCCTTTATATGAGGGGTGTGAAATTTAGTGTTATCCATTTTTATTTTTCTCCTTTTCTCGTTCTCGTCGCAAAAGCGACATATAGAATTTTTATTTCGAAAATCTGATTGCAGTTGTGCAAATGAGGTTAACTATAAACGCTGCACCACTCTTGAAACATAGTTTGCCGCTCGTGGTGAAGTACGCGATAATTACACTTTTTGTACTGCTAATCAGTACCATCTCCTCGCTTGGCAATATACCGCAAGCGGTATACGCACTGTTCACTCTGCACTCTGAACTTATCAATATCCGCTTATATTATTCTCCGCCTTGGCGATCTTAACAATTCTGCTTGTGCCAAGTCTGTCTGCACCAAGCTCGATAAAGTCCTCTGCGTCTTTAAGCGAGGAAATTCCGCCTGCTGCCTTAATCTTTGTGCCGCCCTTAACGTGCTTTGCAAAGAGAGCCACGTCATCTTTTGTCGCACCTGCGGTAGAGAAGCCGGTTGAGGTCTTGATAAAGTCTGCACCTGACTCCGAAACAATCTCGCACATCTTAATCTTTTCTTCGTCGGTTAGCAGACAGGTCTCGATAATAACCTTTAAAATTCTGCCGCCGCAAGCTTCCTTGATGCCGTTAATCTCATCAAGAATAACGTCATATCTCTTGTCTTTAAGATCACCGATATTGATTACCATATCAATCTCGTCAGCACCGTTCTTAACAGCATCGGCGGTCTCATAAATCTTAACCGCAGTTGTGGAATATCCGTTAGGGAAGCCGATAACAGTGCATATAGCAAGCTTGTCGCCAACGTACTCCTTCGCTCTCTTAACAAAGGAAGCGGGAATACATACCGAGGCACAGCCAAACTTGATACCATCGTCACAAATTGCTTTTATTTCCTCCCAGGTAGAGCCCTGAAGAAGAAGTGTGTGGTCGCATTTAGAAAGTATGTTCTGAAGTTCCATTTTTTATATATTCCTTTCGGTTTTTTCGTTATTTTATGCCTGTTCGTCCTTAATTCTCTTTTTCCAGCATCTGTGGCACATCGCAACATATCTGTCATTTCCGCCAAGACAAAGCTGAGCACCCTCGGTAACAACCCTTCCGTCGTCGCCGATACGGGCATTAACGGTTGCCTTGCTTCCGCACTCGCAAATGGTCTTTATCTCGGAAATAGAGTCGGCAATCTCAAAAAGTCTTGCACTGCCCTCAAAAGAGTGGGTAAGGAAATCGGTACGCAGACCAAAGCAGAGCACAGGGAGATCATACTCGTCAACAATGTGTCTGCAGCCGTCAATCTGCTTTGCAGAGAAGAACTGACATTCATCGCAGATAATTGCATCAACGTCAGCCGCCTCTTTTCTGAACACCTCAAAAATGTCCTCGTTCCTGTCTATCGCACGACAGGTGTTGGCAAGACCGATTCTCGACTTAATAACATCGTCTCCGTCTCGTGTGTCGGTGGCGGGCTTAATCAGCCACACCTTCATGCCCCTCTCCTCGTAGTTAAACTTTGTAATAAGTGCACTTGCTGTCTTTGACGAGCCCATAGCACCATACTTGAAATATAGCTTGGCCATTTTTGTGTCCTCCGATTTTTTTCATATATCATTATAGCATAGCAAACAATAAAAGTAAAGTAAAAAATAAAAACAGGATAAATTTTTCTCCAAGCCGAAGGCCATTTTTCTGAATGAGTGATTGTTTGAAAGAAAGATTTTTATGGTAGTAAAACCTGTCCTATCCTGACCTGTCCTACCCTTTTCTTACCTATACTTTCCTAACCTTACCTGTGGCAACCAGAAAGTGCCTTCAGCTCTTGAAAAACCTAAAAATTTTTTCGACCAGAGTCGATTTAGGTGTGTGTCATCATCACCCTTCAGCATCCTTGAAGCCAACCTCTCCGTTTGCAAGCTCCGCATCGGAGCTCTGAATCCTGCACTTAAAAGGTATCATATTCCCACTCTTTGAAGAAAGCTTTTCAACAACTCAACATTTTTAGAGCCCTGCCGGCGACAAAACAAGAAAAAATCATTTATTTTTTGCAAACCTATGGAAATTTTTCTCAAAGTGTGTTAAAATAAAAAAGTTGGATGAAAACGGAAAGGAGAACAAAATGATACTGATTATCGCAGAAAAGCCAAGTCTTGCAAGAAATATCATAGCAGGCATCGGCACAAAAATGGATAAAAAAGACGGCTATTATATCGGCGAAAAATATATCGTTTCCTGGGCATTCGGTCATCTGTTCTCCCTTGCCGATATCGAAACCTATTCACCCAGCGAGGAGGGACGCTGGACACTTAACAATCTGCCCTGCTTCCCGAAGGAATTTAAGTTCGAGCTTCGCCGTTCCGACGATAAAAAGAAGGTTGACTCGGGTGTTAAAAAGCAGTTTGGCATTATCTCCCAGCTCTGTAACCGCCCCGATGTTGACACCATTGTAAACGCAGGCGACGCAGATCGCGAGGGTGAAATTATTGTTCGCCTTTGCGTGCAGAATGCTCTTAAAACCGAGAAAAAGCAGAAGCGTCTGTGGCTTCCTGACCAGACTCCCGAGACGGTTGCAAAGGCACTCACCGAGATGAAGGACGAGTCGGAGTATGACAATCTTGCAGGCGAGGGCTTGGCAAGAACCTACATCGACTGGCTCTACGGTGTAAACCTTACAAGATATGCCACAATCAAGACAGGAAAGCTTCTTCGCGTAGGCAGAGTTATTGCTCCCATAGTTCGTGCCATATACGACAGAGATATGGAAATCCGCAATTTTGTTCCCGAAAAATATTTTGTTATTCAAAGCTCCGAGGAGACAAATGGCGAGAAAATCGAGCTTACAAGCAAACAAAAGTTTACAAAAGACGAGCTTTTAAAGGCGGAAGACACCGCAAAGCTCTATAATGAGACCGGTGCAGTTGTAACAGATGTTACCAGCAAAAAGGAAAATATTTTCCCCGGGAAGCTATATTCCTTGTCCACCCTGCAGAATGTGCTTGGCGAAAAATACAAGATGAGTATGACAGACAGTCTTCGCATTATTCAGAAGCTGTATGAGGAGGGTTATCTCACCTATCCCAGAACCAACTCCGAGTATCTTGCCACCGCCGAAAAGGACAAAATAAAGCAGATTATCGGAAATATCGGAAAACTTGGCTACCCCGTCAGATTTAAGGACTCAAAGCAGATTTTTGATGACTCTAAGATAGAGGCACACTCGGCTCTTACTCCAACCTATAAAATTCCTCAAAAGGATAAGCTGTCCGAGGAGGAAAATAAGGTTTATTCCACCGTTTTCCGCCGTTTTGTTGCGGTGTTCTGCTCTGAGGAGTGTGTTGCCAGAAAGTCCGAGATTAAAATCAAGGTCGGCGAGCTTGAGGAATTTTCTCTCAAAGGCACAGTCATTATTGAAAAGGGCTGGACAAAGTATGACGATTATACCAAAAAGGACAAAATTCTTCCCAATCTGTCGGTTGGCGATGAGGTAAATATCGACTTTAAGCCGGCTGAAAAGCAGACCACACCCCCAAAGCATTATACAATTACCACATTAAATAATTACCTGAAAAATCCCTTTAAAGACGATAAGGCAAAGGCAAAGGAGCTTGAGGAATCGGGCGAGGTTGACGATGCTGAGGACTACCGTGCTGTTTTCGAGGGCCTTGAGCTTGGAACAGAGGCAACTCGCTCGGGCATTATCGACAATGCCAAGAAAAGCGGATATATCGCCTTGAAAAAGGACGTTTACACCATTCTCCCCGGTGGCGAGCACTTTATCCAGTCACTTGGTCGACTTTCCATAAGTATGGACAAATACAAGACCAGCGAGCTTGGTAAGGCACTTAAAAAGGTTTACCGAGGTGAGATGACCGTTTCGGACAGTGTAAAACTTGCCGAGGGCGAGATTGCCGAGGTGTTTAAAAAGGGTGCAAACGGTCCTTCGGAAGTTAAGGGTGTTGACACAGGCAAATACGGCGAAATTGTTGGTGTTTGTCCCACCTGCGGCAAAAATGTTGTCAGGGGCAAGTACAACTATGGCTGTATGGGCTTTGACGATGGCTGCAAATTCCGCGTGGGCATCAACATCTGCCACAGAGATATTCCCATAAGCGAGGTTCGCCGCCTTCTTGCCGAGGGGGCAACCGCCACAATGGGAAGCTTCATTTCCAAAAACGGCAAGTATTTTGAGGCACGTCTGGTAATAAAAGACGGTAATGCCGTATTTGATTTTACCAAAAATTAATGTTAAATAAAAAGAGCAGACGAAATGTCTGCTCTTTTCTGCTTATATGGGGTTATCCGAATTGAATTATTTGCGAGAAGCTCTATCAGTGGTTGCAGCAGCAACAAAATACAATAACTATCGCAAGGATGATAATCCAGGTGCAGTTGTCGTCAAAGATGTGGCATAAGCAGTTGTTATTCATTATGTTTCCTCCAAAGATGTTTTGAGCCATTCGCCTCGTGGCTTTCGTCAGCTCAATATCATCATATGCCTTAGAGGAAAAAAGGTTAACGAATACCCCGTTATTTAAGATTATCCTTGCTTACCAGTGTCAAGGGTATTACAAAGCCGTCGGGCGAGGCAGAGGAGAGGTCGCAGGCAACTATCCTGTTTCTGAAAACAAAGAGATTTGCGTATACCTCGCCCTCGCCATCATAATTTGTCACCTTATAGGTGTAGCGGGTCACTCTTTTGTTCCTGTATTTTGACAGATCAAGTCCCTGCTTTTTCTGAAGCTCGTTGTAGCCGAGAATCACACGGTCAAAATTGTCGGGCATACGGAATTTAACCTGCTCCTCCGAGCTCTCGTCAATCCGGATGCCAAAGCTGCTGATAAAGCCAACTCTGTCCTTCTTCTCGCTGATGCCGCCGTAATTCACCTCGGTGGCAGAGCTTATTGCCGAAACCGCACCGTTTCTGCCTGAAAGCACAAGCCCCGTCAGCAACACCGCAAAGAGCAGAACCACACAGCATACCTTAATAGTCGATGCACGAATGGAATATATGAACATATCCTACCTCCAAAAGTTTCTATGGTAGAGTATATTTAATCGGAGCAAGGAATATGACAGAGAAAATTTCGGATTCTTTGATATCCTGAAATAAAAAAGAAAAAAAGGACTGCGGAAAGCAGTCCTTTTCCATAAAAAATACTATTCAATATGGCTTTACCCTTAATCTACAAAATGCACCCGTTTTTCGTCATAACCCGAGTGGGGTTCGGGATTTTCGTCGGGGTAGCCGATTTTTATTATGGAGAAGGGAATATCCTTTTCCGAAAGTCCAAGTGCCGAGCTCACCTTTGCCATAACCCGTTTTTGCGGATGTACACCGCACCAACAGGAGCCAAGACCAAGGGTTGTTGCCTGCAAAAGTATGTTCTCACTTGCCGCTGCGGCATCGTGAATCCAATAGTCCTGAAGCTGTAAAGGCAGGGCACGTCTCACATTGCCCACCACCACGATGGTAAGCGGAGCTTTCATTCGGGTAAATCTTCCGCAAAGCGATATTTCCTCTAATTTTTCTTCATTCGTAATAACATAAAAATCCACAGGACGTCTGTTACAGGCACTTGGTGCTGCCATTGCCGCTTCAAGCAGCGAGTCAATCATATCACGCGGGATTATTGTGTCCTTGAATTTTCTTACACTGCGTCTTTTAAGTATGGGATTTTCCATTTTTTTATCCTTTAGTAAGTAAATGTCAGTTGCTGTCGGTTGCCGTTACGGCTTCCTTCGGTTCTGTGTTCTCTTCCGGCTCGTCAGTATTTTCGTCTATAGAAAAATCTTCTTCATTAGCATCTTCTGTATCACAGGCAGTAGGTTTTTCTTCGGAGCTTATCTCTGCCCCTTCCGCCTTTGTTTCTTTCGACTCGGTGTTATCCGACTCTTTCTCGGGCGAGACAATCTTGTAAAGCAGGTGTCCAAGCTGCATTCCTACCACAATCACCACGAAAACGCCAAGCAGGTATGCTATAAGTGTTGCCTCAAAGCTTCTGAAAATATCTATCATATAAATGGAATAGTCTCCGTAGGGATTCATTCCGAAATTAGATGTATGCAAAAGATAATTGGCTATGACACCGATTCCGATTGCCGAGTACAGAAAAACTGCCGCCTTTTTAAGACTTTCAACATTGCATTTAACCTGTCCTGTAATGATGAGATAAACTCCGTACAGCGAAGCGATAAGATGACAGGCCGCCTCTGTGGTATGGCCAAGCGATGCCGCAGAAGTGTCGCTGAAAATATATGCGTGCTGCGGGCTTACAATAAGAGCCACAAACATTCCAAACCACACAAAAGCAATTCCGCTTTCGCAATAGCTTCGTGCCTTTTTGTTCATAAACACGGTAAGAGGAATGATTGTCATAGTAAGGGGACTTATGTTATCAAATGCCATAAATCCGCTTTCGGTCCACTCATTAATATAAGATGCGTAAGTCCAGGTGATAAAGAAAGCTGCATCAACAATCATAAATATCGCATTACCTATTTTGATGTTGATTTCTTTACGATAAACGCATATGGCGGTAAGAGTAACCAGATAGCAAACGACCATTATACCGACCATTTGCATCATATTAAGTGTCATTCTGCGTCACCCTCGTCCTCTTCTGAAGAATCTTTGATTGGTTCTCTGAAAATACCCTCAAAGGGATCTTTCCTTCCGTCCTCTCCAAAGAAATCGTCAAAAATGTCGTCCTCGTTGGAACTCTCCTTAGAGCTATCCTCGTCCCCGTCGGGAGTGGGCTTAATTTCAATTTCGGGTAGGAATTCGGTTAGATCTTTAAAAGGAAGGTCAACACCCGGTCTGATAATCGAAGGATCTTTTATAGCAGGGAATAATTTTCCGTCATCTTCCTCTTCTTCCTTTATAATATATTCCTCTATAACAGGATTTCTGTCTCCTATCTCATATACGACAATCGCACTCTCCTCAAACCAGCCGTCTAAGAATCCTCTGGGGGTTTGGTCCTCTTTAATGTAAAGTTCTATTGTCATTTCGGGTGTATTAAAGGCGGATTTGCCAATTCCCCTTACAGTTCCGGGCAGATAAACATAAAGAAGATTTTCACATCCGTAGAATGCCTTTTTGCCTATTGTTTTAATTCCGTTCTCAAATGTTACTTTTTCAAGCGAGGTGCAGCCCTCAAAGGCACTTGCTTCAATTATTTCAAGAGAAGCGGGAAGAACGATTTCTTTAAGATTTTTACAATTCTTAAATGCACTTGCACCGATTCTTACAACGGTAGAGGGAATTTCGATAACCTCAAGAGAGGTACAGCCCGAGAATGCTTCGCTATCAATGGTGAGAATACCGTCAAGCAGGTAAACACCGGTGATGCCCGTTCTGTCCTTAAAGGCCCCCGAATTAATTCCCAGAACCTGTCTTTCGGCATAGTAGGCACCGATATAAATCTCGCCCTGAATTTCCTTAAATGAGCCGGAAATCGAGCAGTAATTTGTGTTTGCGGGAACAGAATATTCAATACCGGGTGTGGTTTCATACTCCCAGATTGCCTTTATTACAACATTCTGTGTAATTGATTTATATGAGCCGGACCAGCCACGAAGATAGTGACCGTATTTCGCAACCTTTGGTGGAGTTGCACTCTGTCCTTGCACAACCCTTTGCTCTGCGTCACCGCTGAGAAGAATACCGCCGTCAAGGTCAAAGGTAACGGTGTACATTTTTTTGTCGGCAAAGAATATTAATGCGATAACAAGCACAACCGCCAAAAGCTCAATAAACACGATTATTGCAAGGTGTACCTTTTTGCTGATACCCTTTTTCTTTGCAGTTTTTTCCTTCTTTTCCGCCGCTTTTTCCGTAACCTTTTCGCCGGGCTCTACGGTCGGCTTTTCGGTTTCGGTTTCAGCCAAAATTTCCTTATTTTTTTCAGTCGACATAAACTACACGACCGTCCTTTCTGGTTTTTTCTTCGGGATAATCTCCGTCTCTGTATCCGATAACCAGGTTACCGATACCTTCATACTCTCCTTCAAGTCCGAGAGATTTAATCCATTCCTGCCACTTGGGCTCTTCCATAACCTCTTTTGCTCTGTGTATCCAGCAGGAACCAAGCGAAAGCTCGTGTGCCGCCAGCATCATATTGCCAAGGCAAAGCGAACCGTCATAAACATATGTGTGTGCCGTCTTTTCCGCCAGAACTACCAGAACGCAGGGAGCTCCGTAGAAGGGATCTGCACTCGCTCCCATAACAGCCGCGTTGTCGCGTGAGAGCATATCGCGTATCTCCTTGTTTGTAACGGCGACGATAACAGCCGCCTGCATATTTCTTCCGCTTGCGGCAGCAAGACCTGCATTGATTATCTTGTCGATATCCTCTTTTTTCGGCATATCGGGTTTGTATTTTTTAATGCTTCTGCGTGAAAGCATTATTTCCATACAGCTTTTCATTTCTTTTTCTCCTTTATAATAAAGAGGTGCTTCCTCTGCTATGTACATAATTAATCAGTTATTTTCCCTCGTATTCGTTCAAAACCTGACGAAGCAGGGCAGGATTGTCTGTCATAATGCAGTCGACACCAAGCTCGATAAGATGCCGCATTTCGTCCTCGTCGTTTACTGTCCAATACTGAACAGCCATATTTTTTCTGTGAGCTCGGTTAATTATTGTTTTAAAATCAAGCCGTAGCTCGATAATTTTCAAATCGTAGCTGAGAGGAATCTGAAGGCAGCTGAACTTTCCCGGATAAAGAAGATTTACTCCCAAAAACTGAGTCAGAATAAAGCCCGCCGCACCCGAAACCGAAGCTCCTCGCATAAGGTGGGGATAATTTTCCTCAAGCTCCTTCTCAATTTCTCTGTGGAAAGAGCCAACTACAACGTTATCGGCATAATCGGGGTAGTATTTCAATGTTTCATCAAGCTTTTTAAGGGCTTGCCTGCCCATATCGCCGCTGTCCTTTATCTCAACGATAAACAAAAGCTCGGGGTTGCTTTCGTAAAATTCCTCAAAAAGCTGTTCGACGGTTGCAATCTGCAAGCCCTGTTCCTCGATGTTGGTAACATCCTTGTAAATTCTTCCGTCAGAGTTGCTGAAATAATAGCCAAAGTTGTACTTTTTCAGCTCGTCTAATGTCATATCCTTTATGTAATGACGGTTGCTTTTGATCTTGCATTTTTTAATCACGTCGGGGTGGGGAATATCGCCGTTTATATCACAGGTCTCGTCAATATACCCGTCGTGATTGTAGACAAGATAACCGTCTTTGGTAAGGTAAAGGTCGCTTTCAATAATCTGTGCTCCATAGGAATTCACCGCCTCGCGAAAGGCAAGCAGGGTGTTTTCGGGGTTGTTAATAGCTCCGCCTCTGTGAGCCGCAATCATAGGAAGATTGCCCTCGCCAACAACAAAAGGATTATCTTTCATAACCTTTTTCGGTGGAATAATATTGATTGTCAGCATAAAAAGTGCAATAAAAAGCAACACAATGCAAACAATTCTTAACTTTTTTGCCATAAAATCCTCTTTTCTTTATGAAAACACCTCGGCAGCAGCTACCGTCAAGAGTGTCTCTTTATTTATTTTATCTCTGCCATAGCTGTCAAAAAATCGCTCTTTATATACGTCAATATTTGTTTCGCCTATAAGTGAAAGGTTAAAGCCAATCGACCAAGCTCCCCAGAACAAATCAATATGCCTGTCGCCGACTCCTGCGTTCCCAAGATCAATAAATCCCGAAAATTTGTTACCGTCAAGCATTATGTTTGGCAGACAGTAGTCGCCGTGTATCAAAGCCCGGTTTTCCAGCAGCTTTTTGCCACGGGAAAGTGCAGAAAAAGCTTCATCTGCCGATGAATAGCCAAAGGAGTCGGGGAAATGCTCTTTGTTGTAGCTTCCCGAAAGGTAGTTTGCCTCGGCAAGTGCGATATATTCGCTGACTCTGTCCTGTATGGGACAGTCCGAAAAATCCACCTCGTGCAATTCACGCAGTTTTTCAGCTAAAAATGTGCAAAGCTTTTTTGGCTCTGAAAGATATTTTATGTGGGTGCAGTCCTCTCCCGAGAGAGCTTTTGTAAGTAATATATCACTCTCACCTGAAATATAGTCTAAAATTTCTGCCGAAAGCCCCTTTTGGTAAAAATAGGCAGTCATAGTTGCCTCTCGGCAAAGTGACTTTGGCTTAGCAATTTTTAGGTAATAACCGCCATCGCGGTCAATAAAGTAAACCTTTGCCTCCTGCGAGCAGGAGCTGTCATAAACCCTCGCCCCCGAGCAGATTTTCTCAATCCGCCCGGGCAGTGCAAAGGGGATTTTTGCAATTTCTGTTTTTTTCATTTAAGCCGGAATTCTTATTTATCCCAAAGGTAAACCCTTACTTCGTAAGGACGCATAATTCGAGAGGTGGAATCCTTATAGTTACAAAGCATACACTGTGCCTTGCTAATGTCAAAGCCGGAGGGCACCTTAAGCTTCATATCCTCGCCTGCGAAGGAGCAAAGTACAAGCAATTTCTGTCTCTTGTCCTCTCTTGAATATGCGTAAAGCTTCTTCGAGCTCTTGAAATATTCGGTGTAATTTCCGTACTTTACGGCGGAAAGTGTCTTTCGAAGCTTTATCGCCTTGCGATAGAAATTAAGCACAGAATCTGGGTCCTTTTCCTGATCCGCAACGTTAATTTCCTTATAGTTTTCGTTCACATAGAACCAGGGCTTTCCTGTGGTAAAACCGGCATTTTCCTCAGCCGACCACTGCACAGGTGTTCTAGCACTGTCGCGAGAGCCGTTCCAAAGCACCTGAAGTCGCTTTTCGTCGGACTTGTGTGTTCCAACGTTGTTGTACTGCCACTTTGTCTGTACGTCCTCGTACATAAGAGGGCTTTCGGGATACCAGTTTGTCATACCGATCTCCTGTCCCTGATATACAAAGGGAGTGCCTTTAAGGAACATATACATTGCCGAAAGCATTTTTGCACTTTCCTTCTGGAACTTCTCGCTGCCGTATCTCGAAACCATTCTGGGATGGTCGTGGTTCTCAATATAAAGCATATTCCAGCCCTTGCCCTCAAGCTCGGTCTGCCACTTTGTAAAGGCACGCTTCATCTTGCGAAGGTTGAAGGGCATATGTCTGAAATCTGTAAAGAAGCAGTCTGCCTCCTGTGTCTTGAACTGAATCATCATATCAAGCACCTGGCTGTCGTCCTCGGTGATGTATTCAAGTGCCTTTTTGGGAGAAACCATAGGTGCTTCCGCCAGGATCATTGCGTCGTATTTGTCAAACACGTCACGCTTGAACTCTTCAAGATATTCGTAAAGGTGAGGGCCGTGGTTGAACATAAAAATACCCTTGGATGCAGGCATAATATAGTCATTAGGCAGTCCTTCGGGCTTGGAAATAAAGGTGATAACGTCCTCTCTGAAGCCGTCAACTCCCATATCCAGCCAGAATTTAAGAATATTCTTAACCTCCTCTCGCACAAGAGGATTGTCCATATTAAGATCTGCCTGTTCGATGGCAAAGAGATGCATATAGTATTCCTGTCGAACCTCATCCCACGCCCAGGCCTTGCCCTCAAACAGCGAGTCCCAGTTGTTGGGAAGCTTGTCGCCCTTCTTTGCAGGACGCCAGATATAGTAGTCGGTGTAGGGATCGATTTTCTGACGGCTCTTCTTGAACCATTCGTGCTCGGTGGAGGTGTGGTTTACAACCAGGTCCATAATAACCTTCATACCTCTCTTGTGTGCCTCGTCAAGCATATGCTTGAAGGCGTCCATACCGCCAAACTCTTCGGCTATATCAAGGTAGTTTGATATATCATATCCGCAGTCCACTCCGGGAGAGGGATAAAGGGGAGAAAACCAAATTCCGTCACAGCCAAGCGATTTTATGTAATCAAGCTTCTCGCAAACGCCGAGAAGGTCACCCATACCGTCGCCGTTTCCGTCCTTAAAGGATCTGGGCCAGATCTGGTAAAACACCATATCCTTGTACCATCTGTTTCTTTCCATAGAATATCTCCAATATTTTAAATTATTTTTGTCAGAATTAAAATGTCTTTGTCATTTCCACGTGCTCGATGCCTTCTTCAAGGAATATCTCAGAGCAGGTCTTAAAGCCCAGCTTCAAGTAAAAGCCCTCGGCGTGTTTTTGTGCGTGAAAGCTTATTTTTTTACAATTAAATTTTTCTGTAACAATAGGCAGCGACAGCTCCATCAGCCGTCTGCCAAGCCCCTCGCCGTGCCTTAGGGTGAGAAATCTGCCAAGGCGAATTCCATCGTCGATCATAAATGCACGCATATATGCCAAAACCTTGCCATCTTCCCAAAGGAAGCAGTGCAGGGCATCGTAGTCTACCCCATCAAAGTCGCGGCAGACGATATTCTGCTCCATCAGGAAAATCTCCTGCCTGGCTCTGACAATCTCATATATCTCCCGAGCCGTCAGCTCGTCAAATTGTTTTGCAATAAATTTCATATCTGTATTAGCTTTTGTAAAAGCACTCCGCCTTAAAATGTGTCAATGTTTGCTATCATATTCATAGCACCGAAAAATTTAAAAAGATTTCGCATAGTCTGCCCCGATTCCAAAGAGGAAAGATGTCCCCAAAACACTCCGTCAATTAGAGTGATTTCAAAGCGCTCGCATATATCTTCGATTTTGTCGGTGTATCGCTCGGGGTCAAAATTTTCTCTCATATATTCAAAGGTTTCGCCTCGGTCATTGATTTTGTAGCCGCCTCCGTTTTTCTCTATATAAAAGGAAAAGCCTTGATCAGCTCCCTGATACATTATTGGAGTAATCAGCAGAATACCGCCATCGCAGTCGCGTACCGAAAACGCAGAGCCAATCGCCTCTGTAAATTCTTTCATAATAATGTGTCCTTTCTTGTAAGACAAACTACACTCTCCACGCAGGTCAAGACTCCAAAAGGTCTCAAAACTATATGTGAAAAATATCATTTGCCATTATTTTGTTCTTCCATTTTTTTACAACACATTTTATTTATCATGAAGTCGCAAAGTATTTCTTCGTTTGTAACTTCGAGATTTTTACCACGAAACAACTTGACAAATAACATATATGTTCCGTAGCATAATAAGAAAATCAGCACGAAAGGAATGACAGCGATATAACAAACTATCGAAAAAATCTTTTCTGTTATACTTTTCTTTTTGCCTGGCTTGTCGTTCCAAGGAATTATTACTATTTCTCCGCTTATGTAAGAGCCGCCACTTTCATCTGCCGTCACAGTTGCTTTGTAAACAATCCTTCCCCCGTGATTACCGCCAAGTTGCAAACGGAAGTCTGTTTCGTTTTGCTCAAGTTTAAAATTTGACTTAACAGCTTCCTCTTTGATTCTTGTAGCGAAATCGCAAGGAGAAGAAACACTATGAAAAGAAAATAATTTATTAACAGCTTTTTTATTTTTCATATAATTTCCTTTCAAGGCAAACCACACTTTCCACGTGGGTCAAGACTCCAAAAGGTATATTTTTGTGCCAGAAACGGGGGTGGTAACGACAAAAGGTATATTTATTACCAACCTTCATACAGTATTCGCTTCTTGCCGTCCTCGTCTATCGCATGTATAAAACAATCGTAAAAACGATCTGTCAAATAATCCTCTTCCCAATAGTTATAGTAAAGGATAATTTTAAATACGTTTTTACCTTTTATTGCGAGCTCTGCGTAGTTGGGCTTTTCAATATGTAAAGGCTTTAACCCATCAATCGTGGTGTCACATACGATTATTTTTTTACCACAGTCCCTACATTTGCACATAACGGAGATTTGCTTGTTGTTTTTTACCAACCAAGGGCGAAGGAAACCTTTTGTTTTCTTGCCCGTATGCAATACATGAAACCATTCGTTGCCACAATCGCAAACTAAGGAGGCTTCTAATGCTACCTTGTCCACTTCTTTTAGTAATTGTATATTGTCGATAATTCTTAGTTTGCTCATTAAGGTTTTCCTTTCGATATGTTATACCAAACAGATGTAAAGTGAAGTTTCGAGTTTCGCTCGAAATCATTATTTGTCCTTAACCGTTTTCCTTTGCGGTGGTGATGGAGGCGATGAGTCTGCGCCTGATTGAACCGCATCTGTTTCTTAAATCCTTATACATAGGTTCGGTCATTTTACCTTTTCTGAATATAAGTTCAAGCCAATACTCCGTTTCCGAGCACTCTTTCAAAGAGATTTCAAGCTTGTTTATAAAATCCGCTTTGCTTTGTGCGTATTTTGCTTCGTGAATATTGGCTCCGATGGACGATGAAGAACGGACAATCTGATTCACATAAACGGAGCAACCTTTTATTTCATCACAGAGGTCGGATATTTGAATTGCAAATTCTATGGCGTCTTCTCGGAGTTGGTTCTTATTATCGGTCATTTGATAAAAGTCCTTTCTTTTTGTCGATATGTTGCTTCGCAACTCGATATTTGCTCGCTCCGCAAGCAATCGATATATTTCTCGCTACGATCGAAATTCGATATGTTGCCTGTGGCAACGAGTGTCGATTGCGCCTTCTCTCCTCGCCCCGCAGGGCATATCGAGCGCTTTAGCGCCATATCGAGCCAAAGGGGCTATATCGAGCGGCGCGTCAGCGGCGCATATCGACGTCGATACGACGTGTGAGACACACGACGGACTCGACATGGCCTGTCATCGGGAACAAGTCAAAAGGTGTCACTTCGTTGCCTACGTAGCCGCACTGCTTAAACACCGTCATATCCCTTGCCAAAGTGGCAGGATTGCAGGAAATGTAAACTATTCTTGTCGGATTTAGGGTAGAAATGTGGTTTATTAGCTCTTCCGTTGTGCCGCCTCTCGGTGGATCGAGTATAACAATATCGGGTTTTATTTTTTCGCCGCGTTTTACCTCGGCGGGTTCAAGAATTTTCTTTGTGTCGCTTGCATCGCCTGCGTAGAAGGACGCATTGAAAATGTGATTTATCTCGGCATTAAAGGTGGCACATTCAACAGCACTTTCAACAATCTCAATTCCGATAACCTCGCCTGCTTCATCTGCCATTGAAAGACCGATAGATCCGGCACCGCAGTAAAGGTCAAGGAGCAAATCATCTTTTGTCGGAGCAGCCATCTCCTTTGCCTTTGCATACAAAAGCTCTGCTGCCGAGTGATTTACCTGGTAAAATGAGGGTGCAGTTATCTTTAAAGTCACACCGCCAAGTGTATCGAAAATATAATCTCTGCCGAACAGAGTAATGAACTCCTCGCCAAGAATAATATTCGTGTTTTCTCTGTTTATGTTGATGAGAATACCAACAATTTCGGGGAACTTTTCGCTTAAAATTGCCACAAGCTCGTCGGAATGGGGCAGGACAGATCCATTAATAACAAAAGTAAGCATAACCTCTCCCGAAACCTCGCCTCTGCGAAGGTAAATGTGGCGGAGAAGCCCATCGCCGTTCTGCTCGTTATATACAGAAAGGTCGTTTGCCGCGAAAAATTCACGCAAAACCTCTATAATTTCAGAGAAAATTTTAGGTGCTAAGGGGCAGTTTGCCGCCTCGGTAACTCTGTGACTCTTGGGTGCGTAAAAGCCAATCAAGTAGTTGCCGCTTTTGTCTCGGCTTATGGGATACTGTGCCTTGTTTCGATACTCGCTCTCAATAGGTGAGCCCACAAGGGGCATAATTTTCACCTCATCAAGACCGCTTTTCTTGAAAATCTGTCTGACACTTTCCTCTTTAAGTTGCTTTTCCTGCTCATAGCCAAGGCACTTGTAGGCACAACTGCGACATTGCTCGTTGTCACATCTGCCCTCGGTACGCATAGGCGAGGCAAATATAAGTTCCTCAACACGTCCAACCGAGTAGGATGAGCTGGTCTTTATTATTCTGATTTTGGCTATATCGCCGGGAACGGTTCCCGAAACGAAAACAACCGCACCGTCTATTTTCGCCACTCCAAAGCCAAGATTTGTAATATCAAAAATCTCGACTTGGAACAGATCGTTTTTCTTTAATTTCATTATTTCTCCATAAAATGTCAACAAAGATTGACAAATTTAAACAAAATCCTCTTTAAAACTGTTTCTGTACTCCTTGGGAGTCACACCAAAAGCTGACTTAAAAGTTTTTGCAAAATAAGATGCATCGGTAAAACCGCACTCCTCGGCAATTTCTGCCGCACTCTTGTCCGAAAGCTCAAGCATCCGCTTTGCACACTTTAAGCGATATGCGATTATATACTGACGCAGTGTCATACCCTTGCGGTCCTTCAGCATACGGCTCACATAGAAGGGATGATAACCAAAAATCGCACCGATCTCGGTATTTGAAATCTCGTCGGACACATTTTCTCTGATGTAGTTGTCAAGCTCCTCAACCATTCTGGCTGGCAGGGCATTTTCGTCCGCCGTTTCGATAACCTTTAAAAGTATAAGCTTGAACATTGCGGAAATCTGTGCTTTGTAATGTCCCTCTGCCGAGGTGAAAATGTTCGCCATACGTATAAATGTATCTCGTTCTGCCTCCATATCGGGCAGAAGAATATGCTTTTCAAGGGGGCCTTCAATACCGTCCTTGTGGCAAAGCTCCTCGTTATATTCTGCCGTGGGAACGGGAGAAAGCCGATCAGAGGGTTCGGGTTTGGTATCAAAGGGATCAAATGTTACCACCACCCCACGCAGATACTTACTTTTCAGCTTGTAGGGCACGCCGGCAGGGATATAAAGCAGATTTCCGGGTGCAAGGTGACCGAGCTTTTCTCCGCCCACAACGGCATTAAGCTCTCCCGAAATAATATAAATAACACGCGAGTCGTAGCCGATACACTCGTCTGTGCGGTTAATTTTCTCATAAAGCGACACCGATCTGATTATCGGATTTAATTTCGTATAGTCCATTTTATTGCCTTTCTGCCTGTGTTTTTGCCAATAAAGCTCTTTCGTGTATAAAATTCCACATTAATTTTACCACGATTCTGTTAGAAAATCAATAATTAAATTATGAAATGTGCGGTTTTCTATCAAAAAAGCGAAAGATTAACGAAAAATTAATACATTTTGCTGCTTCCTGAAAAAAATCTTAAAAACTTTTCAAAAACATCTTGACAAACCGATAAAAAGAATGTATAATAGACAAGCTGAATAAAGCAAGGCCCGTTGGTCAAGCGGTTAAGACGTTAGCCTCTCACGCTGAAAACATGGGTTCGATTCCCGTACGGGTCACCAACGACAGAAAGCAGGACAGAAGTCCTGCTTTTTTCTTTTTCTGTCGTTGGTTGACCCGTACGCTCATCAAACCCACTCAAAACGCTTTGCGTTTTGAATATGGGTTCGCATACCCCACCCGAAGATCGAAGAGCTCGCTCTTCAGGCGCAGGGTGTGGGTATATTCATCTGTGATGAAATTCCTGTACAAAAACAGACGGATTCTTTTGCGCTAAAATCACAGGTTTTATGGTACAGTATTACGTACTTGATTTTATCAAAAATACATGATATAATGTTAATTGCTATATCTTCAACGATTAAAGGAAAAATATTATGGAACACCTTTTAATATTAAATTTAGTACTTATCGCCGTAATTGCAATTGGCTTGTTGTGTGTTAAAAAGTATTGTAAGAGTGAACGCATCAAAGACGTTCTTCTTATCGTATCGGCGATTTTCACCGTTTTTTGTCATTACAGTTCGCTTTTATATCATCATTTTTCAGACGGAACGGCTATGGAGTATCTGACTCATAACCCCAATCTGATTTTACCGATATACCCATGTAATGTGGTAATGTGGTCTTGCGTGGTCTATGGCTTTTTGAGAGACAAAAACTCTCGGATTGGAAAATTTTTATCCGATTACATTTTTTGGTTTGGCATTGTGTCCACCCTTGTGGGAATGTTCGCCAACGTTGATTTTATCAGAAACCCCACCCTTGCTGATTTTGACGTGACAAAAGGAATAATCTCTCATGCTACGCTTCTTTTCAACGTACTTTTGCTGGCTGTTTTTGGTCACGTGAAGGTGAATATTAAAAATAATATAATTCATATCGTGATTTCTGTAGTCGAGATGATGGTTATCGGACTTTATTGCAATCTTGTATTTCGCACGTTGGTTTCAGAGGAGATGGCATACGAGGTAAACTCGATGTTTCTTATTCACTCTCCCTTTGGAGGATTGGAATTTTTGACCTATCCTACAATTGCCTTGATTGCAATTCCGGCATACTTCGGCTTGTTTGCAATATGCGAGCTGTTTGCCTATAAGAAGGGCGAGCGTTTTTATAACCGTTTTTCAAAATGGATAAAGGAACGAAAAGAGAATAAATAATTTATTCGACCTTCTTATCATCCGGCTCACCAACGACAGAAAGCAGGACAAAAGTCCTGCTTTTTCTTTTTTCTGTCGTTGGTGAGCCGTACGCTCATCAAACCCAGCGACGTCCGTCGCATGGGTTCGCATACTAAACGAAGCCATCGGAGAGCTTGTTCTCCA
>JAZSRX010000001.1:0-55276 GCA_045538685.1 Eubacteriales bacterium | reverse complement strand
ATACTGATATGCAGGAGCTGCAAAAGCAGGAGCTGCCTGCTGGGGTGCTGCGGGTGCAGCATTGGGAATGCCGTTTGCTACGGGAATCTCGGGAATTGCCATGGTTGTTTCTTCCTCCTCTTCATCGGACTCAAAATAACTGTCCGTCTCTATGTATGCTTGAATATCAATAATACGCGATAAAATTGTGCTGTTGTACTTTTCGAAGGCATCCATTACTCTGTCTGCCTTTCTGCCCTTGTACATAGCAGCTATATTGGAATAATCCGCCTGAACGGTGTCAAGCAAAAGTCTAATCTGACCTTCGCCCTCTTCAAAGGTGCTTACAGTTGCCTCAAGCTCTTCGGTTGCCTCCTGAAGCTTTATAGCATTCTTTTCAGACTCACGCTTATCATAGGCGGTCTGAGCTGCCTCAACACGCTTCTTGGCCTTTTTTATATCCTTTGCAACCGACTTGTAATATGTAAGCTCATCTGAAACACGTTTTTTGTCATCGTTCAGTGTCTCACGCAACTCGGAAATCTGCTCTTTCTTTCCACCTTCAAAAGCATCAAGGAATTCGTGCATAGTTAAACACCTCTTCTCTCCGCTAAAAAGCGGACAATGTATACTTATATTAGTATACACTAATTATAGCAAATGTTTTTTTAAAAGTCAATAGTTATGGGAAAATTTTTAAAATAATAGGCAAAAAGCAAATTATTATTTAAAAAAAAGCAAAAAAATCCCGTTTTTCCTGATAAAAAACGGGATTTTTATTTTAGTTTGCCGCCTTTACAATTGCGGTAAACTTGTCTGTTTTAAGAGATGCACCGCCGATAAGACCGCCGTCAACATTAACCTTAGCAAGAAGCTCTGCCGCATTTCCGTCGTTCATAGAACCGCCGTACTGAATTGTAGTGCTTTCTGCAACCTTGCTGCCGTAGATTTCTGCAAGTGTAGCACGAATAACACCGCAGGTTTCGTCTGCCTGTTCGGGTGTTGCTGTAAGGCCTGTTCCGATTGCCCAAACGGGCTCGTAAGCAATGATAACATTCTTCATTTCCTCGGCAGAAATGCCCAAAAGGTCAAGTTTTGTTTGCATTGCAACCACTTCATTGGTGATTCCGTTAAGTCTTTCGTCCTTAACTTCGCCAAGACAAAGTATAACTTTTAAGCCCGCTTTGAGTGCTGCTTTAGTACGAAGATTAACCGTTTCGTCTGTTTCGCCGAAGTACTGTCTTCTCTCGGAGTGACCGATTACAACATACTCTGTTCCGATTTCAAGAAGCATCTTTGCACTGATTTCACCGGTATACGCACCGCTTTCTGCAAAGTGAACATTCTCTGCACCAATCTTAATATTAGTGCCCTTTGCTGCCTCTACCGCAGTTGCGATATCAACATAAGGAACGCAAAGTACGATGTCGCACTTGTCCATTCCCTTTACCATAGGAGCAAGCTCTGTGATGAATGCCTTTGTCTCAGAAGGAGTCATATTCATCTTCCAGTTGCCTGCAATTACTGTTTTTCTCATTATGTTTTTCCTTATCTAAGTCTATTCAAATTGTAGTACTTTTGGATTTAGAATTTTGAACAAGTTTTGTTGTTCGCGTGCCGAAGCCGTAGTTGCCTACGGCGAGTCTGCACGAGAACGGCGGAAATTGCCAAAATTATTTATCCAAAAGGCAGCTGATACCGGGAAGATCTTTACCCTCAAGGAACTCAAGAGATGCACCGCCACCGGTAGAAATATGAGTAATCTTTGAAGCATAGCCAAGCTGCTCGCAAGCTGCTGCACTGTCACCGCCACCTACGATGGTGATTGCATCACTGTCAGCAAGTGCCTGTGCAACGGCGATTGTACCCTTTGCAAGAGTGGGGTTCTCAAATACACCCATAGGACCATTCCAAACAACAGTCTTTGCACTAAGAACCGCCTCTGCATACATAGCAGCGGTCTTAGGACCGATATCAAGACCTTCCTTATCGGCAGGAATCTTGTCGGAATCAACATACTCGATATCAATAGGGCCGTCAATGGGGTTGGGGAAGCTGTCTGCAACCGCATTATCAACAGGAAGAAGAAGCTTTACACCAAGCTCCTCTGCCTTTGCCATCATCTCCTTGCAATAGTCGATCTTTGTTTCGTCAAGAAGAGACTTGCCTACACCGTAGCCCTTTGCTGCGTTGAAGGTAAATGCCATACCGCCGCCGATAATAAGAGTATCAACCTTGGTAAGAAGATTGTCGATAACATTAAGCTTATCTGCAACCTTTGCACCGCCGAGGATAGCCACAAAAGGTCTCTCGGGATTCTGAAGTGCCTTGCCCATTACCGAGATTTCCTTTTCGATAAGGTAACCGCAAACTGCGGGAATGTAATCAGCAACACCTGCGGTAGATGCGTGAGCTCTGTGAGCCGCACCAAATGCATCGTTTACGAATACGTCTGCGTAGGAAGCAAGCTCCTTTGCAAGCTCAGCACCGTTCTTTGTCTCGCGAACATCAAAACGGGTGTTCTCAAGAAGAACTGCTTTACCGGGTTTGAGAGATGCGACCTTTGCCTTTGCATCAGGGCCGATAATATCCTCTGCAAAGACAACTGTTCCCTCGCCGAGAAGCTCGTTAAGTCTTACGCATACGGGTTTAAGAGTAAGCTTTTTCTTGTCTGCAACGAGTGCCTTTGCAAGATAATCTGCAGTAGCTGCTGCCTGTTCCTCGGCAGGAAGGGCCTCAACTGCCTTCTTCTCCTTCTTTGTAAGGCCAAAGCCCTCGGAAAGAATAGCGTGGGGCTTACCCATGTGAGAACAAAGAATAACCTTTGCACCCTGGCCGAGAAGATATTTGATAGTAGGAAGTGCACCGATTATTCTCTTGTCAGAGGTAATCACACCGTCCTTCATAGGTACATTGAAATCACAGCGAACAAGCACGGTTTTGCCGGCTACGTCAATATTTTCAATGTTTTTCTTGTTGTAAGTTGCCATTTTATTTTCTCCTTAAAATATTTTCACACAAATTATATATTAGCACAATATCGTAGCAATGTCAATAGAGATTGTTAAAATATAAACAATTTTTATTTTCCTGCGATGCTAACGTCGTGTACAAGCACAGCGGGAGAACCAAATGTGGTAAATCCGCCCGTAACGGCAACCTCAACCTTGTTGGAAAGGGCTGCAATAGAATTAATAAGCTCGAAGAAGTTGCCTGCAATGGTAAAGGACTTGATTGCCTCGGCAGGTTTGCCGTCAACAATGCGGAAGCCCGCAGATTCAAGAGAGAAATCTCCTGTTACGGGGTTTGCACCTGCGTGAAGTCCCTTAACCTCGGTGATATAAATACCGCCCTCTGCCATAGCGAAAAGCTCTTCCTCGCTGTGACTGCCTGCTTCAAGGCAGAAAGCATAGGGACTTATACCAACAGGCGAAGCATAGCTTCCCTTACTTGCGTTTCCTGTGCTTTCAACACCTGCTGCAGCGGCAGTTTCTCTGTTATAAAGAAGGGTTTTGAGAACGCCGTTTTCAACCACCGGCTTGCGGTATGCGGCCACACCCTCGGCATCAAAGTTAGTCTGAATAGAAACTCCCTCTCTCATAGGATCGTCTGTAATGGTAACAATATCTGATGCGATCTTTTCGCCTTCCTTGCCTGCAAGAAGCGACATACCCATCTGTGCCATCTTTGCAGAAAATGCGGAAGAATAAACAGAGAGAATGGTACGCATCTGCTTTGCATCAATTACAACACTGTACTTGCCCGAAGAAACTGTAACGGCATTAACTTTAAGAAGTGCTTTTTTCACAACATCAGATGCAAGTGCCTTCATATCCACCTCACCATGAAGCTCGGCAATATCATAAGCACTTTCAAACTTGCCCTCATCACACACAACCGCCTGAAGCTGAAGAGCATTTATTCCGCACTTGGTTTCAAGGTTAAGTCCGTGAGAGTTTGCAAGACGAACAACGAACTCGGCAGTAATGCCATAGGTTGCAGTTCCGCCTGCTACCTTATCGCCGGAGTTGTAAATCTCCTCTGCAAGTTCTTCGGTAAGCTTTTTAAGCTCGCCCGCACTCTTTGCCTCAAAGCCGGCGTTTTTCAGTTCGGCATAGGAGTCAGAGCCCTTGAAAATACCAACGGTATCGGGCTTTTCGGTTGCCTCAGCATTGGCTTTTGCACGGGAAACAAGAGATTTCATCTCCTCTTCTTCCATAAGCTCGCTTGAAGCATAACCGATCTTTCCGTCGTGAAGGACTCTTAAACAGATTCCGCCGCTGCCAACCGAGGAGAAGGAGTTGGGCTGTTTATTAAGTGTGTCAATCGAAAGCTCGTTGCTTGACATATAATATATTTCATACTCGGCAACACCCTGAGCCATTGCCTCGTTTTCTATTGCTGTTCTGAGTAATTCGTAATTCATATTATCGACCTCCTACAGTAATTTTAGATACACGGATAAGCGGCTGACCTACGTCTGTGGGAACAGAGCCGGAGGAGCTTCCGCACATACCCTGACCTGTTGCAAGATTCTGACCTACCATATCTATGTCTTGAAGAATCTCCGAGCCGGTACCGATAAGTGATGCACCTCTTACCGCCTCACAAATCTTACCGTTTCTTACAATGTAACCCTCGGTTACAGCGAAGTTAAACGCACCTGTAAGAGGATTTACAGAGCCACCGCCCATTGATTTTGCATAAAGACCGTACTCGATAGATGCAATAATATCCTCGTTCTTGTCGGGGCCGTTATCAATAAAGGTGTTAGTCATTCTGGATGTAGGTTCATAGGTATAGCTTTCACGACGGCTGTTACCTGTCATAGGCATACCCATACGGCGAGAGCCAAGGCGGTCTACCATATAGGATTTAAGAACACCGTTCTCTATGAGAACGTTACGCTGGGTGGGATTTCCCTCGTCATCAATATTAACAGAGCCCCAAGCATTAGGAATTGTGCCGTCATCAATAGCAGTAACCTTTTCGTTTGCGATTTTTTGACCAAGCTTGCCGCACATCTGGGAACGGCCTGTACCAACAGAGGTTGCCTCAAGCGAGTGACCGCAGGCCTCGTGGAAGATAACTCCGCCAAATCCGTTTTCGATTGCAACAGGCATCTGTCCTGCGGGGCAGTAATCTGCCTCCAGATTGGTTATCGCCTGTGCAGCAGCAGTTCTGCCGATTTCCTCGGGGCTGAAAATATCAAACATTTCAAGTCCCATACCGCGTCCGGGAGAACAGGAGCCGTTCTGGTTTTCGGTTCCGGAAGAAGCCACGGCACTCACCGCCATTCTTGTTCTTATATGACGGTCTGTTTTGAATAATCCTTCGGTATTTGCAATCTGAATTGTATGATCAACTGTAATAAGATTTCCAACCGACTGGACAATACGGTTATCGTATGCTCTTGCCGCATCGGTTGCAAGGCGAAGAAGATCGCACTTTGCCTTATTGTCGGCACAAACGGGATTGATTTTTACAGGGTGAATATCCTTAACTGCGGTGGGGTTCAGAACAATGTTCATCTCTCTTCTGCTCTCGCCCATGGCTTCGGCTACCGCTTTTGCACACTTGATAAGTCCTTCTCTTGAAATATCCGATGTAGAACCGTAAACCGTTCTTGTTCCAAGAAAGGCACGAATACCTACACCCGAAACGGTGTTATCCGCAATAGCATCTATTTTACCGCTTAAAAGAGTGATGTTTCCGTTTCTTGTAAGCTCCCAGTACACCTCGGCAAAATCCGCACCTGTGGAAACGGCAATACCGAGTATTTCTTCGATAATTGTCTGGTTGTTCATTTCCATATATTTTCTCCTTTTTTAAGTGTTTTCATAATCTGTCACAAAACAAAAAATTATGCTACGATTATATCATAGCACAATATTTTCCCATAATCAATATTTTGCGAGCAAGATTTTTAATTTTTAATAAAAATAACCGTTTTCCAAGCTTGATAATTGACAAAACCGACGAAATTACAGGTTATTTAAAAAAATGCTTGACATTTGGCAAATATCGTTGTATACTAATTGAACACAGAAATGTGAATATGAAATGGAGAAATAATTATGTCAGGAAGAGAGGATCTCAGAGTAAGACGCACAAAAAAAGCACTGTTTGACGCGTTTATGAATCTGCTTAAAGAAAAATCCTTTGATGAAATAACCATAAACGAGCTTTGCGATACGGCAGGTATAAGAAGAGCAACATTCTATAAGCATTATGCCGATAAATTCGATTTTCTTACCGCATACACCAGACTGCTCAGAGACAGATTTGACAGTCTCATCTGGAGAGGTAACCAAACCGCATTGACTCCGGAATACTATGTTTCATATGCTAAAAGTCTGGTTCACTTTATAAATGAAAACGACCTTGCTATAAACAATCTTCGCAATAGCAACCTGTTCCCTTCTGTTCTGGCAATTATTATGGAGCAGAACTATAAAGACACCTGCGAGCGACTTCGCATAAGTGTTTCCGAGGGGCTGAAGTTTTCCGCATCTATTGAAATTACCGCAGCAATGTGTACCGGCGGTGTTGCCGCAGCTTTAAACAGCTGGATCAGCGGAAACAAAACTATGGATATAAACGAACTTGCCGAACAGGTCGGTTCGATTATCTCGAACATTATTTCACCTGCTAAGTAATTTTGTGCATATAAAAAACGACTTGCGTTTTGCAAGTCGTTTTTTCTTGTTACTTGTTTGAATCAATGTAAGGTAAATATGCCTTCAGATAATCTATACCCGAGAAGAGTGTGGTAAATGCCATAACACCCATTGCCACATAGGAAAGTATGTGATTATCACAAACATAGGATACTGCACTGTGCTTTATAATCATAGGAATTGCGGGCTCAACAATCATAACGACAGTGCCTATCATCTGGGATACGGTTTTGATTTTGCCAAGCATGCTTGCGGCAACAACAATGCCGCTTTTACCTGCAACCACAAGACGAATACTTGTAACACCAAGCTCACGAAGCAGAATAATAAGCACAACCCACACAAATACAAGTGCGGGAGTTGTCTTTCCACGCAGAAGCATCCATACAAGTATTGATATCATAGATGCAAGTACCATAAATTTGTCTGCAAGGGGATCGATAAATTTGCCGAAATCTGTTACAAGATTGCGTTTTCTTGCAATCTTGCCGTCAAGCATATCAGTAAAACCGGTAATGCCGTACACAATGGCAGGAACTATGTAGCCGATTATTCCCATATCTCTCATAAAGAGAAGCGATGCCACAAAAACAGGAACTAAAAGACATCTGATTATTGACAGTGTATTAGGTAAATTCATAGAGCTTTTTTTCATATTAATAACCCTCGCTTAAAATATTGCTTCTCCCACCAGGTCATAGTCCATAGCTTCGGTAATTTCAACCTCTACGAACCAGCCGGGAAGAATTTTCTGTGCCGATCTGAAATAAACTCTGCCGTCAACGTCGGGTGCATCCGCAAAGGAACGACCGTAATAAACCTCGGCAATTCTGTCAAAGCCCTCGCAAAGAACGGTAAGACGTGTACCTACTCTTGCGGCCGTTTTTTCCTCTGCAACCGTAAGCTGCGTTTGCATAAGACAGTCATATCTGTCCTGCTTCACCTGCTCGTCAATCTGTCCGTCCATTTCCGCAGCGGCAGTTCCCTCCTCGGGAGAAAACGTGAACGCACCAAAGCGGTCAAAGCCAACCTGCTTTACAAACTCGCAAAGCTCGGCAAAGTCCTCTTCTGTCTCGCCCGGGAAGCCAACCATAGCCGTTGTACGAAGAACAATTCCGGGCACTCCCTCTCGCAGACGTTTAATTGCGTCAAGAATAAGATGCTTACCGCCGTGACGGTTCATTCTTTTCAAGACAGAATCGGATATATGCTGAACGGGAATGTCCATGTATTTTAAGAGTCGGTCGTTGGTGCGAAGCTCGTCGATAAGCTCATCTGTAATTTTATCGGGATAACAATACAAAAGGCGAATCCAAGGAATGTTTGTTTCTTTGGTAATTGCCCTTACAAGACGTGCAACACTGTACTCACCGTAAATATCAAGGCCGTATCTTGTGGTGTCCTGAGCAATAAGGTTAATTTCCTTAACACCCATTGCCTCAAGATCCTTTGCCTCGGCAACAATATCCTCTATTGTACGGCTTCTGTGCCTTCCGCGAATTAAAGGAATTGCACAGTAAGTGCAAAGGTTGTCGCATCCTTCGGATACCTTTATGTATGCAGTATGGGGGCCGGTGGTGATAATTCTGTCACCGCCAAGCTTAGATGACTCTTTATCCTTGAAGGAGGTGTATTTCTCTCCACGCATAACCGCCTGACAGGCCTCTGCAATATCATCAAGACTGCCAAGACCTACAAGAGCATCAATCTCGGGCATCTCCTTCATAACCTCGTCCCGATATCTCTCGACAAGGCATCCGGTTGCAATTATGTGACGACACTTGCCCCACTCTTTAAGTGATGCGGCATCAAGAATATTATCTATCGCCTCCTGCTTTGCACTTTCAATAAAGCCACAGGTGTTTATTACTATAATCTCCGCCTCTTCCTCATTGGGTGTAATCTCAAATCCCGCCGAATGAAGATTGTGAAGCATAACCTCGGTGTCTACAAGATTTTTGCAGCAACCGAGAGAAATAAATCCAACTTTTGTCATATTTTGACTACCATTCTTTACATTTTGTTGATTATTTAAGAAATTTCTTGAATCGCGGTCTAAGTTTGTCATAATAAAATCTTACCATAACCACTATAAAGAAATCGTATGCAACAAAGGCCACATTCATAAGTATGTAGGTGGCAATAATTAATCCGCGGCTTCCCTCTTCGAAGAAAGGAATGCCAAGAAGAAACTCGGATACGCAGAATAATCCCCATATAATTGCGTTAATATATACAAGCTTTACTATCAGCCAGGTCCATTTTGGCATTTTTTCAATATATGCCTTTATCAAAGGATAAATGCCGAAAACAAGCAGATATTCAACCCATAGTATTTTTCCTGGATAAAGCAACGCGGTTGCCAATGATGTGCATATCCAAACAAGCCAGGGGTAATAAGAACCGATCTCAAGATATACAAACACAACAAGCATAGAAGCAACGGCACAAACACTAAGGTCAAGAGCATCTATTACAGCTCCAAGCACCATAAATGCCGTACCAAGTGCCACCATCATTGCCGACAGTGTGATTTTTTTTGTTTGACTCATATGCAACGGATAAGGTCGCCGCCAAGGCACTCGCAAAGACAGTCGAGACAGATAAGGTTCATACAGCAATCACAAGCGTCATCTGTTGAAGATCTGCGGCTGTATCCACCGCCACCGTAATATGTGCTGCCGTAGCCGCGGGAGCTTGTATTAAACATCTCCTTCGCCTTCTGATATTCAATATTGCCGGGTTCCATACTGCAAGCCATTTCAAGCTCTCGCATAGCATCATTAACATTTCCGCGATGCATAAGACAAACACTGTTAAGATAGTGCCACTCTGCTGTACGGTCGCTGATGGGAACCTCCGCAATGCGACGCTCTGCCTCGTGAAACTTTCTTGCATTAATGCATCTTCTTATTTCATAATACACACCGGATGTACTGCCCGTACCGCTATAGCTCTGGTAGTATGTACCTTTGCCGCTGTACGAAGCACCGCCCGCAGAACGCATACGCTGAATTTCATCATATGCCAGGTTTATTTCCTGCATTTTTTCGTTAGCAAGATCCTTCAAAGGATTGTCGTCACCGTAGTTGTCGGGATGATATTTTCTTGCGAGAGTTCTGTATGCATTTTTAATTTCTTCGTCTGTTGCGTCACTTGAAACGCCGAGAACTGAATAAGGATCTTTCAATGAAGTTTCTCCTTTCCCTCTTTTTCCTTCCCGTCAAGGAAGCTTATTCTCTTGACAAGTCCGAGATAAATTACATTATTAATTATATTTTCAATAGTTGCTCTGCTGCCAAAGGGAAGCAGATTTACAGCCGCCTCTATTTTTTTACATTCAAGAAGCAGACCGCATTTAATATTTTTTTTGTTTTCATCTGTCAGAGGATTTCCTTTGTAAATAACAACATATGGGTTGTAGCTGCCGCTAACCACATCTTTTTCATAATCCTCAGCAGCATCGGCTGCGTAAATAAATTTACCCAGATGGTATCCAACCTCATAAGGCACAAGTCGTTCTGACTCATGCAGATCAAAGGCAAATATCTCACCGAGAAGCTCGCCGAAAAGTCCTGCGGGAGCATCAACACTTTCGCACTTTTCATTTTCAAGCTTGGATATTTTATCAAGACGGTCGGAAACAATCCTTTCGAGTCCGTCAAGCTCTGCCTTGTTATTTGCAACCGAGGCAATAGGTCTTACTGCATTTACACCAAGCCGTTTTATTCCTCGCTCGTCCTGAAGATCATCCTTTATTTTATAATAGGTAAGAACCGCAAAAGCCCGGGCGGTATACTCTATTGCAGAATTTTCCTTCAGCATAGGACGCTTTTTCATCGGGTGGGCGATGCAACGCTTCTGCTCAGCAGCAAAATCGCTGTCGGGTATGTAAAGCATTCTGATCAAGGCGAGAAAAACACTGTCATAAGACAAAGTAACGTTTGAAAGAGCACCGGTATGCTTTTTCATGGCTCGGCATATGCCGCAATAGGTTGCTTTATAAAACTCGTGCTCTTTTACAAGCATTTCGCCAAGCACCGGCTTAACGTAACCAAACATACTTCTCCCCCATAATTTTGCTCAAAAATATCTGAGCAAACATATTACTTCAATTTATTATACCACATTATTCGGGATTTTTGTTAAGTTTTATAAAATTTTTTGAGATTTTTTTTATAAAATAATAAAAGGTACAGAAATATAAAATAAATTTAGCAAGTCTTTTTTCAAAAAAGTATTGACAAAGCTGATAAAAGTTGTTATAATGTTATGGCAAGTTAATAAGGAATTCACACGGAGATGTACTCAAGTGGTGAAGAGGCGCCCCTGCTAAGGGTGTAGGTCGGGTGACCGGCGCAAGAGTTCAAATCTCTTCATCTCCGCCAGGAAAAGACTCAGGATTGGATACAATTCTGAGTCTTTTTCAGTTAAATCCGCCTGCGTCGGAATAAATCCACTTCGTGGATGAAATCTTGCTTCGCAAGGTTAAGGGGGGCGGATTTGATTTCATCTGAGGTGGCATACCGAAGATTTCATCCAAACTCGTTTGGATTTCATCCTGCGGAGCAGGATTTCATTATTGCTTTTCTTTCGGATTCGTGCTATACTTAATTTGAGGTGATTATTATGGCAGAAAACAAACTTGCAGATTTATCTATGGATTTTGCTGTCAGCATTTTAAAAGTGACTGACGGTATTAAAGGACATTATTCCCTTATAAATCAGTTGGAGCGTAGTGCGACATCTATTGGTGCTAATATTCGTGAGGCAAAATATGCTCATAGCAAATCTGACTTTATTTCTAAATTACAGATTGCTTTAAAAGAGTGCTATGAAACAGAATATTGGCTTGAACTTATGCAAAAATCCGAGATTTTCACTGATGATGGTGTGAAAGCTCTTTTACACGATTGCGGTGTAATAAGACGAATGTTGATTTCTTCTATTAACACAACAAAACCTGGAGGTAAAGTAAATGGATAATACTTTTGTGCTTGAGGGCGAAAACTTTAAATTATCATTGACTTTTCAAGTGTTTGAATCTGATATTGCTTATCCAACAAATACTATCATTTCGGTTTTTGTTTTGAGTGCGGGATTTTCTGCATCTACATCGATGGATGTTGACATAAAAGAAATTTCAGAATTCTGTAACGAGTTGAATAAATTGTATTCCACATTAAAAGGAAGCACAAAAATATTAGAGCCGTTTGGCAATAAACAAAGTATTTGTTTTAGCGGTGATGGATTAGGACATATACACATTTCAGGAACACTTCATTCCAATGGCACAGATGGTCTTTGGCAAGAATTAAAATTTGAAAATTCTATTGATCAAACATATTTTCCAAAGTTTATCACAGAACTGACAGCATACGTTAAGCAGTTTTGTTAAATATGGGTTGCACCCATTCGTTAAATTTGAACCCATTTTTTTGCAAAAAAGCGAACCCATTTTCTAAAAAAAATGAACCCATTTTGCAAAATGAACCCATTAGGATTTTGTATCCTTTTCATAGCCCTTTCACAAATAAAAACCGCAATTCTGATACAACGGGATTGCGGTTTTTGTTTTTTTGTGATATAATTTATACGGAGGTGATAATATGTGGTTTAACAAAAAGAGGAAATCGCCCGATCCGTCACCATCGGAATTTTTATCCACGGCGATATTAAAGTTACACGATGCTGCCTTGAAAAAAGGATTTGCAAACAAAGGTTTTATTTTTCATGAAGGTTTGTTAGAGATGGGAAATCCCTTCATTTCCGAAGGCCTGAAATCACAGCCGTCATATCTTCAAGATGAGTCTTTTTATTATTCCTTGGCAACGTCAAATTTACAAACAGGTTTTGTTCTGTCGCGACAGGCGTGTGTCAATAGAGAAGCTCTTTGGAATGGAAGTTTTTTTGAGTCTCACGCCGATGTTGAATCAATGTATCACGAATTGGTCATTGGATTGCAAGCGGATTTTAACATAGGCCTTCAAGAATGGGAAAACTTTAGAAATTATATCGTCCTGATGTGGTCTGAAATTATTAGACCATACAAAGACTCATCGAACATTGAAGCTTATAAAGTTAAATTGTTAGTTGCGTATTATGCACTTGGAATTTCAATTGGCTTGGAAAAGTATGAACCGTAGTTTTGTATCAAAAATATAGCCATTAGCCAGCAAAAACGCAGTCCAAATTGACTGCGTTTTTCGTTTTTTTACTGCAAAAAAATCAAAAATTTCGGTAAACCTTCGGTTGACAAACTATTTTCCAAAATTGTTTGACTTTTCAAAAAAACTGTGATATACTCTATCAAAAAACAGGAGGGCAAAATTATGCATATCAGCGAATACATCAAATGGAAAAGACAATCTCTCGGTTACACCCAACAACAGTTTGCCGACAGCTTGGGCGTTTGCAAGCAGGCGGTCAGCAAATGGGAAAGGGGCGGTGCTCTGCCCGATGTTCTGACCGTTCCGTCTCTTGCCCGGCTTTTAAGGGTTTCGCCTCATCTTCTTATGGATTTCATCTGGTCTAATAACAATGATTATAATCTCTCTCATTTTATTCAGATAATGCTGGACGAAGCAGACGGAGAGTCATACATAATAAGTGTATATGAATCAGAAGATTTTGCCGCAATAGCGAAAAAATATGAAGATATTATCGGTGCGAGGGACGAGGCACTTTTTAATATGCTTTCTGAATATTTGGAATATGATAAAGAAAGAACTATCACCGCATTTCTCAGCGAAAAAGAATGCAACGATGATTTGCCTTCGATATCTATAACAATTGAGAAAAAAGAGCTTAATTCGCTTATCAATGAGTATAATTCAAGGCATAGAGCCGAAACCGCCCTTTGGATGTTCCATAACATCACAGGTGTGCGTCATCGTTACGGAAGCAAATGCGACTCTATTGATGCGGAATTGATGAAAAACGACAAGTTCATAAATGAGGTTATTGATCTTGGATGTAAGGTTTTAGAGCTTGATTCCAAGGAGCTTATCGGTCGCTTCCATACCAAGAGGGCAAGTAAGACAGAGGCATTGGCTTGGAGAAAGCTTAGACATCCGAGAGTTGCAAAGAAGCTTTCAAAATATAAGGACTTGTACCGCAAGCTTGAAGGTGACATAGACTGACATTTATAAAAAGGGAGGGTACTAAGATGGAAAATAAGCCGATAAAGCAAAAAAGCATTATTGAATTTTTGTCAGCAGACCGTGAGCCCCTGCCCCTTTGGCTGAAAAGCTATGAGGTGGGACAGATGGTTGATCCTAAAAACCTTTTCACCTCCCGAGTGGTTTATAATCCGGGAGCAGGAATTGAAGGCGGCCCGATCAAAGTGTTTAATGCTTCACATTCCGCACACGTTTTTGTATACGTGGATTACGGCTTTAATAAAGAAGAAATCGACTCTGCCCTGTCGGATGACGCCTTTCTCGGCTACCACATAATTTATGAGGACAGACTTTCGGCAGAACAACTTATATCAAAAGCTCCCGTTTATCATCTGACAGATGAAGAAATGAATATTGTAAAAGGAAACTACGAAATAGTATCCATTCCTACCGATAATTCCTTTGGAATTTTGAAAATCTATCAGCGAGACGATGAGTACGGCGAGGAGCACGGCTCATTCAGATTTGCACTTCTTTATCTTGGCGGTGACGCAATTGCCTGCTATGATGTGCTGTTCGGAAATACCGATTGCACACCGTTTTGCTGTGTGGTAGATGCATACAGCTTTTGTGATGCATATGACCATTTTTCAAAGGGCTCGCTTATAGAAAGAATAGCAAAAAGAACAGGAAAATTGCCAAAATATCTGCTTTGTGCAAATCATTGCACCGGCTGGACGGGTTACAAAATGAACAAAAGGGTTGGCGGATCAAGAAACAGGTTTATCTGGGAAAAGGAAAAAATGACTGATTTTATTATAGAAGACGGTGTATTGACAAAATATTATGGTAACGAAAAGGAAATTTTGATACCGAAAAGTGTTACCGAAATTGGCGAGAGTGCCTTTTACTCCTGCCACAGTATTGAAAAAATTCGCTTAGAGGGAGATATTTCTATTATAGGCGATGCGGCTTTTTCGGATTGCATAAATCTTTCGGATTTTAAAATTCCCGGCAATATAAGCTATCTTGGTGCATATGCCTTCTATGACTGTGCTTCTCTTAGCTTTATAGAGATTCCCGAGGGAATAAAAGCCATTGAAAGAGAGACGTTTTCGGGATGCCAAAAGCTTTCGGATGTGATCATTCCAAAAAGCATAAAAAGCATTGAAACGATGTCATTTGCCTTTTGCCCCGCCCTTTCCGGAGTTTTTTACTCGGGAAAGGAGGAAGATTGGAACAATATAGAATTTGAGGTATTTAACGAAGACCTTATCAACACACCGAGATATTATTACAGCAAAGAAAAGCCCGAGAAAAACGGAAACTTCTGGCACTATAAAAACGGCTTGCCTGCCGTATGGTGATTTTTTAGCTTTAGTTTCGCAAAAAGCAAACTATACTTTACAGAACGTCCTTTTGGGCGTTCTTTTTTTTACAAAAAATTAAAATGTGTTTTTAGTTTTCTTATTGCAGTTATATAATAAATATGGTATAATTTTCTTAAAGAAGCAAGAAAGGGGGCTGTCTATGCCAACAAAATATCCTATTATTTTGGCTCACGGAATTGCGGCAAAGCAGCTCCGCGTGCTTAATGCCTTCGGAAAAATCGAACAGGAGCTTAAAAAGGAAGGACATCAGGTTTTTGTTGCCGACACCGACGGTTTTGGAAGTATTGAGACCAATGCCGAGCAGCTTAAAAGATACATAGAGCGAGTAATGTCCGAGTGCAACGCGGAAAAGGTGAACATTATCGGTCATTCAAAGGGCGGACTTGATGCAAAATATATGATAACCAAGCTTGAAATGGAGGATAAGGTTGCATCGCTTACAACCCTTTGCACACCTCATAAGGGCTCGATTATTGCGTCAAAAATCTGGGAGCTTCCCTCTCCCATCAAGAAAATTTGTGCCTTTTCCATTGACAGCTTCTATCGCATTATTTGTCGGGACAAGCACCCCGATTCCATGCGTGCCTGCCTGCAGCTTCGTGCGGTAGACGAGAGCGAGGAAACCCTGCAATTTTCATACAAGGTGTACTGTCAAAGTTACTCTGCTTCTATAAAAAAGGCGAAAGATTGCTTTGTTATGGCTTTACCGATGAAGATACATCATCGCTTTGAGATTATTGAAAATGACGGACTTGTTTCGGAGGAGTCGGCACAGTTTGGTTGTTACCGCGGTGCCTGCCTTGATATTCCCGTTTCCCACGTGCAGATAATTGATCTTTTCTCTAAAAAGAGCCAAAAGGAAAAGATTTACTCATTCTACAAGCAGCTTTGCTGTGAATTATCCGAAATGGGATACTAAAAACAAAAAATTGCTTGAAGAAATAAAAAAAGTGTGTTATAATAAATAGTGGTTTAATTTTATACGAAAAACAAAGGAGTGCAAAAATGCGTAAGACAAAGATAATTTGTACCATAGGCCCTGCGTCCGAGAACGAGGAAATTCTCACCAGAATGTGCCGAAGCGGTATGAATGTTGCAAGACTTAACTTCTCTCACGGAACTCACGAGGAGCATCAGGTAAAGATTGATCTTATTAAGCAGGTAAGAGAAAAGCTTGATCTTCCCATTGCGATTATGCTTGATACAAAGGGCCCGGAGTACAGAATAGGAACCTTTAAAGAAGGAAAAATAACACTTAACGAAGGCGACGAGTTTATCTTCACAACAGATGACATTGAGGGTGACGAAACACGTGTTTCGGTAAGCTATAAGGGACTTGTTCACGATCTGCACGACGGCGACAAAATACTGCTTAACAACGGGCTTGTTATTTTTGAAGTAACAAAAATTGAGGGCTCTAACGTAATTTGTAAGGTAATCGTTGGCGGTGTTCTCTCTAACAGAAAAAGTATGAACTTCCCCAACAAGACAATGACACAGGAATATCTTTCCGAGGTTGATAAGGCAGACCTTCTGTTCGGTATCAAAAACGGGATCGACTTTGTTGCTGCATCCTTCATCTCCTGTGAGTCGGATATCCGTGCAGTGCGTGATTTCCTTGACGAAAACGGCGGTCAGGATATAGATATTATTGCAAAGATTGAAAACCGTGCAGGTGTTGACAACATTGACGAAATCTGTAAGGTTGCAGACGGTGTTATGGTTGCCAGAGGTGATTTGGGTGTTGAAATTCCCTTTGTTGAGGTTCCCGCAGTACAGAAGCATCTTATCAAGAAATGTCGTCTGCTCGGTAAGCGAGTTATTACCGCCACCGAGATGCTTGAGTCTATGATTTACAATCCCAGACCTACCAGAGCCGAGATCTCCGACGTTGCCAATGCCGTTTATGACGGATCGTCTGCAATAATGCTTTCAGGCGAAACCGCCGCAGGTGCTCATCCCGTTGAGGCAGTGCGTTATATGGCAGAAATTGCAGAGTTCACCGAGGGCGGAATTAATTACACCGACAGATTCCACAACTCCAGCTTCAAGATCAGAAGCAATGCTGACGCGGTTTCCCACGCAACCTGTGCTATGGCTATTAACGTAAATGCAAAGTGCATCGTGGTTAATTCTGTAAGCGGTCTTACCGCAAGAATGGTTAGCCGTTTCAGATGTCCCGTTGACATTATCGGTCTGACTACCAATGAAAAAGCTTGGAGAAAGCTTAATTTGAGCTGGGGTGTGCATCCCGTTATGACTGAGGTGTTTGAGGCAAACGAGGTTATGTTCTACAATGCAGTTCGTCAGGCAAAGAGCACCCTTCGTCTCTCCCCCGGCGACAATGTGGTTATGACAGGCGGTAACGTAGGCGGCCCCAGAGGAAATACAAATATTATCCGACTTGAGGTTGTTAAGTAAACCAAGTTTTAAGTTAGCTTTCTGAAATTGATTTATAAAAAAGAGCCGTAGGATGCTTTCCTATGGCTCTTGTTTTTGTTTATTTGTAAATAATAGTTGTCATTTACTTGTAATTCGGGTAAATCAGCTTGGTTTCTGTGTACATTGTGGCATATGCCTCGTCAATAAGTGCCTCAACATCAACCTTTTCAAGCTCACGCATAACGTCATCTATTCTGGGCTGAGTTTTGGGGTGACGGGGAGTGAATACGGTACAGCAATCCTCAAAAGGAAGAATAGATGTTTCGAATGTGCCGTAATGACGTGCCTGAATAATGATCTCGTTCTTATCAAGACCGATACAGGGACGGAAAACAGGCATACGAACAACCGAATCGGTTACTTCAATGGCTGCAAGAGTCTGAGAAGCAACCTGACCGAGACTTTCTCCTGTGATAAGTGCGTGACACTTATAATTTCTTGCACATCTCTCAGAAAGACGCATCATAAATATACGGAGAAGTATAGTAAAATAGTCCTCCTGACACTTGTCACGAAGCTCCTCCTGAATGTGAGTAAGCGAAATAACGTGAACGTGAATTTTTGAACAGAACTCGCACATCTCCTGAGCAAGCTGCATAACCTTTTCCTTTGCACGCTCGGAGGTATAGGGGAAGGACTCAAAGTGAAGTGCCTCAATCTCCATTCCTCGCTTCGCCATCATACAGCCGGCAACAGGAGAGTCAATGCCGCCCGAAAGAAGAAGCAAACCTCTGCCTGCAGAACGGAGAGGCAAACCGCCTGCACCCGGCTCCTGCCCTGCTCTGATATATGCGTGATCGTCACGAACCTCTACCGTAACGGTTACTTCGGGATTATGCACATCAACCTTAATTCCGCGAACTGTGGAAAGTATAACTCCGCCAATCTCTCGGGAAATTTCGGGAGATTTCAGAGGAAATCTTTTGTCTGAACGTTTTGCATCAACCTTAAAGGTGCGTTTTCCCGCAAGTTTTTCAGGAAGATATTCTCTTGCAAGAGCAACTATGCTTTCCATATTTTTTTCGCAAACGGCAGCACGGTTTACACCAACAATACCGAAGACCTTTTTTGCCGCCTCATACATTCCGTCCATATCGCAAAACTCGTCAAGCGGCTCTACGTAAACGGTGCTCTGCTTGAAATAAATTTTAAATACACCGTGGGGACTTGCACGGCGGCGAAGCTCCTTGATAAGCTGAGATTCAAAGCTCTGGCGATTTGCACCTTTCAGCACAACCTCGCCAAATTTACAAAGTATAACTTCCTGAATGTTCATTTTATTTTCCTGACCTTAATTTTATCTGATTATTTCATTAAATATTTTTTCTGCACGAACTCTGTCCTGCATTGTTGAATAAAAACAAAGATTACCGCTTTTCTTTAAAAACGCATTTTCCGCCCTGCCGCAAAGCAACCCTATCCGTTCAAGACACATTTCCTCCACCATAGAAAGCATCTCTGCATCAGAACAGACAAAAATCCCACATTCAGATGAATAATCAGGATGACTGTTCAGAAAGATTGCATAATTTTCGGGAAATTCACCCGAAAAAAGATATATTCTCTCAACAAGACCTTCGTATATGTATCCGTCCTCGCCCTCGGGAACGATTGGAGAATAAACAGTTCCCTCTGCACCGTAGGCACTAACGAATTCGCAAAGCATACTGTAAGCATCGTATTCTTTCGAACAGGATGAAAGCGGAAGAATGCATATGCATATACAAATAATAAGCGATAATTTTTTCTTCATTTATGACACCTCCGTATGAGAAATGTTATTCTGTACGGCATATCAAAATGACAAAAAATATAACATTTTAAAGATTAATTGCCAAAATATATGGTAAAATCAGGTATTATTCGACTGTAATCTCTCCGCGAAGGTTCTGCTCCATACGAAGCTTTATTTCGTCAAGCGAGATGCCCAAGCTGAAAAGATAATAAAGCTTTGCAACCGCCGCTTCGGTGGTCATATCAAATCCGCTGACCGCACCTGCGGCTTTTAAAGCGGAGCTTGTTTCATATGCACCGAGAGAAACTGTCCCCGAGGGACATTGGGAGCAAACGGTGATTACCGAACCAGAATCAAATGCCTTTGAAATAATGGGGATAAGTGTTCCACCGTCGGAAGGGATATTTCCTGCACCAAAGGTTTCAAGAACTATCCCCGAAAGCTTTTTGGTCATAATAGACTCGAAAAGACCAAACTGTATTCCGGGGAACACTTTTAATACGCCGATAGGTACTTCTGACAAGGGCTGCATTTTAAGTCCCTCTCCCTTATAGTGACGAAGTGCCGGCTGATTATATTTAATAGTTATGCCGATATCGGCAAGATGAGGATAATTGGGTGAATCAAAGGCAACCAAGCGGTCTGCACTCATCTTTACCGCACGGTTTCCGCGAAGAAGCTTTCCGCTGAAGCAGAGACAAACCTCGTTTGCTATACCGTCTGCGGCAACAAGTAAAGATGTGATAAGGTTATCCTTGCCGTCGCTGCGAATTTCTGAAAGAGGAATCTGCGAGCCGGTGAGAACGACCGGCTTATCAAGTCCGTCTAATATAAATGACAGGGCTGATGCCGTATAAGCCATAGTATCTGTGCCGTGAAGAACAACAAAGCCGTCATAGCCGGAATAATTATCGCAAATAACCTTGGCAATTTTGTTCCATTCTTTTACGGTTATATCAGATGAGTCGAGAAGGGGCGACATCTCAAAAAGATCCCATTCGGGAGCACCCTGGCTCTTCATATCTTCAATGGCAGAAATCGCCCGACTTAAATATCCGGATACTGGAGCATAACCCTTTTCGGTCTTTTTCATACCGATTGTTCCGCCTGTGTATATTATAAGAACACGTTTTTTCATACACTTTCCTCACTTTTTTGTGGCACGTTCACGGTCGATATAGTTCTGCAAAATTATCTCGGCAGACAGTGTGTCAACCGCATCCTTTCGCTTTTTTCCGTATGTGCCTGTTTCGCCAAGAAATCTATATGCAACCATAGTGGTCATTCGCTCGTCATAAAAATCAATGGGAATATCGGTCTCTTCACGAAGCAAATCTGCAAAGGCACGAATTACCTGACTTCGCTCGCCCTCGCTGCCGTCCATATTCTTTGGCAAACCTATTATTATTTTCTTGCAGTAACGTGTCTTTGCTTCCTTTGCAACACGAATAGCGGTGTTTCTCATTCCGCCTTCGCTTATGGTGCAAATTCCGCTTGCCAACATTCCCGATATATCACACTCGGCGAGTCCTGTACGCTTGTCGCCATAGTCAACACCGAGATATTTTCCGTGAGTTAAATCCATTTTTTACTCCATATTAAGCTTTATTAAAGCTTTTTATAAACAAAAATTCGAAAATCTGCAGTACATTTAAGTGTATTCAGTGCAAAAACCTTCTCTTTATCAGAGGGCTTTGTGCGGTACGCATAGGGTGTCATCATAAAAAGATTTTGTATCTTTTCCTGACTGTCGAGCATAAATTTATAAGTAAGGTGCTCGTCTGAAACCAACTCAAAGCCATCAAGATAAGTGTCGGTTACCTGGTTTTTGTATGGTGTGTCGTAGATGACCGATTTCAAATCAAAAAGATGCATCTCTCCAGGGATTGCCATAATGAAATGGCCTCCGCTTTTCAGTACGCGGTGAGTTTCGGAAAGTGCAAGGGGAGAAAAGGTGTTTATAACTGTGTCAAACTTTCCGTCGGCTATCGGCATATGATAAGAGCCGGCAACAGCAAGTGATATTCGAGAATTTTTCTTTCCTATTTCCCGAACAGCATCCTTTGAAATATCAAAACCGCTGACGTCGCTTGAACCGTCGCGTTCAAAAAAAGCACACTCAATTCTGTCGGTGTAATATCCCTCGCCTGCACCTGCGTCAAGAAGGCAACCGCCTTTTTTTGTAAATTCAAGAGCAAGTTCAGCAAGCCGTTTTACAAGCGGCTCATAATATCCACCGCCAAGAAATGCCCTGCGTGCCAGAACCATTTCCTTATTGTCACCGTGAGTGCCGCCTGTGCTGCCAAGAAGCAGATTATAGTATCCGCCACGTGCTTTATCAAAGGAATGACCGTTTTTACAAACTGCCCGTTTTTCTTCAATATTCAGTTTTTCACCGCATTTCGGACACACAAATCTCATATATTGTAAACCCTTATTAACATTTTGATTTAAATTCATAAAAAGGAATCTTTTACTTTTTTATTATATCACACAAGAATAAAAGTTGCAAGATATTTTATAAAATATAAAAGAGAGTTCTGCGTGAAGCAAAAACTTTTTGCAAAGTTATTGACATATCGGTGATTTTATGATACAATATTCAAGGTAATTTCATAGGGGTATCGCCAAGCGGTAAGGCAAGGGACTTTGACTCCCTCATTCGTAAGTTCAAATCTTGCTACCCCTGCCAACAAAAATAGCCACTCCTCGCGGGTGGCTATTTTTGTTGTTGGTGTAAGCAGATTTGAGCTTAGCGCGTGAAACGCGCGTAAGTTCACATACCCCACCCGAAGATCGAAGAGCTTGCTCTTCAGGCGAAGGGAGTGGGTATATTCGCCATCGGCGAATACCTTGCTACCCCGTCTTAATATACAAATTGTGTTTTGTCACTTTCTGAATTACTCTCCACTTTCCCGTCAATAATATCTTGAAAACTACTAATTGGAGATATTATGAAAAACAAAGGTTTGCTAAAAGTCATTCTCCTCTTTATGATAGGCGCGGTGGGATACGGGTCGATTGAGATGATATGGCGGGGATATACGCACTGGACAATGATGATTGCTGGCGGTTTATGCTTTGTGATGTTCTCGCTGGTAGCAGACAAATTAAAGGGAAAGCATTTGCTATTAAAGGCGGCGGTGTGTGCCGTTGGGGTGACGGTAATAGAATTTATATTCGGCGTGGTATTTAACATAGTGTTAAAAATGAACGTATGGGATTACAGCCATATGCCACTAAACATTTTTGGGCAGATATGTCCCCTGTTTACTCTTCTGTGGGCAGGTATTGCCATAGCTTTTCTTCCGTTGGCTGACATTATTAACCAAGAGTATGCGTAAAAAAGGACGGTTTTCACCGTCCTTTTTATTTAGTTCCAAATAAACTCACCTTCAGAAAGTGTATAAGAAGATGAGGACTGTGCACTTGCTGTTGCACCCGAATTTCCGAGCACCACAACAAAAGCAGACATAGAGGTAGACATTCTTGCAGTAAGATTGTTCGAGCCAATACCGCATACAAGATATCCGCCCTTAGAAAGCGAAAGATTAAAGCTCTTTCCAACCGAAGAGAAGTTCTGGCATTTTGTTGCCTCGCTCGACATTCCGCCCCGTGGCATAACCGCAACAACAGATCCGCCTGTACAGCTATAACCCGCCTCAGAGTCTATTGCAGAATTGCCGTTAGACGTTGAAACGATAAGAGTTTTTCCGCCCGAGAACACTATTCCGCCATAGGAAGTACGGCTGTTGGAATCTAATCCGTCACCGCCGCAGTAAACATAAACTATACCGCCGTTTACTGTTATTGAAGCACCGGATGTTACGGTTCCGTTTATGCCGTCATCTTTGGCAATGACACTTACATTACCGCCTGTGATTTTAACACTTGTTCCTTCAAGTCCCTCGTAACTATTAATTACACTGACATCGCCGTTATTTATTACAAGCGATCCTTCTGCGTGAATACCGTCGTCGTTTGAATAAACTGTAAGGCAACCGCCGTTAACTGTGATATTTCCGATAGAAGATGCACCGTTTTCAAGAACCTCGCCTGATTTTGCGTGAAGCGAATCGTCATAGGACTTGATATTGACATTACCTGAGTTCAGAGTTATGTTGTTTGCCGCCTTAATACCCTTTGTAGAGTGATCTCCCTTATCGGTATTTCCGGCATCCATTCCTCCGCCGGGTCCACCGGGACCGCCCACTGTGGTGCTGTAATTAGTCCAATCGTAATAAATGCTACTTCCTCTTGAGCTGAGAGCCAGTGTGTCATATCCTGTGTGGGGAGTAAGATACTCAGAACATACAAGATAATTTATGTCCTGTCCCTGCTCCATATCAGAGGAGTACATAAAGAACTGGATTTTCGCATAATCTGTCATCTTGGGATAGGAATAGTAATAATAGGTGTTTCTGCCACCCGATACAGTGGAGTGGTATTCCGCATTTACCCAAACAAAGTCATCGTCGGAATTGTAGAATTTAACCGAATATTTATAACTATTGTTATTAAAACGGATATAGTTTACAGTATCAGAAACATCAACCGTTTCATCGGAATAATTCGAATACTTATCTGTAAAGATGTTGAGAACAGTTTCTGCACCGTCAACAATTACGTCGTAGGCGGCATCTATACCGTCGCAGGCGGAATAAATATTGTAGCTTCCGCCGTTTACATAAACCGTACCACGCTGATTTCCTTTGCTTGATATATCGCTGTTGGATGTTTTAATGCTGTCGCCTGCGGTTGCAATAAGTGTTGCGGTTGCATTTTCAAGCTCAACACTGTCATTGCCCTTCAGTGCATTATCCTTACAGCTTACGAGAAGGTTAAGGTTTTTAACCTGAAGGTCTTTTTTAGAGTGAATACCCTTATTGTTTTCAGAAATAACAGAGAGCTTACCCTTTCCCGAAATCTCAAGATCCACCTCGGAATAAATAGCATCCGAAACAGATGTTGTATCGTCTTCGGCAATAGCATCTCTCATATCATAAATAAAGTTTTGGGTATCCTTCTTTGCCTGAATGGACACCTCATCGCCGCTGAAAACGGTAATGGGATTTGTACTGTCAGAAACAAGCGAGAAGCCCGAAAGCTCAAGCTCAAACTTGTAAGTATTACCTGTGTTTATTACAATATTTCCGGAAAAAGTACCCGAAATTGAATAAACCGATTCCTCACCTATGGGAGTAAAGGCGATAGTGTTTCCCTCCACCTTGTAGCAACCGGGAGTTCCCGAAACGCACTTAATTGTTACGTCACGTGCTTCACCTTCAAAAAGCCCGTCGTACGCACCGAGATCCTTAAGATCATCGCCAAAGGAGCTTTCATCATCGGTTATACCCGCCTGTCCGTTTCCGCCGGGAATGTTACCGCCGGGAGGGTTGCCGCCGGGAAGATTGCCACCGGGGCCCTGGTTTTCGTTATTATTCTTTTTACATCCGCAAAGGAGAAGAGTTGCTATAATAAGGATCAATGCTATGAGTCTTTTTTTCATACTGAAATCCTCCATAAATTAAAGCTCGACTGCACGAAGCTCCTCTCTTGAAATCATAATCTCAAGATTACCGTTTCTTTCACGAAGCTTGTCTACAAATTCTTTTTCTGATTTTGCATCACGAAGAGTGATATCATATGTAAGACGGAACATACTTCCCATATTAATGGTCTTTACCTTAACGAGAACACAGTTCTTTGTATATTCCTTAAACAAATCATCAAAAACAGTGGTATAATCCAAGTCCTCGGGTATGGTGATGCGAAGACTCTTGTGGGATGAGCCCCTGCGACTGATAATGCTGTCTACAAAACTATATGCAGCAAGAAGCACACTCATAATAACCGCGAACAAGGAAGCAAAACCAAGATATCCCATTCCGCAAGCAAGTCCAACGCACATTGCAAGGAAAATAGCAGCTATCTCCTTGGCAGTGCCGGGAGCAGAACGGAATCTGACAAGACTGAAAGCTCCTGCAACAGCCACACCTGCACCGATATTACCGTTTACAAGCATAATAACAACACAAACGATAGCGGGCAAAAGTCCAAGGGTTAATACAAAGCTTTTTGTGAATCGGGATTTAACCGCAAAAGCTACCGCGATGATGACACCGAGAAGCAGTGCAACACCTATACAAGCCAAAAAGTCATTAAGTTCGATTACCCTTGCAAATTCAGAGTCAAAAATTCCTTTAAAAAAGTTTTCAGGCATTTGTCAAAATCTCCTTTGCTTTTTCTTCTTTTGTAAATTGATTTGGCAGAACGGTTTCTATGTATGCCCTGCCGTATTTTGAAAACGAGGTTTTGTAAATTTTGCCTTCCGACAAAATTTTTGTCATCCAAAGAGGAATTGCCCCGGCACATTTTATCTCCATAAGCACCGTATCGGGCGGGAGAAGCGAATGTCCGTAAGCATCCTTGCAGAGTGTCATATCCGTCTGTCGACAGAGGATATTATCGTCAAACGTAACGCGGAGATCTCCCCCTGCCCTCTCATAAAATGCCTCTCTCTCATAGGAGAGAAACATTGAAGGATGCAAGCCGGGATAATAATGCTTGAAATACTCTATCTCTCTGGTTATCTGAGTATCGCAAGGCGAAGTTCCGCCTTCGCTGAGCCAAGCTGTAGCAACCGCCTCGGGCAGAGCTATGCGACGTTTATAAACAACCTTTTGATATTTTTTCTTAAGTTCTACAAAAACAGTGCTGTAGCCGTCTGCAAGAGCATAACTGCGAACTCTGAGCTTTTCTTTATAAGCCGGTTTTTCGATAGAACGGCGAATCAATCTGTAATTGTCTGTATCGTAATACACGTTTCGTATAGTTGTGCGACCGTATCCGTCAATCTGCATATATGGCTCAATTTCCCGAAGGACATAATCCTTTTGCTCGGTTGTGAGAAGATATTTAAGCTCATATCGCAGAAACACACTTTTATATGACATGGCAATCTCCTCCTTTTGTAATAAAATGATACCACACCAAGCTAAAGGTAAACTAAATGCGATTAAAGCGACTCGCATTTTTTGGGTGCGAGCCGCTTAAAATTTGCTGAAAAACTATTTATTGATAAGAATAATCAGTTCAATATCAAGGAAACCGTCGGGATCTAACTCATTGTACACATAGTGGTAAATATAGCTATACGAAGTCTGACGCTCGGTATCCTTGGTTATTTCTGCAATAACAGCGGGATCGTTTATAGGAGGAAGCTCCAGAATATAGGTCTCGCCACACTTTGTACAGAAGATCTCCATTGAACCACTCTCATCAAGCGTAGGATTTACGGTGGTGGGAGAGTTTGTTACGTAATCCATATGATGTCCGTCGGGAACCCAGATATCAAGATAACAATAGTAAACAGTACCATCATGATCGTAAGACCAAACCTGCTTTATTCCACCGGTGCAGGTGCTGTTGTCCTCTTCAAGAACAGCGGGAACGTCGACATCTGTAATCTTAGCAGTACACAAAGGATATGTGCAAGAACCTACAAAATCAAACTTTCCAAGTATACCTTCCTTAGGAATAAGCTCGTAGGTGTAGCTGTGAGTGTGCTCCTCGGAAAGAGGATATTCCGCAACTACAACAAATTCTATATCATTATAAGTGAACGCAAATGTGTAAATTACCGTACGGGACTCTTCATCGACAAGTGCATTGTCTCCAACAACTGCTATGGGAAGAGTTACCGACTCTGTTTTTGCGGTACAACCTTCGCCGGTACACTTCAGAACAGATGTTCCTGTGCTTTCAAAGGAAGGATAAACGGTATTTGCTTCATCGCAAACGAAGGTATGATTGCTTTCATCTATGGGGGTTTCAAAGCCCCAGTAATATGTCTGTCCCGTGACAGAATATGTGTAGCTAAAGGATTCGTATCCGGGCTTTGTACAGGTAGGAGCAATATTCTCATAATTGGGAACAAGTCCCTCTTCTCTAATAATCGAAGTTTCCTGACAGCCGGGCTGTTCGCAGGTTCCCTTCATTGCGAAACCGCCGTTATAAGGAATAAGATCGTATTTGTAATCATGAGAAAGAGGATTGCCCTCGGTAACTCTGAACACCTCGGTAAATCCGTAGGTTTCTGATACGTAGGTGTAAACATATGTCTTTGCATTCTGCTCGGTTGCCTCGATAATCTCGTCTGCATTATCCGCGGTTGCCTTGGGAATGCTGTGCTTCTTTTCCTTCTCGCAAAGAGTACACTTAACAACAAACTCGCCGTCTCTGTAAATTGTGGGCTCTTTTGTTACCGAACTGTATACATAGAGGTGGTCGTGCTCCCAATCGGTCACAAACTCAAATTCAACAGTAAACTCGTATTTGTCGGGAGTACAGCTGTATTTCCAGGTCTGCTTGCCGTTATCCTCATCAATAGACAGGGAAACTGTATTATCATTCTCCACCGCCTTGGGAAGAACAATCTTTTCAACATGAGTACAACCCTCGTTTGTACATTTCAACTCAACTTCACCGTTCTGAGTGAAATCGGGATACTTGGTTATCTTGTCAGAAGAATATTCATAGCTGTGAGGAATTGTTCCTACTTCAATTGCAATAGTCTCTGCACAGCCCTCACAAATGAAGCAGCCCTCTGTCCACTGACCGCAGGAAACAAGAGGAACAATGGTAGTAATACCGGGAGTTCCGTAGAGATACTTGCCGGAGGGAAGCTGATAATCAGTAACGGGCTTACCGTTAAGTGTATGAGGACCTTCCTCTTCCACAAGTACGGCTACATTATATGTCTGACCGCCCGATGTGAAGGTATAGTTGTCACGGCGGGGGGTGTTACAGGTTGCCGCATCGGAAGATACAAATTCAAGATCCGCAACTCCGCTTACAGAAACAGAAGCGCCGGAGCATCCTTCAACCGCACAGCTTGCATTTACGGATACTGTATCGCCGTCTGCAACAATCTCACCAACATAGGTATGATCTACTAAGGGAATCTGCTCGGTATATGTGTATTCTATCTCTTCAAAAGGTGCAACGGGAGTAAAATAATAAACCTTTTCACCAAATGAATGACAGGTGGGTTCGGTCTTAATTTCCTCAGAAATACCATCCTCGATGATATAGGTAATCTTTGGATTCTGACAGTTTTCAACGGTACAATCACCAACAAAATAAAATTCACCGATATCGTTCTTTTCAACGTGGTAGGTATATGTATGGGTGTGTGTGTCACCGTTTTCTGTTCCGTTACCGTTATTGGTTCCGTTATTAATGCCGCCATTGATTCCCGAGTCATTTGTGGCAACCATAGCCACCGCACCCGCAGTGCCTGCAAGCAAAAGTGCGAAAACCGACATAAGAGCGACAATAACGATCTTATCTTTAAGTCTAAGAACGCTCAAAAATTCGTTCATATCTTTCTCCTTAAAATAAACATATTTTTACAATATTATATTGTATCATAACAAAATGGTTTTGTCAACGAATTTGCAAAATAAAAAAGAAGCAATTAATGTAAAATTAAACATTTACTGCCTCTTTTAATTTTTTATTTTATTTTTTTCTGTGCCGGGTTGTCAAGAACCCTGCCTGACGAGTCAAATCTTGATCCGTGACAGGAGCAATCCCAAGTATGCTCTGATTTATTATAGTGAAGTGCACAACCAAGGTGTGAGCATCTTTTAGCTGACGGATAAAGCAAGCCCATAAGCGACTCTCCGCCGTTTATGAAAAGCTGCGGATGAATCATACTGCGTGAGGGCGAAAAAATATCAGAAAAATCATTTTTCACTCCGAGAATTTCATCGGTCAGAAGTTTTGCCGAGACTCCGCTTCCGCTCATTCCCCACTTATTAAATCCGGTAGCAACATATATCCGAGTTTTTCCCCTGCTGTATTTTCCGATATACGGCATACCGTCAATACTCATACAATCCTGGGCAGCAAAGGCAAATTTTTCTTTTGAACAGGGGAAAAGACTTTTCCCTGCCCGTCTGACCGACTCAAAGCACTCTCCTCTCTTTCCTGTACGGTGACCTCCGCCGCCTAAGAGAAGAAAGTCGCCATAGTTTCTGAACGAAAGCCCATCGGTTGCCTCATCAATATACATTCCGGGAAGAGATGCGGCATTTTCCAAAGCAATTACATAAGACCTGTGCTGATAAAGCTTTAAAAAATAAAGTCCCCGACTGTTTATGAAAGGAAAATGTGTGCAAATTACAATGTTTTCTGCGGTGACATTTCCACGCGAAGTAAGGAGACAGCCGTTTTTAACCTTTTCCACAAAGCTGTTTTCGTATATTTCAAGCTCGGATGCTATATGAGAAAGGAATTTCAACGGATGAAACTGTGCCTGCAGAGGAAGCCCCACCGCCCCCAAAACCTCAAAAGGAAGTCCGATGTTTTTACCCCAAAAGGTAGATGCACCAATGCTTTCAAGTGCCCGAAGCTCCTTTTCTATTAAGCTCTCGTCAGACAAGGTATAAACATAGTTATTAAGATTTTGAAAATCACATTTGATGTTCTGACAAAGCCCACGAAGAGTTGTTATTGCCTCGCTATTTGCCCTGTAATAGCCCTCTGCCACTTCGATTCCGTACCGATTAATCAGCTTATCATATATCAAACCGTGTCCTGCGGTTATTTTTCCCGTAGTGTTAGATGTAACACCCGAACAAAGCTTGGACTTTTCCAGCAGAACACAGCTCACCCCCTTTTCTTTCAGCATATATGCAGTAAGTATGCCTGCTATCCCACCGCCCACAACCGCCACATCTGCTTTTATACTTCCGCAAAGCGGAGAAAACGACGGCATTTCAACATTATTTTGCCATATAGATTCCATTTTAATCCCCTAAAAAGTAAATAGTTCTTTGCATTATTATGTGTTTTTGCTCGTTTTTTATGTATTTTCTTCTCAAGGGATAACAAAAAAAACGGTCGAAAATCGACCGTTTTTTTAATAAATAAGGTTTACTTAAGAACCTTCATGTAGTCGAGAATCGAAATAACAATTCCGCAAAGAACGTACAAATCAACAAGGCCGCCCACCAAACCGATTACCAAGCCAACAATGGGAAGCTTAGCAAACAAACCGATAAGGAAGCCCGCAACAAGACCAACTACAAGATAGATTATGATATTAACAACGAGGTCAGCTACTGCATTTTTCTTAGTGAAAGAGAAAGGAAACAATGTCTTGAGAGTATCCATATTATCCTCCTTATTATAAATTAAATATTCGTGAAAAAACACGAGCATTTCCATATCATTATATCACTCAAAAACAAAATAGTCAATATTTTTTTATTAACTATTGAATTTGGGCAGTTCTTGTGATATATTAATTATACTAAAAGATAAAATATAAGGCAATGTTCACAAAGTATGGATTTGCCCTTTAAATTGAGGAAATAAAATGAGCATTATCAGTGTAAAAGATCTTCATAAAACATTTAAAAAGCCAATACGTGACGAGGGACTTTCCGGAATGGTAAAAGCCCTGTTTTCAAGAAAATACGATGAAGTTCACGCTGTTGACGGCATTAGTTTTGATATCGAGGAAGGCGAAATCGTTGGCTACATAGGTGCAAACGGTGCGGGAAAATCCACCACAATCAAGATGATGTGCGGAATTCTTCATCCCACAAGCGGCACTATCAGTGTTGACGGACTTAATTTTGATAAAAACCGCCAGAAGATAAATAAGAAAATGGGTGTAGTTTTCGGTCAGAAAACTCAGCTTTGGTGGGATATTCCTCTGGTTGAAACCTTCAAAATCCTGAAAAGCATCTACGAAGTGCCTGACGATGAGTATGAAGAAAAATTTGAATATCTTTGTGAGCTGCTTGATATGAAGCCATTTCTCACTCAAACGGTGCGTTCTCTTTCCTTGGGACAAAGAATGAGGGCGGATTTTGCGGCTGCACTTATTCATTCTCCGAAAATTGTTTACCTTGACGAGCCCACAATAGGACTTGACGTGCTTGTAAAGGATAAAATACGCGGTGCTATCAAAGAGCTTAACAAAAAATACAATATTACGGTTATTCTGACAACCCACGATATGAAGGACATAGAGGAGCTTTGTAACAGAATTATCATAATTGACAAGGGCAAAATCCTTTATGACGGCAGTTTGGCAAACATCAAATACCGTTTTGGCAATACCAAGACCGTATTCATTCCCTCTAACATTGAGATCGACGAAGAGGCATTAAATACTGAATTTGTGGGAGTTCAGCTTGAAAAGCTGGAAGACAAGCAGGCAATCAAATTCTCGCTTAACGATGTCGATCTTGACGATATGTTGCTTTATCTTATCAACTCCTATCATATCAAGGACTTTAAAATTGAAGATATTTCTATTGAGGATATAACTAAAAAATTATATGAAAAGCATTAAACGAATATTAAATTTATATCTGCCCTTTTCTAAGGCAGGTGTAAAGATAGAGCTTGCATACAAGGCACAGATTGTTATGTGGATTGTAATTTCGTTTATTCAGACATTTTTCGTGGTCTTTCTTTACGAGGCGATCTATCGCAATTCGGACAACGGAATGAACTCTGTAATAAACGGCTTTACCTTCTATGATATGATACTGTATGTCATAACTTCATTCTTCTTCAGCTTTGTGATGGGTTCGGGTGATACCAGCTATGATATTGCAACCGACATAAGAGAAGGAACTATCGCAAACACTCTTACAAAACCTGTGTCATACCGCCTCAGACACCTGTTCACCTATTTCGGTGTGCTGGTGCTTGATTATATTGTAGTAATTCTCCCCTTTATGACTCTTGTTTACGGCATTTTTATCGGTTTTGGAATCTTAAAGGTTACTGTGGGAAAGTTTTTGCTTAATGTGCTGTTCTTCCTGATTTTCAGTGTTCTTGCAGGACTTGTGAACAACGCGATAAGCTATTTTATCGGTCTTATGGTGTTCTATACAGACCACCTTTTCGGACTTAATATGGCAAGGAACGCGATTCAGGGCTTCCTTGGCGGACAAATGGTTCCCCTTGCCTATATGGGTATGCTTGGTGTTGTATTTTCTTACACACCTTTTGCATTTATGAACTCTGTTCCCGTACTTACAATTATGGGAAAAGTGGAGTTAATGCAAATTTTAGTTTACATATTGGTAGCTATCGCGTGGATTTTTGTAATTGAAGTAGCTAACCGACTTATATTCCGTCACGCTCTTAAAAAGCTGACAGTACAGGGAGGTTAACTGTGAGATATCTTAAATTATACAAAACATACGCAAAGCTTTCGCTGATGAGCAAGCTGGTTTATAAGGCAAATGTTTTCATTGGTGTAATTGCCTTTCTGTTCACCGAAGCAACATCGCTTTTCACCCTTTACATTCTGGTAAGCTCTGTACCGAGTATCGACGGATATGATATTTATCAGGTTGGACTTTTGTTCGGTCTTACCAATATGGCTGTGGGTATAGATCATCTTTTCACCGACAAGCTTTGGAATGTTGCATATTTTGAGGTAAGACTTGGTAAACTTGACCATATGTTTTTGCGTCCTTTGCCTATTCTTTTCCAGGTTATTGCATCAGAAATTCAGCTTGAAGCTCTCGGCGAGCTGATTGTCGCTGTTGCCCTTATTATTCTTTGCGGAAGTCAGGTGACAATTGTTGGCGGTGTTGGAGCAATTCTGCTTGTAATTCTGGGTATAATTTGTGCGGCACTTATTATTAGTTCATTTAAAATTATGGTTGCTTCCCTCGCCTTTAAGTTTAAGCGAAGCGGCCCCTTGCTTCAGTTCATTTACAACTTCTCGGGATACACAAAATACCCGATGAAGATATATCCCAAGTTTATTCAGGCAATTTTGACCTTTGTAATCCCTCTCGGCCTTTGCATTTTCAGTCCCTTTGACAACCTGTTCGCCCCTGTGGATAACCCCGGCTTGATTGCACTGATGATGATCGGCTTTACCGCCCTCTTCGGCTCAATCTGCCTGTTCATCTGGACAAGATTTGTAAAGCTGTACGAAAGTACAGGAACGTAAGGGGGAGAAAAAGCAAAAGAAAGCCAAAGAAAAAAGCAGACTGCATTGCAGTCTTCTTTTTTATATACCGGCGGGAATTTGCTCCGTCTGACAAGCTTCCCGCAGGGAAGGACGGAGCTATATTTCGAACCCACGACTAATCCTTAGGAGCAACCATTATTTACACAATTTTTCTTTTTTTTAGAAATGTGCATTTTTATTAAAAATAGGGATTATTTTACAACCAAAATTCAATTTTTTATGCGTTTTTTCGTTGTTTTTCCATATATAAAATGCTTTTCAAAATAATTTTTTTCGGTTTTTTACCACTTTTTTTGAAAATTAGTATAAATCATGTCAGGAGTGACAAGCGATTCCCTTTGTTTTCAAGGGGTTACGGCATTTGGTATCAATTAGCCCCATAAAAAAACAAAGTGTTTTTTTACAATATCTTTAATCATTGTTATTATTCCTCCACAACTTCTACAATATCTTCAATGTTGCACTCTAAAACCTTGCAGATTTTAGCCAATATTTCAGTGTTCACATGTTCGTTTTTGCCGAGTTTTGCAAGCGCAGTCGTAGTCATACCCGTAGCAATACGAAGATCTTTTTTCTTCATGTCTTTGTCAATAAGAAGTTTCCACAGTTTTTTATAACTGACAGCCATTTGTAGCACCATCCTTTATGAAAAATCTTTTTTAATCATTATATCATACGAATCTCGAAAAATCAATCAAAAATCCATTTTTTAGACTAATAATTGCAAAAAAAGAAGGACTCGAATAGCACAAGTCCTTCTTTCTTATGGCCTCCCCGGCGAGAATCGAACTCACAACAGAAACTTAGGAGGTTCCCGTTATATCCATTTAACTACAGGGAGAAATAAAGCTATTTAACGATATGAAATTTACAAAAATAATACTCAAAACTATACCAATTTTAATTTTATGACACGAAAATCACTCTATAATCAACAAAATGGGGCAAAATATATCAATTTTGGTGCTTTTTCGACGGATAGAGCTACCCCTTAGGAGGGACTTGTAATATCCACTTTACTACGGAGGCGAACTGAGTATAAAATTATTATGCAACAACTTCTATGCGATATATATTGTATCATAAGTTTTGTGATTTTGCAAGAGGAAACGAAAGTTTTGTTTGATAAAAAGGGCGGGAGTTCCCCGCCCTTTTGTTTTAGTTTTTGATATAAATGTTGTTCTTTCGCGGTTTTCGCTTCAAAAATATTCTTTATGCTGTTTTTTCGATATACAGGGTTTTTGTATTGGCATTAAATGTCAGTACATAAGTGCCGGGGGCAAGATAGAAGTTCTTGTTGCCGTTGGAATTGCCCTCTATATCATTATAGTTTACAGAACAGTTAGGATCAACTATCTCATAGCCGTACCAGGTACCGTTGCTGTCGTCCATAATTTTAAACTTGATGCGACCGTAGGTATCCGACACGTGTGCCTCGGTAAGAGTGAAGGAATATGTTCCGTCACCGTTTGAGGTCATAAGATAGTTTTGGTTTACCTGCCAACCGTTCATATCTCCCATAATATAAGGTCTGTTGTTTGTGCTTGGATTATCATTTCCGCTGTCACCGCTGCCACCGTTATCGCCGGTATTTCCACTGTTGTCGGTATTACCCTGATCGCCAATATAACCGTAAAGTGTTGCACGTTTTGCGGTAATGTAATCTGCAAAGGACATATTCTTGCTGTCGCCGGGTTTACAAGTTCTGCTAATATCAAAGCGGAACTTATATCCACCTGCATTATTATAGGATTTTGAGGGAGTTGCATCGGCAGAGTAAAGAGCAGCGGCAATGTCAAATGCCTCTCTGAACTTAGCAATAGTGAGCATTTCGCTTGCGTCAACTACCTTCAATGCCTCGATATACTCGTTTACGAAGAAACCGCCCGAGCAAACACTCTTCAAGAACAGAGGGCTTCGCTGATCGCCGTTGCCAAGTGCCTTCTTTGAGAAGGGATCATCCTTAGTCATACCGTGACCTGTGGGATTCCAGGTGTTAACACCAAGACCGCGGTCCATATCGTAAGGAATAACAATCATCTTTCCTGTATCGGGGCGGAAGTAGATGTAAGAGTTGTTGTAGTTATTGCGAAGGTCATCGGGGTTGCCGATAATATAAGACACAGCACAGTAATACATAAAGTTTTCTACATCAACAACCGAAGCAAACTTTTCCTTGGTAAGTCCACTTGAGTTCAGAACGGTAATAAGATTTCTGAGACTGCTGTGATCGGATGTCTTTTTGTTTGTTTTAAGGTCGTAAACATAGAATTTGCTGTTGTCCTCATCCTCTACACCGTAGGAGGAGAAGGATGTGAAGGTTGCACCCTCGTTGGTCCAACCGAGCTTATAAAGGTCACCGCCAAGTGCCGATGCAGGAAGATTCTTTTCAAGGAAGATCTTATCAATCGGCTCATATATTACAAACACACCTGCGTGATCCTTACCGATATCGGTTGATGCAAGTGCCGTATGAGGAGCAAGTACACCAAACTCGCGGTAAAGCTCGTATGCATAATTTTCTCTGATATATGTGGTGTCGTCATTTCTGTTCCACCTCATATCAATCTTTTCAAGAGTTGCAAAGGTACGGTCTTTACGTGCCTTTCTCGCGGCAACGTCTGTCCAGGTCAATGCATCGCTGCCGTAATATGCAGCATCATCAAAGGTTTCCTGGAAGCTTACCTTAAAGTGAATAAGGTTATACATTCCGTCCCAATCGTTATAGAAGGATGTACGGGATGTGTTGCCCTTCATACGAACACCAACCTGCTCGATAGTCCATTCCATAACCGTTCCGTCGGGCTTTGTGATTCTGACAATCATATCTGCCATTCGGTATATGGGAGATTTTGAACCCTTGGAAGCATATCTTTCATAATCCTGCTGAATCTTTTTTAACTCGGAGGCGGAAATATCAAGCTTGATGTAAACGTGATTGTTGGGGTTAAACAGCTCGTTGAAGATTTCCATTTCCTCGCCTACCACAGGATCGGGAGCAACATAATCAGGATCCGCAGCTCCGCAGGAGGAGCACTTTCCGCCGGAGAAGGAATGTCCGTTTGCACTGCCGTCTGTCTCGCCACAGGAAGTACAGGTTTTGGGAGCAGTACAGGTTGCAGAGCTCCAGGAGTGGCCGTTTGCACTGCCGTTTGTTTCACCGCAGGCAGTACAGGTTTTGGGAGCAGTACAGGTTGCAGAGCTCCAGGAGTGACCGTTTGCACTGCCGTCTGTCTCACCGCAGGTAGAGCATATCATCGGTGTGGTGCAGGTTGCCTCAACCCAGCTGTGTGTGTGCTCGGGCTCTTCGGGATCGACAGGATCACCCGGCTCGCTTGTGCCGCAATATTCGCACTTTCCGTCTGCATAAGAGTGATTGTCGGCTATCGGTTCAAACTGAATAGTCAATTCATACACATGGCCTTCCTTGGTATAAGACCAATGGCTATAACCGCCCTCAGAACAGGTAGGAGCAACATACACATACTCGGGCTCAAGTCCCTCGTCATTTATAACAGTGGGCTCGTTGCAATTGGGCTGTGTGCAATGTCCTTCAAGTGCAAAACCTTCGTTGTAAGAAATAAGCTCGTACTCATATGAATGAATATGCTGTGGCTCAACAGGTTTATCTACATCTCCACCGCCGCTGCTGCCGCCAAGAAGAGCGATCGCCTCTTTATAAGTCAACCAACGGTTATCAACGTTATCGTATACGATGCTGTCGCCTGTGGGTACAGACAGATCTGCGGTCTGTGCACCGTTATTATTGTTATTGAAGATAAGGTAAGGATAATCAATATTAAAGGTTGCTCTGTAAAGACCGTCTTTACCAACAGAAAGCTCTTTTCCGGGCCAACCGCCGGGAATCTCTCCCGAATGATTCCAATAATAAATTGCTACTCTTTCCCACTCTGCCCTGTTAATCAGATACACCGTAACTATATTAGGATCGGGATCAATATCGGGAGTGGGATCGGGAGTGGGATCGGGCTCGGGGGTGGACCCTGGAATTTGATTATTACCCGAATTGTTTTCCGAATTGTTGCCTGAATTATTTCCGGAATTTTGGTCGATTTCTTCGTCGGGAGTATTTCCTTCGTCAATTCCACCCTCAATGTTTGAAGAGTTACCGTTATCGTTGTCGGTTTTTCCGCCGCAGGCAACAAGCAGGAACATCATCATACAAATAAGGAGTATGCCAAGAAGTTTTTTCATTGAATTTATCTCCTAAATATTATTTTCCATAATAATTATATAATATTTTTCTCAAAAAGTCAATAAAAAGCCGACTCATTTTTACTAACGAGTCGGCTGAGAATTAATTTATTTCAATTCTGATTCCGTTCAGTGTATCTGATGAACTTGAAACGGTGAATACAGGAGAATCAGTAAGCGTAATGCTGATTATTCCTGTTTCGGCATCAGGAGTATAGGTTACACCATCGTAAATAATCGCAATATCGGTTTCTTCGCTGATGCTGATTGTCTGACCGACTTCACCGCGAAAGACGAAGGACTCTGCACCGTCAAAGGTGAGATCAATACCGTCTTTGAGTACGGGAACGGGATCTGCTTCACTTCCCTCTACAATGACAAGATCAACGGTAATATCAACCGTCTTTGTCTCGCCAGAACCTTCATTACCGTTATTTTTGTTTGCCCTTTCCTCGGTAGGAGCGAGTGCAGAAACACAAATGGTAATACTGTCACCCGATTTTACAGATATATAGGTGTAATTAGAACCATTTGTGGATGAGCTGATAGGAACAAGATTTTCAAGAACCTTTGTAACAGAAACATTACTGTTAAGAGTTGAAGTAAATACAACAAGAATTCCGTCCTTGTCTGCGGTCCAGCGATAGTAAACCTCGCTTTCGGCAGGGATAGTTGCTTCAATTATGTTTCCTGTAATCTCATGAGGATTATCCATGGTGCCTTCGGGTGCGATAACCTCAACGGTTGCGGTAATCTCGCTGTCAGAAACATTCTTAACCGAGAACTTGGTAATACGGTCTTCCGAATCGGGAACAAGAAGATATTCTGCAATGCCATCAACAGCGGCAGTTTCCTCGCCGTTAAAGCAAATAACTGCATTTTCGTGGTAAACTCTTATATATGTTTCATTAGAGCCGCGGTAGTTGAAGAACAGTTCCTGTCCGGAAGCAAGAGTGATTTCCATAGGATCCTCGGATGTATAGAAGGGCTTGTTCTGAGAACCGTCAGGTCTGTTGTCTACCAGATTGATATCTATATTTACGGTGTCGGCAGTAACCTTAATCTTTTCGGTTTCGAATGTACAGTATTCGGGAAGAGTTTCATAATCAAACTCAACCTCATAAGAACCAACACCAAGAGTAAACTTTACAGTTCCGTCTTCTCCGCTTTCAAGCTGGTATTCATTCGTTCCTCTTTTAAGAGTAAACTTAACACCCGAAGCGGTAGTTGTGTTATCAATTAAAACTTTAAAAGTAACTTCTATACCCTGATTTTCGGAATCGCCTCCGGTATTTCCACCGTCGGTATTTCCGTTGCCGGTATTTCCACCGTCAGGATTGCCACCGTCGGGATTGCCACCTTCAGGATTGCCTTCGGCATTACCGTTTTCCTTATTTTCCAACGGCTGACCGCACTTATCGCAGACAAAGTCGAAATTGGCATCAATATGTGAATCGCACTTTCCTCCGGAAAGCAAAACCACAAGTATTACAACAGCCGCAACAAGCACAACACCGCCGACGATTATACCTATAAGTGCTCCTTTGGAAAGCTTTTTTGGTGTCTCTTTATTTGTTACACTAACTTTTTCTTCATTTTTTGTGCTGTCCTTTACCTCTGTCTCAGAGGTAGGAAGCTTTTTTTCTTCATTCATATCTAACTTCTCCTTTTTAAACTAATAATGACATTATATCATTTTTTGTCAATCAATGCAATAGTTTTTTTAATTTATTAAATAAAAAAAAGGGCTGAATCAAAGGATTCAGCCCAAAAGCAATTAAATTATTGTTTTTTAATTAAATAACAGCCCACTGTACAATATATGTGCCCTTCTTAACAGCATTTACATAGAAGCGAACTGTTTCGCCTGCCTCAAGTTCAAGCGAGAATGAACCGTCTATATAAGTACCGTCGGGGTTCTTAAGGTTGTTGTAATCAAGGAAGGGAATGGGACCGTCATCGGTTGCGGGAGTTTCAGCGGCTGCGTCATAAGCATCAGCATCTATTAAACCTACTCCTGCGGGAACGTTGAAGTAGTATGTTCCGCTTTCGGTTGCGGTGAAGGTGTACTCATTCGCCCACTCGTATCTCTCGGTAACCTTAAGTGCAATTTCATTGTCCTTAAGCTCGATCTTCTCCTCGTCAACAGCACCAGCAATAATGTTTACTGTTTTTTCAAGATTTCCGCAAACATAGATTTCAAACTTATATGAACCGTCAACCTTGGGAATAACGAAGAAGGAACGAAGAGTGCCACCATATGTGAACTCTGCAACAGCTGTCTGGTTGAGATAATCATTTGCATTTTCAACCTCAACACCGTCTTTATAAAGCTTGAATGTTACCTGATCTGCTATAAAATGTAAAGAAGTGTTTGCAGGAGCATAGTTTTCAACGTAAAGATTTACTACCTCGCCGGCATCAACAAAGATGTTTCCTACTACCTTATCCTTAAGCTCGTAGCCGGTTTCATTTCCGTTTTCATCAAACTGGAATTCCTTCTTTGCAAAGAGATCAAAGCTCTCGGGAACGAATTCCGACTGGGGATGAGGATTCTCTTCTGTTCTATCGCCAAGGGTCTGAGTAACGTTAATAACATAGGTATCGGGTGTGCGTTTGTCGGTGGGATTAGCTACCCAATTACCGTCTGCATCCTGGGTGTACTCGATAAATGTGAAGGTATCGGTGTCGGGATCGTACTCAATATCAACATCGGGATAAAGGAAACCGAAGCTGTCCGCAGTACCGGGATCGTTGGTATAACAATCAACGAGAATCATAAGATCGGTGAGAGCATAATCATCACTGTACTTAAATGTTACTTCAACCTCAAAGAAGTTTACATTGAAAATAGATTTGCCTGCATTATCGCCAATAGCTATATTATGCTCGTTTGCAAACAAGGTCTTGTAATTGTACTTAAAGGTTACTTTATTCTCAGCGATATCGGGAATAACCTCAAGCTCGTTGGTGGTTTCTGCAATAGCAACCTCGTAGAGAGCATAGAGTGTTTCCTCAACACCGTACTCACCCGCAAGAGTGGACAAAGCAATATAATAACCGTTAAGCTTAGCTACCTCGGGAAGATCAAGAGAAAGAGCTCCGCCGTTTTCGGAAACAATACCGAAAACATACTCAGGACCTACAAGCTGATGCCAGCTTTCGAAAGTGCCTGTTCTTTCTTCACCGCCGTTTGTTATCTTAGAAGCAACGTCAACGTGGGTATAATTATCCTTACCGTAAAGATAATTAATAATTTCGTTTCTTAAAACGACGTAACTGCTGCTTGTATTACTGCGTCCCTCGAAGTTATAATCAACAGTTCCGCCATTTACAAGGTGCTTCTGAACAAGAACAGCAGCTACAAGCTCGTCAAGACTTGTCTCGTCTATTTCACGAACCTTTTCACCGCAGTCAATATACTTACAATAGCCCGCAGCATTTACACTGTGAACGTGACCGGAGCAAACATCGCAGTTTCCGTCCATATCTTCATCAGAGTGAGTGGAATAAGAACCCTTCTCCTCTGTGTGAGAGCAGGTTGCGTTCTTCCAGTGGTGAGTCGAATCGCTCTGCCATGCTTCTTCAAATGTGTGAGTATGACCAATCACGTATTCACAAACGTCACAAACACCGTCCTGTTCTTCGTCAACGTGAGGAGCAAGCTCGCTTCTCTCGGTTTCCGCGTGGTCACAGGTTGCGGGGTGCCAATGGTTTTCAGCATCACTGTACCACTTGTCGCTAAAGGTATGCTGGCAATCATCTGTTCTGCAAGATGCAAGACATCCTACCATCAAGATAGCTAAACAAAGTGCTACTATCAATTTCCTTTTCATAATAAGGACCTCCTAAAAACTGTATGTAGATATCACTTTTTGTGTAAACATCTATCTATTTTACATTATATCTTATAAATATGAATTTTTCAAGCGGTTTTTAGCAAATATCTGAGATTTTAAGCAAAATTTTAAATAAAAATGCAAAAAAATGAATTTATAATACAAAAATTATGCAAAAAAAGAAGTTAATTAAAGCAAAAAGGCAGCCGTTTTTATGACTGCCTGTGTTTTTATTTAGTTTCATCTGGAAATTTTCTTGACATAGAGGAGTTGGAATATGCTTTATTCCCGGTTACCTCGCATATAATTTGAATAAACGGGGGAAGCTCCACCTTTTGAGCTCGGTCACGAAGTTCTGTTTCCATTATAGCGGTGTTTATCCATTGAGGATATATGTCTATTTCTATGGTATTGCCAAGATAAACAAAGGTGTGACGAACCTTTTTCAGAGGAACACTTCCCTCTCGAAGCTGTTTTGAAAGCTGTAAAAACTGTTCCTCGGTAATAAAATCTTCGATTTCCTCGGAGGACATTTTATCAATATGTATCTTCTTTGTTTCGGTAAACTCCTTCCTGTCGGCATATTTTCTATACCTGATTCTATGAGTTTCGCCATTTTTTGACGGAAGGTATATCTGCAAAATTTCGCTTTGAGTATACTCGGGTTGTAGAGAAAGCAAAGAAATATCCGGCATTTTAATTATATATTTACGTTCAATTTCTACACCGGACATAGCATTTATGCTCATTTTTACCACTCTCCTTTACATTTTAAATAAATTTTATCAAAAACAACTGTGGTTTTCAAGCAGATTTTGTCATTTTGTATTGACTTAGCAGAAAAACTGTGATAAAATGTTTTTGTATTATGTCTAAAAAGCAAAATTATCGCGGAGGACAATTATGGAAAACAAAAATTTTGAAAATGAAGAAATTATTGAAAATAATATAAATGAAGAAATCATTACTCCCGAGGAGAAAATTGCTGCCGTAGAAGAGCCGGTTTATGCTGAAGAAGCTGCTCCTGTTGAAGAGTCGGTTTATGCCGAAGAAGCTGCTCCTGTTGAAGAGTCGGTTTATGCCGAAGAAACTGCTCCTGTTGAAGAGTCGGTTTATACCGAAGAAACTGCTCCTGTTGAAGAGTCGGTTCCCGAGTACCAGGCCGCTACCGGGTATCAGCAGTATCCTCAGTATCAGCAAGCTCCCGAATATCAGCAGTATCCTCAGTATCAGCAGTATCCCCAGTATCAGCAAGCTCCTGAGTACCAACAGGTTCCTCAGTACCAGCCCACTCCCGTATACCAACCCACTCCCAACTATCAGTCGGCTCCTGCAGAAGATCCTGCTCCTGTAACCGAGCCCGCTCCCGCAAAGGAGAAAAAGAAGAAAGATAAAAAAGCAAAAGCTGTTGATAATCAGCCCGAAGCAACTCAGGAAGACGGAAGTTTCTTCAAGTCAAAGACTTGGAACACAATATGTCTTATTTTGATTGCCTTGGCATTTGCTATTCCTGTTGGAGCACTTCTTTGTGTACTTTTCGGTTTCTTTTTCCTTTAATTAATAAAGGTACAGAAAACCTTACTTATACTTTGTTTTAGCAAAAGCACCGCCTTGCAAAAAGGCGGTGCTTTTTTATGTAATTAAAGAGAGAATTTTTCTTTTATCATTTTTGCAACTGTTTCGGGCGAAATGTGCGTATTGTCTATCCTGAGATAGTTTTCAAAAGGAATTTCGCCCGGCACACTTACAAGGCGGTGATTTGCATCTTCGTTAAGAATCCTTTTGTCGGACACAGCAATATCGCGTTTTGATGCCTTGTTCCGAAGTCGGTTTTCGGTTTTGTTTCGCTCCAGGCGAACCGTCTGATCGGCGATAAGCTCCACACAATAAACCTCATTGAATTTAGACGCAACGTGCATAATGTACTCGCGGTCGGAAGGCATATCAAATGCCCACATATATGTGAAAATCATACCCTCATTATCGCTTTGCAGAAATTCCTCAAAAACAACCTCTCGCAAACGGCTGATAACTTTTCCGTTAAAGGAATTGAATATTTCAATAACCGGCTCTATCATCATATGGTTGTGAAAAAGGCGAAGATCGGTTATTTTCATAAGCTCCTGCCCTACCGTCATCTTGCCGACGGCACCGCTGCCGATTATAAGTACGAGTTTCATCGGGTGCTCCTTTAGGTTTTTAGATATTATAGCATAGAGGTTGTTTGATGTCAATAAATCTTTTTATTGTTTTTTTATTAAAAAATGATAAAATGAAGTAGAAGGGCGATTTTTGGTACAAAGAAAAGTGTATAATATAAGTGAGAGGTAAAAATGGAAAACAAAAAATACTTAATTGTTTTAATTTTAAAAATTTTAGAATCCTTTACAGATTCATCCAACGTATTAACACAAATTGAAATAGCAAATCAAATTTCTCAGGTTTATCCTTGCGACAGAAAAACTGTTGGCCGAAATATCAAGTTTCTTCAAAAGATCGGATATCCAATCGTTAAGACAAGCAAGGGCTTTTATATGGATAAAAAAGCTTTTTCAATTAATGAAATTAATTATATTATTGCAGCTATAGAATCCGCCGGAGGAACCGACGATATAAATAAAGAGCGTGGTTACCCACGCTCTTTTTTTATTACTGAATGGGATTAGCCCTGGATCATCTTTGCGATCTCTGCACCGTAATCCTCTTCTCTCTTCTCGATGCCGGCACCCTTGTCAAAACGAACATATCCGGTAACCTTGATAGAGCCGCCGAGTTCCTTTGCAACAGATGCAACGTACTTACCAACGGACATAGAGTCATCCTTTACGTATGCCTGCTCAAGAAGGCAGTTGTTCTCATAGAACTTACCAAGTCTGCCCTTAACGATGTTCTGAAGAACCTGCTCGGGCTTGTTAGCCATCTTGGGATCTTCCTTCATCTGATTGATGAGAATTGCCTCTTCCTCTGCAAGAACAGAAGCGGGAACAGACTCCTTATCAAGATACTTAACTTCCATAGCAGCAGTCTGAAGTGCAACGTTCTTCGCACACTCAGCGAAACCGTCCTTGTCAGCAACATCGGTATCGAAGGAAACAACAACACCTGTAGCACCGTGACCGTGGATGTAAGAGGAAACAACGCCCTCTACGATCTGGAAACGACGAATGGAAAGCTTCTCACCGATCTTGTAGATCTGCTCGGAGAGAGCTTCGGAAACAAGGCCGCCACCAACATAGTTGGAAGCAAGAAGTGCATCAACATCAGCGGGCTTGTTAGTGATGATAGTCTTAAGAATTTCCTTAACGAACTCCTGGAAGGTTGCGTTCTTAGCAACGAAGTCGGTCTCGGAGTTAACTTCTACGATAGCAGTGGTGTTGCCGATAGTAAGGATATCAACGATACCCTCAGCAGCGATACGGTCTGCCTTCTTCGCGGTAGCAGCCATACCCTTCTCACGAAGGTACTTAACAGCTGCCTCGAAATCGCCGTCAGACTCAACAAGTGCCTTCTTGCAATCCATCATACCACAGCCGGTCTGCTTTCTAAGTTCAGCAACGTCTTTAGCGGTAAATGCCATTTTTATATTCTCCTTAATATTAAAATCTAAAAATTATTCAGCAGCTTCTTCTGCTACAACCTCTGCTGCGGGCTCTTCCTGAACACCGCCGTGTGCCTCGATAACTGCGTTTGCAAGTGCACCGGCAATAAGCTTGATAGCACGGATAGCATCGTCGTTACCGGGGATGATGCAATCTGCATCGTCGGGATCACAGTTGGTATCTACGATAGCAACTACGGGAATGCCAAGCTTCTTTGCCTCGAGAACTGCGTTACGCTCCTTGCGAGTGTCAACGATGAATACGCAGGAAGGAAGGGTTTCCATATCCTTGATACCGCCGTAAGACTTTTCAAGATCCTCGATCTCCTTCATCTTCTTGGCAACTTCCTTCTTGGGAAGAAGGTCGAATGTGCCGTCTGCCTGCATCTTCTCAAGATCCTTAAGTCTCTTGATAGAACGGCGAATGGTCTTGAAGTTGGTAAGCATACCGCCGGGCCAACGAACGTTTACGTAGTACTGACCGCATCTCTGAGCTTCTTCCTTAATGGTCTCTGCTGCCTGCTTCTTGGTACCAACGAAAAGAACGGTACCGCCCTGCTGTGCGACCTCGGAAACGTAGTTGTAAGCTTCCTCAAACTTCTTAACGGTCTTCTGAAGGTCTACAATGTGAATACCGTTTCTCTGGGTGAAGATGTACTCTGCCATCTTGGGGTTCCACTTCTTGGTAGGGTGACCGAAGTGAACACCTGCTTCAAGCAACTGCTTGATTGTAATTTCGAACATATTATGTTCCTCCTTGGTTTTTCCGCCACAGCGACATAATACTGCGACTCAAAAGAGCACCGGCAGTAAACCTACTCGCTGTGTGAGATATATTTTTTGTCTGCCTCGTGGACAGCCATATTATATTAACATATAGATTATAATTTTTCAAGGGGTTTGCTGAAAAAGGTAAAAATTTACAATTTGTTCATAAATATACTTGCAATAAACTAAGGTTTGTGATAGAATTTATGTAGAAATTTGATGGGAGATGGCATATGGAAACAATAGATCTTTGGAACAACAATGCCCCTTACGGTGGCGGCAGTGTTGAAATGCACTGCTACGAGCCCGAATTTAAGAAGGGCGACGGTGCAGTTATTATTTTCAGCGGAGGCGGATATTCGCACCGAGCATATCACGAGGCAGAGCCCTATGCTCTTGAATTGAACAGAATGGGACTCCTCGCATTTGTTGTTGATTACAGAGTTGCACCTGCAGAGTATCCTGCACCGCTTTTAGATGCAAAAAAGGCGGTAAGCTATGTCAGAGCCAACGCGGAAAAGCTGCAAATAAACCCCGACAAGATAGCCGTTATGGGCTCGTCGGCAGGCGGTCATCTGGCTGCACACTGTGCAACAGATAAATGGTATTTTCCCGAGGGAGAAGATCTGCCCTGGGATTACTATATGCCGAATGCACAGATACTTTGCTATCCCGTTACAGATATTGATTCGCATAAAGGGTCATTTGAAAACTTAATGGGTGATTATCGGAATGCGATACTCCCCGAACGCACTCATATTTCTATGACACCTACATACGAGGTCGAGGAGGACACGGCTGTTCCTGCATTTATCTGGCACACCTCCTGCGACGATGTGGTTGACGTAAAGGGCACGTACAGATATGCGACAAAGCTTTCGGAGCTTGGAGCATCCGTAGAGATGCACATCTACCCTGTCGGATGTCACGGTCTGGGTCTTGCTACCGGAGATCCGAAACGCGAACCTGTTGAATATGTGCAAAGATGGATAGAGGATCTTGAACGTTGGCTGAAGCTTATCGGCTGGATAAATGAATAAAAACAGTGCGTTTTGCAAACTTTACGTTGCAAAACGCACTGTTTTTATGTTAATCTTTTGCTCTCGGGCTTTTCTCTATGAGATAAAAATAGGGGGATGTGGGAGAATTTAAAATGTGAAATTCCGAGGCACAAATACGATATTTTGACAGTGTTTTAAAGTACTCACGAAGCATATCTCCTTCAAGAGCACCTTCCTCGTGTCCGGGATAAATTGCAACTATCAAGGCACCGTCGGGAGCGAGAAGATCAATAGCCGCCTCAACTGCGGGCATTGTGGTCTCACGCATTGTTGTGACAGATTTTTTACCGCTTCTGGGAAGATAACCCAGATTAAACATACCTGCCTTGATTGGCTCTTTTACATATTCCTTTACTCTGTGGTGAGAGTCGCATATTAACTGATAATTTTCGGGAGCATTATTATTTTCTAAATGTGCTCTTGTGGAAATAAGTGCTTCCTCCTGAATATCAAAAGCATAAACCTTTCCCTTCTCTCCTACGGTTTTTGACAGAAAAAGTGTATCGCCTCCGTTGCCCATTGTAAAATCTACGGCAGTGTCACCCTCGCCGAGATGCTCTAAAATAAAATGCTTGTGAAGTCCTGTTAAGTCTACCATTATTTTATCCTTTGCAGATTACAGAACACCTCATCCACCGCTAAAACGGTCCCCCTTCCCCAGCAGGAAAGGCATTAAATGAAGTCCTGTTAATCTACCATTTTTACCCTATTATTGTTCCTTTAATGTTTGTTTTTTTCTGTTTTTCAATACTTTAGTGCTTTTTCATATCGTCAATCTGCCTGTCGGCTGCAGGGCGAACAAAAGCGGTATAATTGGTTTTATATATTACAAATCCGGGTTTTGATCCGCCGGGTTTTTTAATATTCTTTACCCTTGTGTAGTCCACCGCAACAAGATCGCTTGTTGCCTTTGAATATTTCGCCGCGATCTGTGCCGCCTCGGTGTAATCCTGCTCACCCGGTTCTTCGCCATCGCAGAGCATAATCACGTGGGAGCCGGGAATGTCCTTGGTGTGAAACCAAAGATCGCCTTTTTTCGCAACCTTAAAGGTTAAATTATCGTTTTGAATATTGTTTCTTCCCACAAGAAGCTCGTATCCGCCGCTTGTAACAAATTTATGGGGTGTGGAAACAATCTTTTTCGGTGGAACGTAACCGCGAAGTCTTGACGCATAACCGGAACGGTAAAGCTCGTCGCGGATTTCAATAACGTCCTGCTCGGTTTCTGCAGAAGAGAGGAACTGGCTGACACTTTCAAGGTAACGAAGCTCGCTTTCCCAAAGCTTAATCTGATCTACAAGCACAATCTTTGCGGTTTTGCACTTGTTATAGAGCTTATAAAGCTTTTGAGCATTTTGCGAAGGAGTGAGCCGCGGATCAAGCTTAATTTCTATTTCGGGACAGTTTTCGTCATAGTAATCCACCGCAGTAAAGCTTTCCATTCCTCGCTGAAGTCGGTAAAGATTTGCTGTTATCAAATCCGCATTCCGCTTATACTCCTCTCCCTTGTCGGCATCAAGAAGTGCCTGACGCTGAATACCAAGCTTTCGCTCGGTTCGTGCCTCTGCATTATTAAGAAGAGTTGTTATATCGTGTGCTCGCTGATGAATATGCTCAAGGCGGTCCTTTTCTGCAAAGTATGTGTCAAGCATATCCGAAATTCTATCAAAGCTACGTTTGTCCACGTTATCGCCAAGATAAGTTATATCCATATAAGAATAATCTATGGGCTTTCCTCTGTTATCAAAGACAACGGTGGGAGTATAGCTTTGATTAATCAAAAGTTGCTGCCAGCTCTTGAATACCCGGTAAAACTTTTGTTTATCAATATCGCAAACCGGAGTGTCGGTGTGGCCTGATGCACGGTAGACAAGCTCTCTTGCTATCTGAGTTGCAATTCCCGAATAAGTAGAGGTGATAAACTTCTCGCCTGTACGCTCGGAGGGAAACTGCGAGAGCTTTTCAAAGAACACACCCTCGTCTATCTCGGTGGGAATGATTTTCTCTGCCATAGCAGGTGTCTGATACATCAGTCCGGGAAGGACCTGACGCACCGAGCTTGACGCAAAGTCAATAACCTTCAGGGCAGCAAGAATTTTGCGGTCGGAGTCAAGAACAATAAGGTTTGCATACTTGCCCATTATCTCGCAAACAATGATTTTTTCGGCGGCAAAGCCCATTTCATCGTAGCAAGAAACCTTAAACTCTGCAATTCTGTCAAAGCCGGGCTGGCTTACCGAAATAATCCTTGCACCAAGGAAATACTTACGAAGGAGCATACAGAACATAGGAGCTTTCAGAGGATTTTCCTTCTGTCTGTCTGAAAGCTGAAGTCGCGGTGCGTTTGGGCCGACGTTAAAGACAAGGCGGCGAGAGGTTCTGCCGTAGTGAATAAGCATATCAATTTCGTCATTTCTCGGTTGAAGCACCTTTTCTATCTTTGCCTCGGGGAACTCTGCCGAAAATTCAGAGAGCACAGCACGCATCATACAAGCATCAAATGCCATTTGTTTACTCCTTTCCTGTTTTTGACCGAAAGCTTGCGGTCTTTTTTAATAAAAATTATCCGAGATACCGCTTTGCAAGCGAAAGAAGCTCTTCCTTGTCGTTTGCAACCTGCTTTTCAATAACGCAATTAAGAAGATACTCCATAGTTTGTCCGATTTTCTTACCTCTTACACCAAGCGACATCAGGTCGTCTCCGCCCACTTTAAGATCTGAAATTCGGTAGCACACCTTTGATGAAATAAGTGCATCAAGATAAGAGAGCCCAAGCTTATTTGCTCCTGATAAAGTGATTTCAAGCTTGATAAGCTCCCTTGCCCTGTCCTCGCCAAGATCGTGAAGAAGATGAGTCAGGGATACAACTTCGGTAAGATTATACCGTCCCACCGAAGATAAAACAGCATAACCGTCATCGCGGAGAGCAGAGTCGGTATGAAGATCGCGGCAAAATGCCGCAAATGCCCTGCCCGGCTCTTTTGACGAAAGGTAAAATACTGAGGTTATACGGCTTAAAAAATCGGCAGAGGAAAAAGCTTCCTCGTCGGGAAGACAGATTCTTTCCAGAGAAGGAATTACCGTAAGAAGCACATCGGAATACTCATAAATCAATTTGTAAGCATAGTCGGAACAAAGCATTTTTTTAAGCTCTACGAAGATTCGCTCCACACTGACGTTTTTAAGAAGATGAGCTTTGTTATGAATTGCATCAGACGTGGGTCCATCAATATCAAAGCCGAGAACCGAGGAAAATCTTATACCACGCAAAATGCGAAGTGCATCCTCAGAGAATCTGAGCTCAGGATCGCCAACCGCACGAATAATTCTGTTTTCAAGGTCTTCTCTGCCGCCAAAGGGGTCTGTAATTCCTCTTTTTTTGCTGTATGCAATGGCATTTACGGTAAAATCGCGTCTTGAAAGGTCCTCTTCTATCCTGGTTGTAAAGGAAACACTTTCGGGGTGACGGGAATCCTTATACTCTCCGTCAACACGGTAGGTTGTTATCTCGTAGGGCGAGCCGTCGATTATAACACTGACGGTTCCGTGCTTTATGCCTGTATCAACAGTGCGATAATCGGCAAAAACCGCCTTTGTCTGTTCGGGTGTGGCAGAGGTTGTAATGTCATAGTCGTCGGGGGCTTTGCCAAGAAGGAGATCACGTACAGAACCGCCTACTATGTCGGCGGAAAAACCGACATTTTCAAGCATAGAAAGTATATATTCAACCTTTTCGGGAAGTATGAATTTCACGCGGATTCTCCTTTCTTTTTTTGATTATTGTAGCACCGAAGGGGCAAATTGTCAATGATGTTGACAAATTTTATATGTTGCTGTATAATTTTGTTATTACTAAAATGAGAGGTATGATATGGCACGACTTGCTAAGGAAAAACAGAATAACCCGCTAAAAGCCATTCTTGGAATTATTCCCGAAAAGCCACTGCACCTTTCGGTTTATAAAACAAAGGAAACTCCCGATTTTGACAGTTCTTGTATTCTGGAAGATCTGACTGTAAAAGCAGAACTTTTGGAAGGGATTGCAGAGTTTAACATCTCTGCCATTATTCCCTGCCAAAATCAAGAAAAGAAGGCAAAAATCATTATTACGGATAACAAGACCACAATTCAGGAAAAAACATCCTACATATTCATTATAAATGCAAAACAAGTTTCGACAGCCCTTGAACCCTATTTTGCACCTACAAGACGGAAGGCAGACACTCCGGGGCATCTTGCAATTCTCGCCTGGGCATCGGTCAGAGTTTGCGAGTACATTTGTGACAGATTTAGTTTTACAGATGTAGAAATTTCAGGAAATGACATCTATTGGCTGTCGGCAGAATATGCAAGCAGTATTTGCAGTGTCCTATGCCAAGAGCAATATGCAAAAAGTGAAATAGACCAAAATTTTGTTAATAAAAATCAAAAGCTTTTCTCACCAAGATTTGCAAGAAATGTCAAAAAATGAAGATTTTTGCAAATTTTAATTTGCATTTTATGTAAATCTTGTGGCATAACCGCATCTTTTGCACAATTCTTCGGTGGCACATCTGCGGCAAAATCCTTCCACCATTTTTTCTGCACGAGCAGAGGAAAGTATCTCTGAGATGGGTGTTTCAAATATGTTGCCAAGGGTGATATCACCCTCTCTGTCAAGGCAACAGGGGATAACTCGTCCGTCTGAGAGAATGCCGAAATGATCTCTGAGTCCGTAGCAAAATACAGATTCACCGATATAATTTGCCAAGCGGTCGGGCCAATCAAAGCGTTCGCCGTACTCTAAGTGAAGCTTATGTCGGATTCTGGCACCCCGAGTGCCCCATTTCCATTCGCCCTCAAGGCGAGATTTTAAAATATCCAAGGTTTTGTCATTTAAGCCGCCGTCAAAGCCCTTGTTCCAAAGGCGAAGAACGGTGAGAACCTCTGCTTTGCTTGATTTATCTGCAAAATCAGATAGCATATTTATATAATTTGTGTATGAAATTTCGTCGCCGTCCTCAAAGCTGTGGACAGAAAGATTCACTTTATAAACACCCGATGCGATAAGCTCATCACCGCGAGTATCTAAAAGAGTGCCGTTTGTAGTTATGGCACACTTAAAGCCAAGAGATGTGGCATATTTGATAAATTCAGCCAAATCAGGATGGGTAAGCGGCTCGCCCATAACGTGAAAATAGAGATAATCGGATATCCCAACAAGAGAATTTGCGATAAATTTGAACTCATCTATGGTCATTCTTCTCTTCTCTCGGGTTGTGCCGGGACAAAAACTGCAATTTCGGTTGCAGATATTGGTGATTTCTATGTAAACGCGAGAATATTTTTTGTTTTTCATAGTGTTCTCCGTAGGATTGATAAGCTAATTATAGCATAAAGAAAGCAAAATTGCAACAAGAAAGACCTCATCCGTCGGCTATGCCTCCACCATCTCGCTGCGGCTCGGTCACTCCTCGGGTCTGACAGTCCAACGGACTGTCATTCAATACCTCGGAGCCGCTTCGCTACCCAATAGGGAAGGCAAATTCTGTCGATTCACACTCACATAAAAAAATTCAGAAAGGAAAAAACATGATAATAAGACCTGCAACGCACAAAGATATTGAAGAAATAGCAAAAATTTATGACGATGCACGAAAATTTATGAAGGAAAACGGCAACCCAAATCAATGGTCGGGCGAGTATCCCGGCGGATATGACGCAGAATTGGGAATAGAAAATAAGACAAGCTATGTTTGCGAGGAAAATGGCGAAATTCTTGCCACATTTCACTTTGAAAAAAACGCAGATGATCACACATATCACAAAATTTACGAGGGGAAATGGCTGAACGATAGCCCCTACTCTGTTATTCACAGAATCGCTGTCAAGTACCACGGACGCGGAATCGTTGATTTTTGCTTTAACGAGTGCTTTAAAGAGCTTCCAAACATAAAAATCGACACACACAGAGATAATATTCCCATGCAAAAGTGTCTACTTAGAAACGGCTTTGAATATTGCGGAATTATCTATCTTAAAGACGGAGCAGAACGGCTTGCATTCCAAAAATGCAAATAAAAAATAATTAAGGCAGAGATTTTCGTCTCTGCCTATTTTTTATTTATTCAATAGAGGATAATATGTCGTCGTCAACATCATTTCTTATTGATGGTATTGATGATTCGAAAACATACAGACAATCTCGGCAATATGTTTGAATTATACCGCTTAAAATATCATGCACCTCCAAACCGAGATGCTGATTACAATTGCAATATACATTATGATAATTTGCAGAATCATATGCACAATATCCCCTCGTATGTTCCTCTGTAGAAACGTATCCGCATTGACATATTGCCTGATGCTCTGTATCGGAAATACTAACAAGAGTATCACAACTATGCGATAAATCTAATTGATATCCACATTCAATGCAAACTTTTCTATGAACCGAATCGTTTATATTGACATAAGTAAAAACGTGGGGTTCCGCATCAGTGTGATAACCGCATTCACATTCGCTCCAATGATTAATTGGATTCGATTTTAATCCATGTGATAAATGTGTATCATAATATATTTGGCATGAACATAATTCTTGATTCGTGCTTACCTCACGATAGTTATTAGAGCACTTGTGTGAAAGCATTTCCGCGTCAACATCTAACCATACTATGTAAGGAGTTAATGAGTACTGAGTTTCACCGACTTGGTCAAATGTCCCTTCAATATTCCAGCCACAATGTAACATAATATCACCGTCATCATCGATTCCATATGCCAGCAAAACATGACCTACTCTATTTTTTACAACGATTATCTCGCCATATTCGTTTACATACGTTGTGTAGGTTTCTCTCCACCCTATGTATAGCACCGGATATCCCATGCTTACTTTTTCAGCCATTGTTTCACTTAATTGCTCTTGCGTTCCATATTCATACCTAACGCTTACCTTATCACCGTTAAGATTCCGAGATGATAAATAGGAATTTAAAAATAATTTACACTGTGCCGCAGAGGAAAAAGAAAAGATGTTATTTTCTTTATATGAATTATCTTCGTCATATGGATGATATCCCTCGGCAATACCTCTTGCAATTAAATGTGACTGCAAATAATTATTTGCATTCCTTAAATAAAAGTCTCTGGGACTTTTACTTGCAATAGAACTATCTTTTGAATAAGTATTCCATGCATCGTTTTCTGCTCTTGCAGAAAAAGTTTGCACTAAAGTTTGCGTTGATGAATCGTATATTCCGGGAGACCACTCTAAATTGTCTGCTACAAAATCCTCATGCCAATATGTATCGTAATACATAAGCATCATAGAAATAGCAGTGTAATAACAATTACCTACAGGATTTGGGGGTACATAACTTTGCTCAACCACCAAGTTTTCAAAAGAATCTTTCAAACAGCTTTCCGAAGCGAATGCATAAACATTGAACACTCCAGACACAAGAACCGCAATTGTCAACAAAACAGAAATGGCCTTATACTTTCTCACAACACACCTCCACATTATCCGCTTGCAAAACATCCGATATCATATAAAATTTTGAACCCGATAAAAGTGAATATATAATGTCAAAGGATAATCGATTTTCATCTTTAGACATTATTTCTGTCTCAACAAATCTTACACAATAAGAAAAAGGAGGATTTTGCTCGACCCAATATACATAATTATCAGCATCTATACCTCTCCTGTACGTCCAATCTGATTTTTTCAAAGCTTCAGGATTATTATCTTTGGTATAGTTGTATACAAAATGCTCGGATACGTTGATGCTAAATGCACGGTAATCATTTAAATACGAATAATTAATTTCATCTACTGTCACATCGTCCAAAAATCCATACGTGTATATATGAACATTTGATGCGTATCTGTCAAAAGGATCATCACCAAATTTAATTTGTTCCGTGTTTTGGTAGTTAGGATCTATGTAAACGCAATATTTTATATCAAAAAGATTTCCGTCATAATCTAAAATACAATTCTCCATAGCAAATGTACTGCCGTGAGAATTCAATTTTTCTATTGCTATCAAAAGTTCATCATACGTTTCTATCCACCAATATTCAATATCAAAGAAAATATTTATTTGACCAAATCCACCGGTCCAGCCTTCAGGAAACATACTAACAAAGCCAATGTCTGACCAATCCCCCGGTGCGGGTAAGCTCTCCTCCCCGATGGAAGGATCTTTTTCCGGTGTGTTTTCTGTAGAAGGTGTGCTTTCTGTCGAAGGTGTGTTTTCCTCGTCATCAACATTGCTCTGATCATTATCAGTAAAATCACTATTTTCATCCTCTTCGGGAACTTCAATTTTACCATCACCCGAATCAGCTGAAATGTCATTGTTTAAATCCGACATAATATTATCGTTCGTTTTTAAAAAACAAGAGGTTGCCACTAAAGTAACCATCACA
>JAZSRX010000023.1:0-30700 GCA_045538685.1 Eubacteriales bacterium | reverse complement strand
CGTGAACGGCAAGGCAGTCGTTGAATGTTACCGAAACAATTGCCTTCATAGGTCCTTCGTCAAAAAACTTTCTGATTTTGATGTCTGTTACTTGCATAAGTTAAAATTCCTTCCTGTGTTGTATACTTAATTTTAGAATTCGAATATAATGAGTTTAGCTCAACCGATAAAAATCGGGTTTTCCTATTCTATGGTAATATTATACATTACGAATATTAAAAATATTCAATTATAAAATGATATTTTTTTGAACGAATTGTAATATTTTTATTATTTAAACACTATTTTGCACTTAACTATGCTTTTACGGAGAAAAAATGAGTAACAGACACAAAAATAATTCCCTAAAACCCTCATATATCGAAATTCTGAAAATTGCAAAAGATAAATCAAAAAATGTGCATTTTGTTGGAATTGGCGGAGTTTCTATGTATTCTCTTGCCCGTCTTACCGACTCGCTTGGAGCAGTTGTCAGCGGCAGTGACAGGGCAGAAAACAACCGTACTGTTGACCTGACTATGCTCGGTATCGACGTTTACATAGGTCACAGGGCAGAGAATGCCTCGGGAGCAACGCTTTTGGTATATAGCCACGCCATATCTGATGATAATGCAGAACTTCAATATGCAAAAAATAACGGCATTCCCACTATTTCCCGTGCTGAATATCTCGGGGCTTTAATGCTTGAATATGTCGGCAGAATAGGAGTTTGCGGCTCTCACGGTAAAAGCACAACCGTCGCTATTTTAGATGAGATTTTCAGCCACGCAGGAGTTAATCCAACCACACTTTGCGGTGCAGATCTGCCCTCGGGTACTCCCATAAAACCGGGCTCCTTCGGCACAATGATATACGAGAGCTGTGAGTATAAGGATTCCTTCCTTCGCTTCTCTCCAACAATATCGGTCGGGCTGAATTTGGAGCTTGATCACACCGATTATTTTCCCAATATTGATGTCTTGAAATCATCATTTACAAAGGCACTCGGCAAAGCGGAAAAGTTTTCTGTAATTAACGGCGATGATATAAATCTGAGAGATGTCATTCGGAATATAAAATGTCCCGTAATAACCTTTGGAAGCGGAGAAAACAACGATTATCGCTACTCTGTAACATCTTTTTTAGATAAGGGATTTGAATTTTCTGTTTCAAAAAACGGTGAGGTTGTCGGGAATTTTAAGCTAAACATTCCGGGTGTATTTAATGTTCATAATGCGACCGCCGCAATTGCGGTTTCTCTGGAATACGGAATAGATGAGGAAACAATCGCGTCGGCAATTAAAAACTACAACGGTATTTCAGGTCGGCTGGAATATGTCGGAAATCGCTATGGCAGACCGGTATATTATGATTATGCACATCATCCAACCGAAATTTCTTCTTCGATTAATGCCTTGAAACAACAAACCGAAGGGCCACTGACGGTAATATTCAAGCCACACACCTACTCTCGTACAAAGGCATTGTGGACTGATTTTTGCACATCGCTATCCTTGGCGGATTTTCCTGTTATTACCGATATTTTTCCTGCCAGAGAGAAGGCGATTCCGGGCATTAATTCAAAACGATTGGCAATGGAAATAGGAGATTTTGCAATATATTGTCGGGATGATGAAGTAACTGAAATAATTGACCTGCAAACAGAAGGTGCGATAGTGCTTATGGGAGCAGGAGATTTTGAAAAAATAAAGTATGATATATTAAATCATTGATAGGAGAAATTATGAAAAAACAAGCTCTACTGGTCAGTGCCTGCCTTCTCGGTGTTTGTTGCCGATATGACGGTGCAAGTAAACCCAATCCCCGTGTTATCGGTTTAAGAGAGAAATTTGTTCTTATTCCCATATGTCCGGAGGTTGACGGCGGTCTTCCCACCCCCAGAACTCCCAGCGAGAGAGTGGGAGAGCGTGTACTTATGCGTGACGGAAAGGATGTTACCGATAATTATACGGCGGGAGCAGAAGCGGCTCTTGAACGTGCAAAAAGCTTTTCCTGCGTCGCTGCGGTTTTAAAAGCACGCAGTCCCTCCTGCGGCATCGGCAAAATATATGACGGCAGTTTCAGCGGAACTCTGCGTGAGGGTGACGGTGTTGCCGCAGAGCTTTTAAAGAAAAGCGGAATAGATGTTTATACCGAAGATGAGATTGATGCTCTTATAAAAAAATACACTTGACAAATAAGCCCGTTAGGAGTAAAATATATAAAAAAAGAAAGGAGACCGATTACTATGTCGGATGGTCGAAGTTACCCTCACCCGTGTGAAATTTTGAATACATACAAGCTTGATGAAGTCCGCATAGGTCGTTCTGTTTTCTGACGTTCCATTGGCCACCAAGCTTGAAAGGAGGCCAAAATGGAAGAAAAAAATATAAATATCGGTCTTTTTGATGAAGATGAAATTATTCCGTCGGAAAGACTTGAAGATTTGTTATCACAGAAAAAATATGCAGAAGTAAAGCTTAATGTACAGGATCTTCCTGCTCCCGACCTTGCGGAGATATTTTACGAGCTTGACGAAAAATATCACAGCTTGCTTTTCAGACTTCTCTCAAAAGAGCTTGCAGCCGAAACCTTCGTTGAAATGGATTCTGATTTGCAGGAAAACCTGATAACCCATTTCACCGACCGAGAGCTTTCGGAAATTCTGGACGAGCTTTATATCGACGATACTGTTGATATTATTGAGGAAATGCCTGCAAACGTGGTTAAGCGTATTCTCAAAAACTCTGACAAAGAGGACAGAGAAATTATTAACCGCATACTGAAATATCCCAAGGACTCAGCGGGTACGGTTATGACAACCGAGTACGTGCGTTTCACGGGAGATATGACTGTTGCAGATGCTTTGCTTCATATCCGCCGCGTTGCGATTGATAAAGAAACTATTTATACCTGCTATATTACCGGTAGAGATAAGCGACTTATCGGTATTGTAACCGCAAAGGATCTTCTTATTTCAGACCCCGGCATTCCTCTTACCGAAATTATGGATGAGAACGTTATTGCCGTTCACACCCACGATGATAAAGAGGAGGTTGCGATGAAGCTTGATAAATACGGCTTCCTTGCAATTCCGGTTGTAGACAGCGAGTCTCGCCTTGTTGGTATTGTCACCGTCGATGACGCACTTGAAGTCATCATTGAAGAGTCGGAAGAGGACTTTGCAAAAATGGCTGCGATTACCTCCGCCTCTGATACGCCCTATCTGAAAACAGGCGTATTCTCTATATGGAAGTCACGTATTCCCTGGCTTCTTATACTTATGCTGTCGTCCACTCTTTCCAGCGCAATTCTTGGCAGCTTCGAGTCGGCACTTCCTGCCGTTCTCGTTCTCTTTATTCCCATGATAATGGGTACGGGAGGAAACTCCGGCGGTCAGTCGTCAGTTACCATAACGCGTAGCATTTCACTTTCTGAGGTGGAATTCGGTGACATCCTGCGTGTCATTTGGAAGGAACTTCGCGTCGGTGTTCTTTGCTCGCTTGCTCTCGGTGTTGCCACCTTCCTTAAGGTTTGGCTTATAGACGGTATGCTTCTCGGCAACCCTGCGGTTAATTTCACCGTCTCCCTGACGGTTGCAATTTCTCTTGCATTAACCATTGTTTTAGCCAAGGTAATCGGTGCATCTCTGCCGCTTCTTGCAAAGAAGGTTGGACTTGACCCCGCCGTAATGGCATCACCTCTTATCACAACCCTCGTTGATGCTATTTCGCTGATAGTATATCTGTTTGTGGCACAGAGTGTGCTGAAAATATAAAAAGAACGCAAAGCATTTCGCTTTGCGTTCTTTTTTATGCTCTTAATAGCATATTTCACTTAATTCGCTTTTTTTGACTATGTAATTTGATGCTTCTAGCCAATTAAACCGATCCTTAAAGTCATTGAAACATTCTTCGCAAATCCAATGTTTAAAATCATCTGTGACATAAAAGGTGCAGTTAATATCTGTCATAGCTTTTTCCCAACACAAATCACAATGATCGTGCCAAAAATGCTGAATTTCCTCACCCTCAAGAGATTTATGATCTTTGTTAGTGAACTCAACCCATGATTTTGCATTATGTTCAATTAATTGATAGAAGGCATTTTTCTCTCTGTAAGCTACTTTCCAAAATTCAGGAAAAGCAACCTTGTAAAATGTTGTGCCGGATAAATTATCTATCATATGACCATTTAATTCTAATCTCCAGTCGGACATAACAAATCTCCTTAAAGTAGATTGATTAATGCACATTTAAATACCAAGCATAATCTCAATAATTTCTCTGTCGGTATCGCTCATGCCTTCTTTGGCAAGGCGGCCAACGTTCTTTATGGTGTTCTCAACACCTTTCGTGACAATTCCGTCACCGCCGTGGAACTGACTGCCCATCTTCCACATCTCATAGCCCATAATTCCCGCCTCAACCGCCATAGCGATTTTTGCCGCACAAGAGGGCTTTGCACCGTCACAAATCGTGCCCGAAAGAATTGCCACCGAGTTTACAAGTGTGTGTGCAATCTCGCTGAACTTACCACCGTGAAGATAGCAAATTCCCGCACCTGCTCCAACACCTGCACTTATCGCACCGCAATATGCAGAAAGAGTACCGATTCCGGTTTTTTGATGAATGGTAATAAGGTCTGAAACAATAAGTGCACGAAGAAGCTCTTCTTCGTTTTTACCCATATCGTCAGCATAAATCTTGACGGGAACAGAAGCGGTAATCCCTTGGTTTCCGCTACCCGAAATTATGCAAACCGGCTTCTCACATCCGCTCATTCTGGCATCAGAGCCGGCTGCCGCATATGCTCTTGCACGTCTTGAAATATCCTGTCCCATAGAGAGCATAACCTTACCTATGGTTGCTCCCCATTCTCCGCTTAAGCCCTCCTCGGCAATAGCCATATTCAGCTCTATTTGGCGAAGCAGATAGGGACGCAGGGTGTCAAGATTAACACTGTCTGCATATTCAACAATGTCCATAACATTAAGCAGAGTATAGTCGGGCTCGTCGCCGCTTTCCTCAACTATTGTTTTTTCGGTATATCCTTCGGTAAGGTCCTTGCCGTTAAGCAATACGCAGGTAACATTTGTGTGTGCACCGCTGATTTTTACGGTAGCAAGATTGTCACCAAGCTTGCCGTGAAGTTCAAGATCAAAACCGCAGCCCGAATTAAGCTTGTCTATTTTAATTTTACAGTTATTAATAACCGCATCAATCTTTTCCTCATCCGCCTTTGTCAGAACGGTCAGAACCTCCAGACGTTTGTCGGGACGGCAGGAAACAAGGCCTGCAGCAATTGCCGCCTCTATTCCGTGCTTTCCGCCTGTTGCGGGAACAATAACGCTTTTTACATTCTTAATAATATTACCGCTGAAAAGTGCGTGAATTTCCGAAGGCACACCGCCAAGTGTGGCAGCAAGAATTGATGAAGCATATGCAATGGCAATTGGCTCTGTACAACCCATAGCAGGGCGTAATTCGGCAATAAGAATTGCCTCGTAGGTGCTTTGTGTAAGACTGCTTAACATGCTTTTTACCTTTCCTGTTTTTTCTACATTTATTATATAATAAAAAAAACCAAAGGTCAATAAAAAAACGAAAATTAGTCGTAAAAAAGAGAATAAAGAAGAAAAAACCGCAAAATGCAAACAAAAATTTGCATTTTGCGAATGTTTTTTTAGAATAAAATAACGTCAATAACAAGTGTGTCTCGATTTTTCTTGGCATAAATTCTTCCTTGATGAGAAGAAACAATCGCTTTTGCCACCGAGAGACCAATGCCAAATCCGCCGCTTGACGATCTTGACGGATCGGAACGGTAGAATCTGTCAAACATATGTTCAACCGATTTTGCACTGACATTTGGTGCAAGGTTGCTTACCTGAACCATAATAGTCCGACCTTGTTTTTTTACTATAAAATCCACTCTTTCACCTTCGGGCGAGTATTTAATAGCATTGTCAAGGAGAAGACTGAACAATTTCTTTATAGAGTCTTCGTGACCGTGATAATACAGTGCAGGGGAGATTGAACTAAAGAGCATAATTCTTTTTGTAATTGCAAGAGCACTGAATGAGTTTACAACCTCTTCTGCTGTATCGGACAGAGGAAAATCGCTGTGGGGAAGAACTCTCTTTTCTTCCATTTTTGATAAGTAAATCAGTTCGCTTGTCAGCTCGGCAAGTCTTTCGGATTGTTTTTTTATGTCGGATAGCCACTCGTTTTCGCCTATTTCCATTTCAAGCAATTCTGCGTCCGAGTTTATTATTGTTATCGGAGTTTTTAGGTCATGGCCTGCATCCGTGATGAACCGTTTTTGCTTTTCGTAACCCTCTGAAATAGGCCCTACAATTCTTGATGAAATTACCCAGATAACAATGTAAATAATTAGCAAGCTGAAAAAGGAAATTGAAAAACTGAGTTCGAAGAAGGTTTTTGCGGAATTGATTTGGTTTGTGCAATCCAGGAAGAATATAGTAGTTTCCTTTCCGCTTTTATAAATTTTATATCCGGTTTTTCCGATAAGTCCGATTTTTGATTCTTCATCTATGGCTTTTCTTGCCATTGATATAGCACTGTTGTCCGAAACATTCATTGTTCCCGGCTCAACTTGGGCAGGTTTACCTTCTGTAAGGACTACGTAAAAATACTTTGCTTCTCTTACCGGTGTTGTCTTCATGTTATGAGTGAGCTTAATGAAAAGATTTTTAAAGCTGTTTGTTGTATCGACCGACTTTCCCAATATAGCTGCGGCGGTATCCTCAGCACTCCATATAACACCGCAAACATTAAACACGTTTATAGATCCAACAACAATGGTGATTACCGCGAAAATGGTAAGCATAGATGTTGCAAAGAATTTTGTTCTTAGTTTTTTTAACATATCAGATGTTCTCCAAGGAATAACCGGAATTTCTGTGTGCACGGATTTCCACGTTTGCTCCGATTTTTATAAGCTTCTTTCTGAGATATGAGATGTAAACCCAAACTACATTGATTTCTGCTTCGCTGTCATATCCCCATATTTTTTCCATAAATCTTTCTGTTGGAATAAGGTGACCGGGATTTCTCATAAGCAGCTCCATCATCTGAAATTCCTTGTTTGCAAGCTTCAGAGAATCGTTATTTGTTGCCAGCTCATATGTTGCAAGATTAAGCGACAAATTGCCGAATTTCATAATAGAATCAAGCTGATTATCGCTGACTCTCGTCATAGCTCTTAGTCTTGCCATAAGCTCTTTTATGGAGAAGGGCTTTGTAAGATAGTCATTCGCACCTAAATCAAGACCGCGAACCTTGTCATCTATCTCGGAACGTGCCGAGAGAATAAGTACGGGAATAGTGTATCCGCGAGCTCTCATTTCACGCAGGGTACTGAATCCGTCGCGTTTTGGCATCATAATATCTAAAATTACGGCATCGTAATTACCCGCGGCAATGTAGCTGAGAGCTTCCTCGCCGTCATAAACCGCATCCACCGAGTAGTTGTTTTTTTCAAGCAGGGCAACAATTGCCTTAGATAAGGATCTTTCGTCCTCAGCAAGCAGTATTCTCATAAGTCCTCCTGATTATAAAGATAATAAAAGTATTATAATATATCGACTTTAAGCAAGGTTTAATATAATGCTTTTTGTCTGATTTTGTTTTGAAAAATTATAAAAAAGCAGGATAAAGACAGGAAATTTTCTTTGAAAAGTTATATTTTCCTTATGTTTTCGATAAATGTATCGTAGTCTGTATCAAGTTCTCCGTCCTCGTAGCCGGAAATCATTTCACTGTATTTTGAAGCACGTATATTTGAACGTAAAAAGTTTTCTACCCAGTACATAAATTTTGTATCGGGACACAGCTTTTCAAGCGGCTTAATTGTTTCGTACATAGGTGTGCCGTCGGATGCATCCCGCCAGGTATCAACAAAAACAAAGTCAAAGTTTTCCTTCGGCATAACATCCTTTGCATATTCAACGGCGTTTGCATTTACGATTTTTATTTTGTGACGATTTGGCATCTGGGGCAGGATGTGGTTTTTAAACAGTTCGATTACCTCGCTCGAAAGCTCTACAACCGTAACCGACTCTACATCTTTTTTTTCGGATGCCATATATGCATAGTATCCAAGACCGAGACCGAATGTAAGCACCTTTCCTTTGGTAACTTCGATTGCCTCTTCACAGGTGTCAAGATCAACAGGAGTAAGTGTCATCCACTCGTTTCCGTTTTCAAGAATTGCAGGGAAGCGAAAACCGTCGGGGAAAAATCCAAGGGGAACAATTTCCGAAAAGTCATCCGAGATAACAATATCATCGCAGATAACTGCCTGATAGGGTTCGTATTTCTCCCAGCGAATTTCCCAATTTCCGCTTGTGATGTTATCAAGCTTAATATTTTTATAATAGGGATTGTTTTCGTATCTCTCCCGCTCAAGCAGTCGTATAGAGGGTGTTATGTAGTCCATAAGAAGCCGTCTGTCCTCGTCATTATCAAAGTCAAGACGGAAAACCTGGGCGAGCAAAGCCGCAATGGCAACTTCCGGAGAAGTCTCGCCGTCTTCGGTGAGAGCATCTATCATTTCTTTTGTGATAAATGTGGGGAAGCGTTCAAGGTATTCTTTGTACCAATGAGTTATTTGAAAATTGCGACGTACCGTTTTAATAAGACGTTCAAATTTTATTCTGTCACTATCCTTCATATCTTCCTCCTATTAAATATCATTCCACTATAATTTTAAATCATTATTTTAAAAAAGTCAAGGATATGGTCTTTTTTTCTTGGTATTTTAGAAGAAAATAATCAGAAAATAAGAAAAAAGGAGAAAAATAATGAGTAGACTTTTAGTGGCAAATATAATTTCGTTCGTAGGAGCTCTTTTTCTCTGTTTAAGCTGTATAGCAAAAACAAAGCGACGGGTTGCAACCTATCAGTTTATCCAGTGCGGTCTTTTGGTTTTTGCACAGCTTGCATTTGGAAAGGGAAGCGGAGCCGTTTCGATGGGGGCTGCATTTGTAAGAAATGTTTGTATTGCCACAGGGCATTACGGTATTATTCCGATGATATTAATTGCATCCTTCACTCTAATCTTCGGGTTAAGGTTTAACACATACGGGTTTATTGGTCTTATGCCTGTTGCGGTAGGAATATTTTACACAGTGGCTTTATTCTTTTCAAAAGGTATAAAGGGAACAAAAATCGCCCTTTCTGTACTCCTTTTGGTGTGGGTGATTTACTCGCTTCTTATTTTGGATTTCTTCGGTGTAGTTTCAAATGCTCTGGCACTTACTTTAAATCTTCTTACTCTTAAAAATATGACAAAAGAAAAAACAAAAAGGCCTCTGCAATAAGTCGTGCAAAGGTCTTTTGAAATTAAAATGTAAACTACGGATTACATATTCCGCAAGGAGAGTATCCGTCTTGTATTAAATCTTCTCTCGTGCCTGAATAATTTTCTCGGTTTTTGTCGCTTATTCTATCAACACAATTTGAGGTTGCAAGGTGAAATTTCTTAGAATTTGTATTGAGAACGTAGTTATAATTCTGACCGTCGTTGGCATCGCTGCCGTTACCGCCTTCACCTGAGTTGTCGCCGCCCGATTGATTTGTGTCACCCGAATTGTTCTGTCCTTCGTTTCTGTCATCGTTTTCGTCGGAAATCTGCGGCATATCCTCCCCGTTTGCAACATTTACACCTGTAAAATAGTCGATGGTAACACCGGGCTGAACATTATATGCATAAATACAAAATTCTATTCCCCGACCTTTGTCCTCCACAGAATATCCCTCCATTAAAACTCCCCTTGCAACATAGTCAAGTCCGTTAAATATAGGAGTTACTCTGTACATCACGTGATTGCCCGATTCTTCGATATAATCTGCCACAAGGTTTTCGTAGGGAAGCATTCCCTCAATATTTAGATATCTTGTGCCTGTAATCAAATTTTTCTCATTGTCATTTTCGCCTGCAAGCTGAAAACCGATAAGGTGGCAGCGGTTGTAAACGTATTCATCGGGAACAAAATCATATGTATTATTGTTGGATATTCCGCCGTATTCCCAGCCCGTTGGTGTAACCGAGGCAATTTCGCCTCTTTCTTCGGTGGGCATCAGCTCTCTTCCAAGACAGGCAAATGCCACTCCGCATCTTCCAAGGGGATCAAGCTCGGAATATTTTTCAAAGGCCTTGTCTGTAATTTCATCTTCCTTGAAAAAGGGCTTGTCGCCGTTGATTTCAACATATGCCTTGCCGCTGTAATCGGGAATCTCATCAAGTCCGATAACCTTCTTGCATCCGCAAAGAAGAGATGCAAGCATTATTATGCAAAGCAATAGGGCTGTTAATTTATAATTCAGTCTTCGAGTCATTTTGTTTCTAACCTCCGGAAGTTGTAATATTATTATATCAGTTTATTTATATTTTTGCAACAACTCTGATGTAATTTTGGCGAAAAAAGAAGAAGAAACTAAATTCATCCCGATATAAAGCACTTGACAAGTACCAACTTATTTTGATAAAATAAATATAGAAAAAAGAAAGGCGGAATTCCGATGCAGAAAAAGGAAATAAAAGTTGATTTTAATAAGAAATGCGGCAGGATAAAGCCCCTTAACTGCATAAACGGAGGCCCAAGGTCGGGTGGATACAACCTTCCCTTTGATTTCAGCGACGAGTTTACCGAGATGGGAGTTCCTCTTGTTCGAACAGCGGGTTCTGCCGGTGAGTACGGACTTAATCAGTACATAAACATTCACTGTATTTTCCCGAATTTTGATGCTGATGAAAATCTTGAGGAGTCATATAACTTCCTTCCCACCGACCTTTATCTTGCTTCCATACGCAATACAGGAGCGGGTGTTTTCTTCCGTCTCGGAGAGGGAAGAGAGCCATATTCAAGAAAGCTTTATGCCTGTCCTCCCACAGATGCAGAAAAGTGGGCAAGAATTTGCGAGCATATTATAATGCACTACAACGAGGGCTGGGCAAACGGATTTAAGCTTGGAATAAAATATTGGGAAATTTGGTCTGCTCCCGACACATATGAATGTTGGTCGGGCACAAGAGAGGAATATTTTGAGCTTTACCGTGTAACCGCAAACCACCTTCGCGAAAGATTTCCAAAAATCAAAATTGGAGCATACGGTGCACGCGGCTTCTATTCGCTTAACCGACTTGATGCTACCGAGGAGATGAAAAGCTATGTTCCCTTTATGCAGCGTTTCTTCTCTTACATAACATCACCGAGCACAGAAGCACCTCTTGACTTCTTTACTTGGGCTTGTTACACCTCAAATCCCGAGGAACTTGCGATGCACGCAAAGTATGCAAGAACATATCTTGACGGTGCAGGCCTTCGCCGTACAAGAAGCTTTATTTGCGAGTATAATACGGTTGACAGAGGAGGAAATCCTCCCGCACTCAGAGATGGGCTTCCTTCCGAGCTTGCCGCCTGTCTGATAATGGCACAAAAGAGCCAGGCGGATATGATGATGTATTCTTCCTCCGATGTTTATTCGAGAGAAAACGCACTGTTTTCTATGGATGATCATATTACACCGCATCACTATGCATCCTACGGTGTTATGTGTTATTTTGCAAAGCTTTATAAGCTTTCGGGTGCAATCGATACGGGTGACGATCATCGTAAGGAGCTGTATTCTCTCGCCGCAACAAACGGCAACGAGGCAGCAATGATGACGGTTACAAGAAATTATGAGGGAAAGATAGAGATTATTCTTGTCGATTCGCCCTTCAACACCTGTACCGTCTCAAAAATTCTTCCCGGAGGCACTCGGGGAAAGGGCTCAACATTCCGTTCTAAAGATGTCGACATCTCTTCCGGCCGCCTGATATTTTCAGCAGGGCAGGGAGAAATATATCTTATTTCTTTCTTCAATAAATAATTCTATGAAAAAATGCACTTAACCCGGCATATGCCAGATTAAGTGCATTCTTTTGTTTTGGAAAGCTGTCAGTCAAAATCAGTGATTTTTGCCCGGCTTCCCTTTTTTATTGCTTTTTGACTTTTTTCCTGCCTTTTCATCCGACTTTGACACAGAAACATTTACTTTTTCGTCTGTCTTTTCATCTGCCTTTTCGTCGGATTTGTTTTCAGAAGCTCTCGCCTTTTTTCTTTTTACGGCAATAAGAACAATTACCAGAATCAAAAGAAGTAAAGCACCGCCTCCAACACCAAGTACGGGAACAAGCTTTATTGAGTGTTTCACTACCGCAATTTCCACAACGTCGCCTTCAATATCAAAGGTAAGATAACTGCCGAACTGCTTTGACTCAACTTCTGTCCAAGCTCCGTTGATTTTTACGAAAATCCTGCAATTATCTGTCGACGGCAGGAAGTGAATGTTGTTTGTTTTTTTGTTGTCCTTGGGAATGGTTATTGTAAAGCTTTCTACAAGAGTATCCTTCGTGAAGAATTCGTCGGGAAGAATAAGACCGGATGTACCTGCACCTGGCTTAATTTCAATGCTGTCACCCTCAACAAATTCACCGCCGACAAAGAATATTTCTCTGCCGTCATCGCGAGTTTCGCTGCTGCCGATAGCAGTGACGTAGGGTTTATATACAACACTGACTCTTGTGTCGAAAACAAGATCTGTAAGCTCTTCGCAGTCCCAATATCCGTAATGTCCCTCTTTTGCGGGAATTTCGGGGAATACCGAGCTGTCAAAGGATGTGCCGTATTCAAAGGTGGTGGAGTAAAGAATATTTCCGTCGGCAACAAAATCAAGAGTGAAGCTGTAGAAGGCATCGGGAATGCTTCTTCTCTTTATAAGATCTTCGTAGGAAATACGTTCCGCCTTGCCTCGATAGCTTACTCTGTCAATACCCGAAAGAGTGCTTGAAACGAAGAGGTTTTCGGAAAATTCTCCAAGATTTATACCCGAAATTGCTCCTGCATATTGAGTGAAATTTCTGATTTCAACCATAGTGTAGCAATTTCGCACCATACTGGAATCGCCCGAATAATCCTCGCTTACACCCGAACCGATTATTCCGCCAATATATTTTCCGCCCGAAAGCGAGCATTTTGCAAAGCACTGCGAGATAAGTCCTGCAGTTATACCCGATATACCGCCTACATAGTTTCCTGCCTCACTTTGAATTGTACCGTATGCACAAGAACCGTATATAAGACCGATATCCATTTTGCCCACAATACCGCCAACGCAATTTCGTTTTGCGATAATCTGTCCGTTGTTAATGCAGGCGTGGATAACTGCCTTCATTTTATACTGTTTTTTCTGTGTTACAGACAAATCTTCTGTAAGATCGTCCTCGGGGTCAAGAACAAATTCAAGCCCCATAACTCCGCCTATTCCGCCTACGTTAATATCGCCGTATACGTCGCCGTTGTTTTCACAGCCGAACAGTTTTCCGTTTGTTACTAAGTCAATTTCCTCTTCGGTAACGTTATTGTCAATAAGTGTATCACTGTTCAGGCCGTATATTGTATTAACCACATTGTCCGAAAGTCTTGCAAATATATCGTTGATTTTGCCAAAGTTTTCGACAAGCTCCGAGCTGAGACCCGTAAAATCGCCGTTGAGATATTTTAACTCGTTTTCAATAGCAGAAATATAAACGAACAGCTGATTTGCCGTAGCGGTAATACTTCCCGAGGGAGTGGGGAAGCAGATTGGATCAACACCGTTAAGATATCCAACAAGACCGTTTATGCCAACCGACATATCCTCTAAAATACCCATTGCCACGCTTACAGAATAAATTGATTCTGTGAAATTAAGCATAGCCGCATCAAGCTTATCCGATCCCGAATCAATCTTTGTCAGTGCATCGGATATGTGTGCAAAACAGTCTTTTATAAGATTTGCTCCGTCTGCAAGATCGCCAAGACCGGTATAAATCAAGGAAAGACCGCCCTCTGCCATATCAAGATCAAAGGACACATTAGAGCGAAGCGAGTCGATACCTTCCTGCACCTTTACAAGTGCACCGGTTATTGTTGTCATTGCATCGGTAACTCCGCCAACCGCAAAAACAAGATCATCGCCCCATACCTTGGCATCCCGAAGCGTTCCTACCATATCGGTCATAATGCTGCCGAGTGCATTTGCAGAGTCAATAATATTACCCAGGATAGAATAAATTTCATTAAGAGCTTCCGAAACTTTAGCTTCATCCTGAATAACCACAGCTTCGTTAAGTGCACTTACCGCACCGTCAAGTGCTTCCATAGAAAGACTAAGCGAGTTAGTGACGTCTTTCAGCTTATCAAGTGAGCTTGAAATATCTCCAATTCCGCCGATAATAAGAGCACCGCCATTTTCGATAGCATCAAAATCTATCTCTGCATTTTGAAGAATAGAAGTAACACCGCCCGAAATGCTTGTCATAGCATCACCCAAATCTCCCATAGATTCAGCCAAATCAACAACCGACTCTGAAAGTCCGTCTAAAAGCCCATCTATGTTTCCGATGTCTGCATTCTCTAAAAGAACACCGATTTCTGCTATAGCAGAAGAGGCCTTGTCTGTTGCCTCGCCTAGAAGAGCAAAGCCCTCTTCGATCTGTTCAACAGATGAGTTAAGAAGTGACGGATCATTTACAGTTACAGAGTTTTTAAGCAAGTCAAGGCCTTCGGATATCTTGTTAAATCCGCTGTCCATTAAGCCGACCGCTTCATTAAGCTGTGATGTCATATCCGCAAGATGACCGATATACTCTGTAAACTCGTCACCTGCCTCCTCAAATTTCGGCCAATGAAGGTCAATGTTGTCTTTTATTTCGGTGGTTGCTTCATAAATATTTGCCACCGACTCAGAAATGCCGCCGAAAATATTAACTAAACTTTCAATCTGTGTAATAGCATCGTTCATCCAAGCATTGTTGCTAAGAACGTCAATCACACCGTCAAGAGCATTTGTAAAATCATCCGTTCCGCCGATAAAGTTGCCAAGCTCGTCTGCAATGAGTGTAAGTGCTGCCTTTGCTGCATCCTTATCGTTTACGGTCAGAGCGTTTTTGAATGCATCAAGTCCCAGCTTAAGATTATTTACAGAATCACCGATTTTTCCGAAAGCACCCGATGCATCATCTGCGGCAGAAATAATATCAGATACAGCACCGCCGCTTACAGCAGAAAATTCTCTGATTCCTTCAATTGCGTCTTCAAGGTTAATAAGCCCGGCACGAAGCTGACGTGCAAGTTCGGGAAGATCGGTTGTGATTACAGAAATCTGTGAGATAACCTGATCAAGAATTTCTCCCAGCCGGTTTACTTCATCAATAAAATCATCGCCGTAGCCCGAAGCATCATTAATAAGGGTATTAAGCGAATTTGTTGCAAGATCAAGATTTTCCAAGATCGTATTAAGACGTGTTGAAACGGTGGGAATGCTTCCTCCTGTGGAATCAAGAGCATCTCCGACAGCCGCCTTTAAAAGATCAAGCTCGGTTTTTAAAGCAAGTAAAAGATCCTCGGAAAGATCATAGCTGATAAATGGCTCAATCTGTCCTGCAATACCGCCAACATCCTTTCGACCGTTAATTACAGCATTGTTAATATTAGAGTTAAGATGTCCGCTGGTGCGTCCTGCAATACCGCCCACATTATATCCAATATGGGGATAGCCCACAGTGCCGTTATTGATACATCCCATAATAAATCCGGTGGAATATCCGGCAATGCCGCCTGTATCGGTCATTGATGAATTGTTAAGCGAGGAAATTTTTGATATATCAAGTGTCAGGGATATATTGATGTCATCAAGCGACACAGAGGGGTTAACACAAATCGTATTTACTTTTGAACTGTTTTCAGAGGAGGAAACCATACCTTCGTTATTTCCTGCAATACCGCCTGTGCGTGTTTCGCCAATAATCTCACCGCTGACACTGCAGGAGGAAATTGTTCCGTTAATTCTGTTTATTCCGGCAATTCCGCCAATGTCAACAGAGCCGATTACCGTTCCGTTAAAGGAACACCCCTCAATTATGCCTTTGTTAATTCCTGCAATTCCGCCAACAACACCCTTGTCGCCGTCGGGAGAAATTACCCCCGACACATTCAGGTTTTTAACAATTGCTTCGCTCTCCAATATGGCGAAAAGCCCCGCGGGAGAGAATGCACCTGTTATATTTAGACCGCTTATGGTGTGCCCCTGACCGTCAAATGTTCCGCAAAAGGATGCGATAGGTTCAAAGTTTATCCCTTCAAGAGAAATATCCTTTGTAAGAACGACATTTTTTCCTTCCGACCAGGCATCGTAGGAACAGTTTTTGCTGAGCTCTACAAGATCACTCGCACTGTCAATATGAACAGTTTCATCATCAGCAAAGCTGATAATCGGGGAAAATATCTGTAAAAGGAGTGTAAACAGAGTACAGAAAACTACCGATAAAGCAACAAATCTTGTCTTATTTTTCATTTTCGCTTACCTCCTTTTCTTCTATATTTCCTGAATGTAAGTTGAGTTTAACGTTACCGTCGATTACGGCATCAATAACACCGTCGATCTCACCTTCGATAACACCGCTTACCCGTCCGCAAACCCTTACGCGTCCGTCAAGATTTGTCTCCTTTTTCTCTTTCTTCTTAGAGAAGCTGAAGCTGGTTTTTTCAACAAGCTTGTCACTTACCAGTAAAAGCTGGGGAAGAACGAAGAGAACAAGAAGCATAGAAATGATTGTTCCTCTTCCAAGGTTGATACCAAGACTTGAAATAGTTGCCTCAGAGGACATATATCCGATAAGCAAACCTGCAACCGACATTATCGTTCCGGAGGTAATCACGGTGGGGAAGGCAAAGTTCATTGTTTCGATAATTGCCTCTTTTCTGGACATTTCGTGTTTAAGCTCGTTGTATCTTGTGCCTATAACTATTGCATAGTCGATGTTAGCACCCATCTGTATTGCCGAAATTATGATATATCCGAGGAAGAACAGAGGTGTATCAAGCAGAGTGGGAATAGAGAAGTTAATCCATATTGCACCCTGAATTACAAGAATTAGAATAACAGGCATTACAATCGACTTGAAGGAGAAGAGAAGAACAATAAGCACCGTAACGATAGAAACTATCATAACTACGATATTGTCAACCTGGAATGATTCCTTAAAGTCCTTTGCGGTGGTTGCGTTACCAACTACAAAGACTTCGCCTTCGGGATAATATTTTTTTGCAATTCCTTTCATTTCGTCAAGGAAAGTAAATGTCTGATCACCGTCATCGGGAATGTTGAGATATACAACCATTCGGTCATAGTTCTCGCCAACCATCATTGCCTTTGCACTCTGCATCTGATTTTTTGCAGAGGAAAGCATTTCCGCCTGTTCGCCCTCAAGGTTTACTATTCCCGAGTCGATCTGTTCGCTGACAAACAGGAACATATCTATCAGGGGAACTTCGTAAGATCCGATGTCATTAATGATACTTCCGTAGTCCTCCTGACTTGCCGCGTATGCCGCATAAACAACCGTTGCAATCTCATAATCAAGTCCAGCAAGCTCTGAGAACTGTCTGGGGTTAAGTGCAGATGCAAGAGTATAGCCGTCCATTGCCTCTATATTTGCAAGGCCCATTGTGCTTGAAACCTCGTCTCTGCTTTCAAGCTCGCTGAGAAGTGCTGCTTCCTTTTCGTAATCTCCGCCGGGAACAACAATAGCAACCATATTGGTAGATCCAAAGTTTTCGCTTATCATCTTTTTAGCAAATGATTGCTCGTTCAGCTTAACCGCCTCCTGGCTTGTATAACCGTAAGAGAAGGGACAAGCGTGGGAAATAAGCATTGCACAAATTACAATCACAAGGAACAAGGGAGCGATTATTTTTCTTGATTTGTATGCAAATTTTCCGATAAATGAAACGTCGGGAATAAGACTCTTGTGTTCGGTTTTTTTCAGTGCCTTACCGAATATCATAAGCAGACCGGGCATTACAATAAATACAGAAAGCATTGCAAGAAGCACCGCTTTTATAAGACACATAGCCATATCCGGACCAAGTCCAAACTGCATACAAAGCATTGCTGCCAGACCGCCAACGGTAGTAAGCGAGCTGCCGAATACCTCGGGAACCGCCTTTGTAAGTGCCTCTACAACCGCATCGCGAAGAGTGTGTCTTTTGTATTCTTCTCTGAATCTATTAATAAGAATAACCGCATAGTCAAGCGAAAGTGCAAGCTGAAGCAGACTTGTTACCGAGTTGGAAACGAAGGAAATTTCGCCGTAAATAAAGTTCGTTCCCATATTTATTACCATCGCCGCTATAAAGCTGAGCATTATTACCGGCAGCTCAACCACAGATTTCGAGGTGAGAAGCAGCATCAGGATAATCAGAACCGATGCGACAATAAGAATAAGCATTATCTCATTGTCAAGAATAGCACCAAGGGGATTTCCGATATCCGAGCTTATGTATGTGTCATAGCCCTTCATCTCGGTCTTGATTTGATTAAGTGCCTCTTCGCATCTGGAATCGCTTTGCGGATAGCTGAATGTGATGGAATAACAAGCCGATACATTGTTGTAATGTGCGGCATCCTCTCCAAATTCTATTAATGCAATTCCGTCGATTTTCTCGATTTTTTCCTTGATTTCATATGCCTTTTCGAGAGAAACGTTTGCCACCATAACCTGTGCACTGCCGAAGAGTGTAAACTCGTTCATCATTACATCAACACCGGCTTTGGAGTCGGATTTCTCCGGCAGAAAGGAGGTCAGATCATTCTGAACCGTCACCCACCCCATAGAAAATACAGAAAAAATCATGCATATAAGAACCGCAATGAAGATTAAACCGCGTTTGTCGACAATAAACTCAGACACTCTGTGCATAAAGCTGCCCGAACTTTTTTTGGATAGTTTCACAATATACCTCCCATAGTTACTTGACTTTTATTCAATTTTATTTTATAATAAGGATAATTCAAATTCAACGACTAATTTTATTCGTAAATGCAATTTTGGACACTGCGTCTTAAATCGTCCAAAAATATTTATTAAGGATGTAAATAAAATATGAAGAAAGAGTATCGAAATTCTGCCAGAACCAAAAAAATGATTCGTGAGGCATTCGTTGACTTGATAAATGAGAAAAAGTTTATTACAAACATCACCGTTGCCGAGCTTGCCGAGAGGGCAGATATAGCAAAAAGCACCTTTTACAATCACTATGATGACGTGTATGCCGTCGGTGATGAGATGATGCGAGAGCTTATGGATCAGCTTGACAGCATCATTGATGCTATGGAGGCAGATAAAACCGCAGATTACCGTATTTATATCAAAAACATTTTTGCTTTTCTGAAAGAAAACGAAGCGGTTTACAGCAAGCTTGTGGGATCTCCGGATGCAGTTTTCTTTATTGACAAAATAAAGCATATTGTAGTTAAACGAGTATTAACAAAAATTAATTCTCCAAAGCTCTCAAAAAACAAGGCAATAAGACAGCTGCAGATAAGCTTTGTTGCTAATGCTTGTGTTGACACAATGGTTGATTATTTTAAGGGTAATCTTGATATATCCTTTGATGAGCTTGAAGAAAACGTAATTTTGATTTTAGAAAAAATTCTATAAAAAAAGCTTACGCATTTCAAACGAAATGCGTAAGCTTTTTTTAAAACTCAGAACCTTGATGCAGTCCTTTTTGCTGCATTTTGTAAACAATAGTATTGATTATCGCGTTTTTTGACCTATTCCACTCGGGAGCAACAAGCAAATCCTCTGGGCAATCTCCCGTCAATCTGTGAACAATCAAATCAGGACTTATGTGTGTAAGAACATAACAGACGGCCTCGGCATAAAAGTCAAGAGTGGGGGGAGTATATTCACCTTGTTCGTACATATCTGCAAGGCGAGTTCCTCGCATAACATAGATAGAATGGATTTTAATTCCGAACAGGCAAAAACGGTTAATATAATCCACAGTTTCTTTTATGTCATCCATATTTTCGCCGGGCAAACCTATTATAAGATGTACAACTACCGGTATGGCATATTGCGTAAGTATTGCCATTGCTCTTTCAAATGCGTCGCGGTGATATCCTCGGTTAATTATGTCTGCCGTTCTGTCGTTTGCAGTTTGAAGTCCCAACTCAACCCACACTTCACAGCGATCTTTATATGATGCAATAAGCTTTGCAGTATCCTCGTCAATACAGTCGGGACGTGTTCCTATCGCCAGAACTTTAATCCGTTCATCAATAAGAGCAGAGTCATATCTTTCTTTCAGAGTTTTTGTATCGGCATATGTGTTTGTAAAGTTTTGAAAATAGGCGATAAACATATCGTTTATCTCTGAATCTTGAAGTGCCGACATAACCTGTTCTTTAATACTTGCAGTAGCATCAATATGCTCACCCGCACCTCGCTCACCGCAGTAAATGCAACCGCCATTGCCGCATTTTCCGTCTCGGTTGGGGCAGGAAAAACCGCCGTCTATACAAATTTTTCCAAGCCGTTTGCCATATTTTTCTCTTAAATATCCGCTTAAATTATTGTAAAGCATTAATTAATTCCTTTTTTAATGTAATATCCTATTTTCTCTCCCTATTTTATCATAGAAAAAAATAAAAATCAAGCAAAAGTAATAAATGGGCAAAAACCGAGCAAAATATAAACAGGGCTAAGAAAGAAGCTTATTATGGAAAAGGAAAATAAACAGTTAAAAACAGATAAAACAGAAAAATATAATGTGAGAAATTATCGAAAGGATGCTCCCGGTGCGGTATCGGGAATAAATAATCCCGGCATCGAGCTTCCGGCATTCAACCCTCCCGTTCCCAACCGTGCGTGGACTGCAATGCGACAGGGACTTGATATAGATCAGCTTTCCGAAGAGGAAAAGCGTGATATGTATTACGGAAAAGATAATATTATGTAACTTATTTTTTAAAAACAACTCGGCTGTTTCGAAAAATATCGGAACAGCCACTTCTTTTTGTTGACTTTTTTCTCGATTTGCTATATAATCTAATAAAAAAGGAGGGAGAAATATATGATAAAAGAATTTTCGGCAAAAAGCAAACCAAGCAACAATAAGGCAAGAGTGTTGTTTGTTGTTTGTATGTCGGCATCTTTTGCCCTGATTATGCTGTCCACTTTTTTATCGCTGTATAGGGGCGTTTTCAGTCTTTTGGGTGTTGGATTTTTTGCGGTAGCCCTAGTTCTGTACGCAAAGTATGTTTCTCCGATTTATTATTATGATATAACCTTCGATTCGGAAAACACACCGATTTTTGTTGTTAGGCAACAGGTAGGCAAAAAGTTTTCTACACTTTGCCGCATCGACCTTGCCGATATAATTAAAATTGATAAGCAGACATCGAAGGAGCGACGGGAACATAAAACTCCGATGGGAACAGTAAGGTATTCATATCTACCCACTCTTGATCCTGCGGTTGCTTATAGAATTACCGTTCGCTCAAGATATGAAAAGGCAGAGATTTTAATCGAATCAAGTGAGGAGTTCGCTCGTCTGCTTATGTCTTATTCAGGGCAGGCAAAGGATATGCGAACAGACAGCGACGAATATTAGAAAAAAGGGCGAAAAGCCCTTTTTTCTATAAGAAAACAAATATTATGATATAATTTTACCTGTTTTTTCCATAACCAATTCCTTTGCTTTGAACAGGCAGTAAAGCAACATCACTCCGGGGAAAATAAGCATTACTCCCCGTGCAAAAATAAAATCTTTAAGCAAAAATAACAGAACTCCCAGTGTACCGCTTATAAGGCAGGGAACAAGCATTTTTCTTCTGTACATCATATAACCAAGCTTTGATTTTGAAAGCAGGAATACACTTAAAGCGGCACTTAAAAAGTGATAGACCAGTGTTGAAATTCCTGCTCCAAAATATGAATACAGATCAATCAGCTTAAAGTTCAGGACAACACAAATAACCGAGCATACAAGAGAAATAATTGCAGAATACCAGCCCTTTCCCGAGTAAACCAATCCAACATTGCTGACAAAGGAAATAAACAAAAATGGGGTGGACAGAGATATTGGTGCAAGTGCAGGAAACGCATCAAGGTAATCCTTTGGTGCAAGTATAAGCAATGCCTCAGGGCCAATGGCAATAAGACAAAGCGACAGGGCACAGTAGCCGATAAACATCGGAAAAACAAGCTCACGAATACGTCCTTCCTCACCTGCATCAAGCCGTCGTATTATCCAGGGAGTAAGAGCAGATCCAATCGCCGCTACGGTAAATTGAATTGCAATTCCAAGCGAGTAAACAACAGAGTATTTTGCCAGTGCCACAGTCCCCATAACAGCACTTAAAATCAGCTTGTCCGCCTGAATTGCCAGTGCATTTGAGAGACCGTGGGGAAGCATTGGAAGGGAATTTTTCATAATATACTTAATGTCTTCTCTCTTCGTTTTGCCACTGTGCCAAACCTTGAAAATCAAAAATAAAGCCGTCAATACCGAAACGGCAAGAAGCGAATAAACTCTTACAAGATATCCACCGCCAAGGGTTAGCAAAATGGAAATCGAAATAACAGGAGGAAGTATTGCATTAATAACAGTAACCGCGGTGACGGTTTTATATTTGTAATTAAATTTGGAATAACAAAGTGCAAGAGATGTTATTCCATCACATAAAATCTGAATTGTCAACGGTAACAATAAATGCCTTTTTATTCCCAAAAATGATGAAAATGTAAATAATAATATACAAATAAGCAATGAAAGCAACAGATTTACTCTCGAAACTGCTGCTAAATAAATCCTTTTGTTTTCACCATAATCCCGAAGTCCCTTGTAGACCGCACTGCCCGATGTCAGTGCAGAGCATATCAGTGTTACAGCTCCGACAATGCTCATGTATTCTGCAAATTGGCCGTATTCCTCCGATTTAAGTGCTCTTGTGAAAAAAGGAGTTGTGGCTACACTGACTAGCTTTCCCGCAACACTTGCACCGAGATAGAAAACAGATGCCTTTGCAGGTAGCTTTACGGATTTTACAATTTGATTTAACTTCATTATTTCTGAAATAACCTTTTTTATTATCTTGTCCCAAAGATGCTGTTTTTATTATTTGTGTTATTTTGTTTGGAGAAACTAAAAACTTGTAGAAAACTATTGATTTTTAAACTATTTTGTGCTATATTTTTAACTATAAAACAACTTTTTTGGAGAAATGTTATGTTTAAATCATCCTATCTTAATGAACTTATGGAAAGGGTTATTAAAAGAAACCCTGCCGAACCCGAATTTCATCAGGCGGTAAGAGAGGTTCTCGAATCTCTTGAACCGGTTATTGAACAGAGCCCCGAGTATGTTACAAGCGGTGTACTTGAACGTCTTGTTGAGCCCGAAAGAATTATTAAATTCCGCGTGCCCTGGACAACCGACGACGGCAAGGTTGTGGTAAACAGGGGCTTCCGTATTCAGTTCAACAGTGCAATCGGCCCTTACAAGGGCGGACTTCGTTTCCATCCTTCTGTATACGAGGGTATTATTAAGTTCCTTGGCTTTGAACAGATATTCAAAAATTCGCTTACCTGCCTTCCTATCGGCGGCGGTAAGGGCGGTTCTGACTTTGATCCTAAGGGCAAGAGCGATGCCGAGGTTATGAGATTCTGTCAGAGCTATATGACCGAGCTTTACAAATACGTAGGTGCGGATGTTGACGTTCCCGCAGGCGATATTGGCGTAGGTGCAAGAGAAATCGGCTATCTTTACGGACAGTATAAGAGAATAACAAATCTTTACGAGGGTGTTCTCACCGGCAAAGGTCTTACCTACGGTGGCTCTCTCGGACGTAAGCAGGCAACCGGTTACGGTCTTTGTTATTTTACCGATGCTATGCTCAAGGACAACGGCTTGTCATTTGACGGCAAAACCGTTGTTATTTCCGGCTCGGGCAACGTGGCAATTTATGCCTGTGAAAAGGCAACTGCACTTGGTGCAAAGGTAATTGCAATGTCCGACTCTAATGGATATATTGTGGATAATAACGGAATTGACCTTGATTCCATAAAGGAAATCAAGGAAGTGAAACGTCAGAGAATTAAGGAATATATTGCAAATCATCCCGATGCAACATATACAGAGGGATGCTCGGGCATCTGGACTGTAAAGTGCGATATTGCTCTTCCTTGTGCAACTCAGAATGAAATCGACGAAAACAGTGCAAAAGCTCTTGTTGCCAACGGTGTAACTGCGGTTTGCGAGGGTGCGAATATGCCCTCTACTCCCGAGGCAATAGCAACCTTCAGACAGGCAGGAGTTCTCTTTGGTCCTGCAAAGGCGGCAAATGCCGGCGGTGTTGCCACAAGTGCTCTTGAAATGACTCAGAATTCCGAGCGTCTTTCCTGGACATTTGAAGAGGTTGATGCAAAGCTTCACGGAATTATGGTCAACATCTATAACAATGCATCAAGTGCTGCCGCTAAGTACGGTATGGAGGGCAATCTTGTTGCAGGAGCAAATATTGCCGGTTTCCTTAAAGTTGCTGATGCAATGTTGGCTCAGGGTGTGGTATAAAATTATTCAAAACCTCACGATAAAAGTGGGGTTTTGGCTTTATTTGTTGACTTTTGTTCACTTTTATAATATAATGAAGAAAACACTTACGAGAGGAAAATATGAAGGATTATTCGGTTATTGCATTTGATCTTGACGGAACTCTTTCCGACCCCGAAAGAGGCCTGGTAGACGGCTTTATTTATGCATTTAAAAAAATGGGAGTCACCGATTACGGTGATCGTGAATCCTTACGCCGTTTTATCGGCCCGTCGCTCTATGTGGTTTGGCAGGAGGAGTTCGGGTTTAACGAAATAACCGTAGTTGAGGCAATTGAAAAATTCCGCGAGTATTACAATATCTACGGCTGGTGGGATAACAAGCTTTATCCCGGTGTTGTGGAGATGTTAAAGTCGCTTAAAGCAGCGGGAAAGACTTTGATTCTTGCTACCTCTAAGCCCGAAGGAACGGCTATCAAGATTATGAAGCTTTTTGGTCTTGATAGGTATTTTGATTTTATGGGCGGAGCAGCAGGTGACAACAGGGATAACAAATGGCAGGTGCTTGAATACAGTCTTAATGCCGTCGGTGCGGATTACAGCAAGGCAATTTTGGTTGGTGACAGAATGTACGATGCCGAGGGTGCTGCAAGATGCGGCATTGACAGTCTTGGTGTAAAATGGGGACACGGCAGCAGGGAAGAGCTTGAAACATCTGGCTTTACCTATCTTGCCGAAACTCCCGAACAGGTTGCAGAGCTTCTTAAATAATGAAAACGGGCGAAAAGAATTCGCCCGTTTTCCATTTATTTAAAAACATTATTGTTATAGTAACTAAAAAAAATTGTATAATTTTAACAAAAATATACTTTTATTTAAAAAACTATTGTATTGTTTTTAACAATATGATATAATAACTTGCACAAAAATTGAAAGGGGAAATTTATGAAGTATACAAAAAGAGTGCTGATAACACTTGCCGTTGCATTGCTTATGCTTTTTGCTGTGGCAACCGTTACAATCGGTGCAGAGGGCGGTACTGTTGTTTTTCTTACACCCAATTCCAATTGGAAAGCGGACAATGCCCGCTTCGCTGTTTACATATGGGATGACAATGGCGATTATCAGTGGATAGATATGGCTGATTCAAACGGTGACGGAGTATACGAGGTTGTTATTCCCGATGGATACACCAATCTTATATTCTGCAGAATGGATCCCAAGCAAACCTCTAACGGTTGGAGCAAAACCTGGAACCAAACCGATGACCTTACGCTCCCCACAAACGGAGATAATCATTATAAAATTAAATCAGGCACATGGGACAAGGGCGGCGGAGAGTGGTCGTATTTTGAAAGCTCAAACTGTATCCATACCCCTTCGGGAGAGGGAACAGTAATCAGCTCGGCGACCTGTACGGAAAACGGTGAGATTTCTCACACCTGTTCCAAGTGCAACGAAAGTTATAAGGTTACGGTCAGCCCAAGCGGACACAAATATAACGAGCAAAGCATTTGCGAGACCTGCGGTAATGAAGTTATATATATTATCGCCGGAAACATTATGAAGGCAGACGGCGAATACAGAGACGGTGACAACAGCACACTCTTTGTCTCCGCGTGGGATATAGAGGATGAGAATAACCGTATGGAATATGATCCCGATGCAGGACTTTATGTAAAGATTTACAAAAATGTTGCTGCCGGAGAATATCATTTCAAGGTTGTTGAAAATAAGTCCTGGGATACCTCGTACGGACACGACGGTGAAAACTGTTATGTAAAGGTTGAAAAGGACGGAAGCACCGTTACAATCACCTTCCAGGACGGCAATATTTCTGTTGCTTCTGCACTTCCTACAACTCCGGATGACTCGGATAAGGATGAAGAAAACAAAACTCCCGACAATTCCGAAACACCCGATAATTCGGAAAATGACGGTAAAGAGGACAACTCTCACGACAGTGAAGAAAAGCTTAATTTCTTCCAGAAAATTTGGAGAGCAATAGTGAGTTTCTTTAAGAAAATTTTTGGCAGCAAGAAGAAATAACTCGATTTTGACAACTTTAATTGACAAAATAAATATAAAACATAAAAAGAAAGGAATTTTGTTATGAAAAAAACAAACAAAATTTTGTTTGCCATCCTTGTTGTAATGACATTGATGGTAGGCATCTTTGCTGTTACCGCATCCGCTGCGGCAACAACAGCACCTACAACCATTTATCTTACTCCCAACTCCAACTGGAAGGTAGATAATGCTCGTTTCGCTATCTACACATGGGACGGCGGTGAAAAGTGGTTTGATATGGCTGACTCTAACGGCGACGGTGTTTATGAGTGTGTACTTCCTGCGGGAATTGAAAACATCATCTTCTGCAGAATGAACCCCTCTGCTTCTGCAAATAACTGGAACAATAAGTGGAATCAGACCGACGACCTTAAGTATGACGGTGTAAACAACCACTTTACAGTTAAAGAAGGCACCTGGGATAAGGGTGGCGGAACCTGGTCTATTATTCAGGTTGGAGGATGCGCTCATACTCCTTCCGGCGACGGTGTAGTAGTAACTCCTGCTACTTGTACTGAAAACGGTGAAATATCCCATAACTGCTCCAAGTGCGGTGAGGATTACACTCTTCCTATTGTAGCAACCGGTCACACTTACAATGCTAACGGTATGTGTGATTGCGGAGCAAGCAAATACAGCATTGCAGGTTCTGATTCCAACAACGAGCCGTCTATCTTCGGCACAGCTTGGGATGTAGGCAGCAGTGCTAACGATCTTATTTTTGATGAAGCAACAGGCGAGTATGTTAAGGTTTACGAGAATGTTCCTGCCGGCACTTATAAGTTTAAGGTTGTTGAGGATCATTCATGGAACACTTCCTACGGTGACAGCAACAGTGGAGACCCCGACGGTAACGCATTATTTACAGTTGCTGAGTCGGGCAGTACAGTAACAATTTATTTCAAAGACGGAGTTCTTTCCGCAGTTGTTAAGGCACCTGAAATTACTCCTCCCGATCCTACTCCTGATGATCCTGAACATACCCACAACTTTGTTGACGGCAAGTGCGAGTGTGGCGAGGAAGATCCTAACTATGTTCCCGATACTCCCGTAAATCCCGATCCCCAGGTTCTTGAGTACTACCTTGTTGGTTACATCAACGGTGCAGATTATGGCTGTGCTGATGATTATGCTACTATCGGCGATTATAAGTTCGTGGACGGCAAGCTTACAGTTATGTTTGATTCTGCCGATAACTATGTATTTGTTAAGACCGGTGACAATAACAATTGGTATATGGCTGCTTCTTATTGCACCGACATTACCGTTGTTCTTGCTAACACCGAGACTGGAACAGCCGAAAAGCTTTATGTTCCCGGCGGTGTTTCTGTTACCTTCACTCTCGTTGTAAACGAGGACGATACTCTTACACTCAGCTATGCGATTGAGGAAGAGACCGAAGAACCCGAGCAGCCCGAAACTCCCGAAGAACCCGAGCAGCCCGAAATTCCCGAAGAACCCGAACAGCCCGAAACTCCTGAAGAACCCGAACAGCCCGAGACCCCCGAAGAACCCGAGCAGCCCGCTCCCGAGCTTAACTTCTTCCAGAAGATAGTTAAGGCAATCACCGATTTCTTTGCAAATATCGGTAATTGGTTTAAAGGCATTTTTGGTAAATTCACTAAGAAATAATTACATTTCACCCCTGCACCCTTACGGTGCGGGGGGTTTCTCTTCTTTTGGCAATGAGATTTTCCCTTGTTAAAACAATATTTATACAATATGAACAAATTTCATCTTCTGTTTACGGACAACAGGGCAATAATTAAAAAAAACACCCAATTTGGTTGTGCATTTTTTACAAAAACATATATTTTTTAAAAAATATATTGTAAAAGTTTTATATCTGTGATATAATGTATTTGGCGTGAACTAAAATAAAATAAAGAAAGGAAATATTTATGAGAAACACACGCAAAATTCTTATCGCTCTCCTTATAGTTCTTACACTTATGGTGAGCATGGCAACACTCTTTGTAAGTGCTGCTGCACCCGAAAAGCTTTATCTCACTCCCAATGCGAATTGGAAGAAGGATAATGCTCGTTTCGCTGCTTACTTCTTCGGTAATGGCGAAAAGTGGGTTAGCATGACCGACGCTGATGGCGACGGTGTTTATGAGGTTGACGTTCCTGCAGGATATCCTAACGTTATCTTCTGTAGAATGAATCCCTCTGCAGCAGCTAACAACTGGAATAACAAGTGGAACCAGACCGCAGATCTTACCATTCCTGACTCCGGTGCAAACCATTACACCGTTGCGGAAGGTACCTGGGACAGTGGCGGAGGAACCTGGTCTACTTACGGTTCTACCTGCCTTCACTCCAATCTTAGTGCTGAAGCAACCTGTACCACTCCTCAGACTTGTCTTGATTGTGGCGACCCCGTAGTTTCCGCTCTCGGTCACTCCTTCGACTCCACTCACCTTTGCACCAGATGTAATGAGCAGGCTACCTTCACCGTAGCTGGCTCGGGTACACATCTCGGCACCGAGTGGGATACCGGTAACACAGCAAACGATATGACCTACGACGCTGAAACTGCTACCTATACTAAGGTATACACCAACGTTGCAGCAGGTTCTTACGAGTTCAAGGTTGTTCGCGATCACGCTTGGGGTACTGCATATCCCTCTGGTAATAAGGCATACACCGTTGCTACCTCCGGCAGCACCGTTACCATCACCCTTAAGGGCACTACTGTAAACGTTGTAGTTGAGGCTCCTCACGTACATAGCTACTTCTATCCCTGCGATCCTGTTTGTCAGGAGTGCTACGAGATTTCCAATCCCGATGCAAAGCACGACGTAGTACACGTAGAGGCAGTTGCAGCTACTTGCTACGAGAACGGTAACGTTGAGTACTGGTACTGCTCCTACTGTGGTACTGCTTGGACTGACGAAGCTCAGACTCAGCTGACCAATATGATGAGTGTTGTAACTCCTATGGGCCACGCACCTGCAACTCACGTTGAGGCAGTTGCTCCCACCTGCTATGAGAACGGTAACATTGAGTACTGGTACTGTGAAGCATGTGGTCAGGCATGGCTTGATGCAGATTGCACTCTTAACACCAACCTTATGTCAGTAGTTCTTCCTATGGCTCACGGCGAAGCTAAGCACGTTGAGGCAAAGGCAGCTACCTGTACCGAGAACGGTAACATTGAGTACTGGCTCTGCGAAGCATGCGGTCAGGCATGGCTTGATGCAGATTGCACTCTCAACACCAACGTTCTCTCAGTAGTTCTTCCTGCTGCAGGTCACGACTTCGTTGACGGTAAGTGCTCCGTTTGTGAAGCAGCAGATCCCGATTACGTAAATCCCGATACTCCCGTAGCTAACGATAAGCTTATCAACTTCAGCGAGTGGGAACCCTTCGCTAAGGAAACCTATGCTGATGGCGATACCGTTAAGTACAACGATATCTTCACATTCATTTATAGCAAGAACTCCAGAGTAGACGAAAGTTCAAAGATCTGGGATGATTTCTCCGGTACTCTCAGATTCAGCTTTGGTGGCAAGACTCCTACCGGTTCCGTTCCCTCTAAGAATGCTCTCCAGATCACCGTTGACGGTGCTCACACCCTCAAGATCTGGTACGTAGCAGGTGGTGACGGCAGATACTTCGCACTTATGGATTCCAATGGTGTAGTTCTTTCCGAGACCACTAAGGACACCATTAAGAACGGTCAGGACTATGCAGAGCTTAGTATCCCCGCAGCAGGTGTTTACTACTTCGGCGTTCCCGGTGATAACAACTATATCTTCCAGCTTGAGCTTGTAGCGAAGACCGAACCTTCTTGCGATCACGTTTGGGTAGATGCTACCTGTGATAATCCTAAGTATTGCTCCGTTTGTGGTGTAGAAGATGGCGATTATGCTCATACCATCCTCCACGTTGAGGCAGTTGCTCCTACCTGCTATGAGAACGGTAACGTTGAGTACTGGTACTGCTCCGAGTGCGGTGCTACCTGGACTGACGAAGCTAGAACTCAGGTAAGCAACCAGCTTAGCGTAGTTCTTCCTATGGCTCACGCTCCTGCTACTCACGTTGAAGCAAAGGCAGCTACCTGTGTTGCTGAAGGTAACATTGAGTACTGGCTCTGCGAAGCATGCGGTCAGGCATGGCTTGATGCAGATTGCACTCGTAACACCAACGTTCTTTCAGTAGTTCTTCCTTCTCTCGGCGGTCACGTTGACGA
>JAZSRX010000061.1:0-7371 GCA_045538685.1 Eubacteriales bacterium | reverse complement strand
CTATTTTCAAAAAGAAAAACGGCATTTCTCCAACTGCATATAGAAAAGCTAATCAATGAAAATATATCAATTGTATCAATAGTATTAATTAATCTGAGATTCCTGTAAGGTACTAATACAACCGGATTTATCAGAAAATTCAGCCAACATAAGTCTAGTTGGAAGAAAAAACAACACTCTCCACCAACGTCTCGGAAACGGTGTTTTGGAAGAAATTCATCAACGCTTTCGGCTAGGCAATGGAGCACAGAAGCAAGACTCGATTCTTCCGAGATAATGAGAGGTACAAGGAGGTTGAGACCTTTCATTATCAATAAAACTACTCCGATCTGAGATTTGAGATTGATAAAATGGATTAAAACAGTGTTTAATTGCCCCCCTATGATTTTCCTTGCCATTACGGATGCTACACCTATTTTACCGACTATATCCATATAGTCTTTTTCGTGATAATGAGCAGTTATGGGTCGGTTCCACCAAAAAGCAAAAGGGACGCCTTGTGCGTCCCTTTTGCTTTTTGACGAACTCGACTTGGGAGGTGAACACGCTCGTGCCTCGCACTATGTTCCATCTATCGCTCCAACTTCGCTATGTTCGTGCTAACATTCCTGCACGAATACGGGTTCACATACCCCACTTGGAGATCAAAAAGCTCGCTTGTTAGGCGAAAAGTGTGGGTATATTCGCCTTTGGCGAAACCCCGTCCTTTTTGCATTGATTAGACCGACTTCACGGTAGCAATTCTTCACTTTTGTTCAAAAAAAGCCACCCCTTCTGAAAATATTAGCTTTCATAGGGGTGGTTTTTATTAGTTAAGAATTATCAATGCACAGAATTGATTATTCAATATCAAATTCAGGAATATCTTCTATAACTGTTGTGTTTATATCTAAAATATCCCATGTTACGAATGTTTCTACAAGAAGATTGTTTGAAATGTATGTTATTTCACCATCTATTCTTATAATGTTTCCGTCTGAAAAATAGAGAGAATAGTTAATATCCGGAGTGTTTCCATCTCCTTCAATAGATACGGTATATGCACCGATTTCCTCGTCAAAAACGAGATCGTCATATGTAAATTCATCACCGGACATAAGGCCGAGGTTAGGATTTTTTTCGGCAATAACACCTGTAAGAACATCTCCTTCAACATAAGAAGCGGGAATATTCACAGCATACCAATCGTCATTCAAATATACATAATAGCAAATGTCTCCATTTATGTCTTCATAAACAGTATTTTCTGTAACCTTAATTACGAATGAACCAGAAAAAGCATTACCAACAATCTCTTCTCCGGTTGTGGCATCATAAACTTTTGATTCCTGAACACCAAATTCTGTGTAGTTATAAATGGAATAAAGTGCCTCAAATTGCTCTTCGGTGATCATTCTGGGATCATCGGGAGTATTATCGCCGACACCAACATTGCCATCCTCGGGATTATTGGGAGCATCCTGATTGCCGCTATTGTTTTCCTTTTCTACAATAGTGAACTCGGGAATGTCGTCTACAACTGTTTTACCGAAGTTGGTAAATACATAGCTAATTTCAATAGCATAAGATGCATCGTCGGCGGTTTCCTCTCTTTTCTCGGAAACTTCTGCTCTAACGATCTTACCGTCTTCAAAGCTAAGTGTGAAATAGGGTTTGGTTACGTTGTTTGCATAATCAAAAATGGATCTGGTTCCTTCACATTCATAAGATTTATTCTCTTCGTTATAAGTAAAGTCTTCGAATGTAATAGCTTCATCTTCGCTGAAGGTCTTAAATAAAACTGACAAAGAAATAATCCTGTTTTCAGGGTTTTCCTCTAAAACACCTTCCCATGCTCCGTCTTCCTTACTTACTTCATAGAAGAAATCTCCCTTCTTAACGATATATTCGGGATCTTCTTCTGTAGTCTCGGGACCTGCAAGGTGGCTTTGCACTACGAATTTATCCTGCTGGAATGAAGCTGTTTCTGTCTGTTTAACGGTAATGTATTGAACATTTTTGTTGAACATATCGCCCTGAGAATATAATGACGAAAGCATCATCTCTGCAGTAAAGTTTTTCTCTGCCACAGCTGCGTCCCACTCTTCTTTGGTAACGGTGGTTCTGATTTCTGCGGGCTTGTTCTCGTTTCCGTTGTTTTCGCCGTTTTCGTTGCCGGGAAGAAGCTGTTCAATGAAGCTGCAAGATGCCAAAGCAAAGCACATTACAACCACAAGCACGAGAGAAAGAATTTTTTTCATAATGATTCTCCTTAAAATGTTTTTCTACAAGTTGTAGTAAATAAATTATAACACTTCCCTACTTAAAAGTCAAGTGAAATTAAAAATGCTCCCGAAAAAACGAGAGCATTTGTTTTATAGTGCGTCAGGGTGATTTTTGATAATTTGTGAAAAGGCGGCTTTGTCACCGACAACAAAAAGTTCTCCCTGATAGAACTGTAAAATTGAGGCGGGGACTTCGGGTGTGATTTTGCCAAAGAGTGCTTTTTCAAGGATTTTTGCCTTTCCCTCTCCTGTGGCGAGAAGAAGAATTTTCTTTGCTCTTAAAATTCTACCTATGCCCATCGAAATTGCACTTTTGGGAACTTCTTTCGGTGAAGCGAAAAAGCGGGAGTTTGCCTTTACGGTTGACTCGGTTAATCTTACAACCGCAGTGTCCTTTGGAAAGTGAGTGTCGGGTTCGTTAAAGGCGATATGTCCGTTATGACCTATGCCCAGAAGCTGAATATCTACCCTGCCCAGCTTTTCAAGAAGCAGATCGTATTTTTTACATTCTTCCTCGGGATTTTCTGCAATGCCGCTTGGAATATATCTGTTTTCAAGCGGAAGGTCTATATGGTCGAAGAGGTTTTCTTTCATAAAGCGGGCATAGCTTTGGCTATGAGTGGGAGGAAGTCCGATATATTCGTCAAGGTTTACACTTCGGACATTTTTAAAGCTTACTTCGCCTGATTTACAAAGATTTATAAGCTCACCGTACATATAAACCGGTGTTGAGCCGGTGGCAAGGCCGATCAGTGCATTCGGTCTTTGGTTTATTGTTTCTGCCATTATTTTTGCGGCCAGTTTTCCCGCCTGGATCTCGGTGTCAGTAACTGTAAATTTTATCATACTGTGTCTCCTGCAAAAAACATTGATAATAACTTCTTATGCAGGAGAAATAAAAAGGGTGATTAGCCCTGTCGCTTATTGACAAAAGAGAGAAAAAACTGTATAATATTTTTGTAAAATAAAATGGGAGATGAAAAAATGAAGATCTTACATACATCAGACATTCATATTGATTCGCCGCTTACCTCACGTCTGCCACAGGACAAGGTAAGAGAGAGAAGAAAAGAGCTGATTTCGGGCTTTTTAAGACTTGTAACCGAGGCAAAATATCTCGGTGTAAAAGCAATTATTATAGCAGGCGACCTTTTTGACAGCACAAGAGTGTCGAAAAAGGCACTTGATACAGCCATCGACGTTATCGAGGAAGCAAAGGACATCACCTTTTTCTACCTTCAGGGCAACCACGAGGGCGATGCTCTCTGCCTTTACGGACGTACTCTTCCCGAAAATTTGAAGATATTCGGAGAGGAGTGGACCTATTTTGACCTGGATGACGTTACCTTTGCAGGTCGAAACGACATTCGACAGGGTATGTTTGACACCCTTTCGCTGTCAAAAGAAAGAAAAAATATTGTTGTTCTTCACGGTGAGCTTCGTGACAGATCCTCTGCACCAGACGTTATAGGAATTAAGGACGCAGCCGGAAGAAATATTGACTACCTTGCACTCGGTCACTATCACAACTACTCTGCCGAGGCGGTTGACGACAGATGTGCGGCGGTTTACTGCGGAACTCCCGAGGGACGCGGATTTGACGAGATCGGCGACAAGGGTTACGTTATCGTTTCAACAGACAGCACAAGGGTTCTTCACAGCTTCAGAAGCTTTGCAAAAAGAAAGCTTCATATTGTTCCATTAGAGCTTGACGGTGTTGTAAGAACCGCCGAGATTGGCGAGCGAGCCGAAAGAGTGCTTCGCGGTATTCCCCGTGATGACATAGTAAGACTTGAGCTTTCCGGAAGATACTTCCCCAACCTGTTTAAAGATACCGACTCGCTGATGCGTGAATTTTCGGGAAGATACTATTACTTTGAGATAAAGGACTCCTCTCGTATGGCAATTAATCCGGAGGATTACAAGCACGATATGTCATTAAAGGGTGAATTTATCAGAACGGTAAGCTCTGATGCCGCTTTAAGCGACGAGGCAAAGGAAAAGATTATCGCCTGCGGAATAAACGCACTTATGGGCGAAGATCCTTTTGAATCCTGATTTGGAGGATAAAAATGAAGCTTATAGAATGTTATATAGAGAATTTTGGCAAGATAAGCAAAGAAAAGTTTACATTTAAAGATGGTTTGAACTGTTTTAAGAACGACAACGGCAGCGGAAAAACCACTCTTGCGGCATTTATCAAGGTTATGCTTTACGGTATGAGTGAATCAAAAAAGGCAAATCTTGACGAAAACGAGAGAAAGCATTATCTCCCCTGGCAGGGCGGTGTTTGCGGTGGAAGTTTGACTTTTTCTTCCGGCGGAAAAACCTATCGCGTTGAGAGAAGCTTTGGTAGTCGTGCCTCCGACGACAGCTATACACTTTATGACACCGCAACAGGCAAGATTTCTGGTGATTTTCCCGATGGACTTGGCGAGGGACTTTTCGGCATTGACGCAGACGGATTTGAGAGAACTGTTTTTCTGTCCGAAAGATCGCTGACACCGAAAAGCACCAATAAGTCGATTTCCGCAAAGCTTTCCGACCTTGTTGGCTGCGACGGAGATATTGGCGGAATGGACGATGCCCTTGATTTGCTTGAAGAAAAGAGAAAATTCTACTACAAAAAAGGCGGATCGGGAGAAATTGCCAATACAAGAGCGAAAATTGACGAGCTTACAAGAAAGCTTGATTCGCTTGTTGAGGTGGAAAAGGCGGCAGCACAATATTACGACAAAATGCGTGATATAAGCAAGAAAATCACCGAAGCAAGAGCCGATGCCAAGAATATACTGAAAGAGCGAGAGGCGGCAACGGTAAGAGCGGCAGAAACCAACCACGAAAAGAAATATAAAGAGCTTGTTCTGTCCATTGAGGAAAGCCAAAAAAAGAGGTCTGCAGTATCCGAGATTTTCGGTGTAAATATTCCAAGCTTTACCGATATTGACGAGGCGGCATACAAGAGTGTTGAGGCAAAAAATCTTATGGAAAGTGCCACCGACACCCCCGAAATACGTGAATTCAAGACACTTTCTGCAAAATTTGACGGCAGGGTTGAAAGGGCAAAAATTGAAGAGGCGAAAGACGCACTTGCCGCCATTTCCAAATGTAAAAAGCAGGAGAACGATCCCCGACTTAACAAGGCAAAACGCATTTTTGCAAAGAGAGTGCCTACCGATGATGAGCTTTACGATATAGAAAAACTCCTTTCGGATAAGAAAAAGAAAACTCCCATAGGTTGCATTATTGCCTACATTATCTTTGCAATATGCTGTGTGGCAGGAATATTTATTGAGCAAACAATTATTGCAATTGGTGTCGTGGGAATATTGGCTGTGCTTATTACCGAGATTATCCTAAAAGGACAGGCGAACAGCAAAAGAAAAAAAGCCATTATTGACTTCTTCCAATCGGTATGCGGTGTCAATGTTGAGTCTGATGACGAGGCAAAAGCAAGACTTAATGATATGCGTGAGCTTTTGCCTGTAATAAAAAATGCTTTTGATGTTACAAACAGCGAAGAGCTTATGAATACCCTATCCTCACTTGTGCGGCTCTTCCCAGAAATGCACGGCGGAAATACCGTTTCGGATGCCGAAAGAATTGTTAAGGAATACACAAGATATGCCGAGCTTGCGGTTGCCGAGAGATATATGAGCGGCGACAGAACCGCAAGATACGAGCGAGCGAAAAAACTCAAAGCCGAGGCAAATGAATTTGTAAGCAGGTATAAAACAAGAACCTCTGATCCCTTCGGTGAACTCAGATATGCCCTGACCGAATATGAACGGCTTACCGCCGAGCTTGTTGCCAAACGCGATGAGCTTGCAAGACTGGAAAACCTTAACAGCATTGGCGAGGGCGGTCACAAAAAGGCGGTTGCAGATATAGAGATGCTTGACAGAAAGAGACAGGAAAACGAGAATCTTATTGCAGAGCTTTCAAGAGAGCATACCATTACCGAGCGACTTTATAATTCTTCCATTGACGAGCTTGAAGGCAGAGAGGAAATACTGATGCGACGTGGTGAGCTTGAAGAGCTTATAGCAAAGCAGGCAGACAATTTCGATACCATTCAGCTTACAAAACAGTATCTCACCCTGGCAAAAGATAATATGACCGCAAGATATCTTGGCAAAACCAAGGCGGGCTTTGTTAAATATGCAGAAAAGATAAGCGGAATAACCGGCGAAAGCTTTGAGATGGACACCGACTTTGGCATTACCAAACAGGAAGGTGCAACCACAAGAGACGTTTCCTCATACAGCAGAGGTACAAGAGATCTTTATAACCTTGCTGCAAGACTTGGGCTTGTAGACTCGCTTTATGAAAAAGAAAAGCCCTTCATTCTGCTTGACGATCCCTTCGCCGCCTTTGACGACAAAAAGACTGCGGCGGCATTAAAAATGCTTTCGGAGATTGCGAAGGAAAAACAGGTAATTTATTTCACCTGCTCCAAAGCGAGAAGTGTTTAAAAACGATAACTCCCCGACAAACAGTCGGGGAGTTGTTTATTTTACTTAATCACGTAGTTAAAGTGTTTTTCTGCGTTTATAAGATAGTTTGGCATTACCATTATAACACTTTTTTATCAATTGTCAATCATTTTTTTATGCTTGACAAAAGGGATAAAATTTAGTATAATTGTTTATTGACCGAGCGGGGCTGTCGCGTCGTATGTTGGCGAAAGCTGTTACGGCGAGGAAAGTCCGGGCATCACAGAGCAGGATAACGGATAACGTCCGCCCGGGGCGACCTGCGGGAAAGTGCAACAGAAATAAACCGCCCGAGGTGTTTTTGACGAGTACGGAAAGCGGTTTTTCACACCGCCAGGCATAGTTGCCTATGTCAAGGTGCGAAAAAGCGATTAACGCGAAGATTATCGCGTGTTCCGTGCCGTCAAAAGCATCTCGGGTAAGGATGGAAAGGCGAGGTAAGAGCTCACCCACTCCTATGGCAACATAGGTTTGCTGTAAACCCTATCCGATGCAACACCTTGATTTCGGCTTTTGCCGTGGGCTGCTCGTCCATTTCATGGTGGCAGAGCCATTTGGCTTGAACTTGGGAGAGATCCCAAGTGAAGATAGATGACGGCTGCTTGTCTCCT
>JAZSRX010000046.1:0-24941 GCA_045538685.1 Eubacteriales bacterium | reverse complement strand
GTTACATAGAGAACGATTGCATTGTCCTTGAGTGTGCCGTCGTCGTTATACGCACCAACACCCTCGGTGTAATTGAAATGAGCATAGCCGCTGCGGTCGTAAGCCATAACGGTGAGTGTATCGGTGGTAAGAGCTTTTTCTGCCTGCTCTGCACCGCCCACAGTGGGAACTATCTTAATCTGATAGTCACCCGATTTAAGACCAACCGCATCTACGCGATAATAGCTTGAATAGTTACGTACAAGCTCGTTGTCAATCTTTGTCCAGTTTGACGAGCCCGCGGGAGCTATATATGCATTGTAGCCGTCTGCACCCGATACGGGAGACCACTCTGCATAAGCCGATTCAAACCAGCCCTGTGCATCGGTAATACCGACACTTGCCGCAGCACTGCCGCTCGCCATAGCGAAGAAGAGCGATACAAGCATACTTACAGCTAAAATAAGGCCAATAATTCTTGTTTTAGTCATAGCTAAAAACTCCTTTTAGAAAAAATTGATGTTAAAATGTACTAAATCTTCACCATTTTAGATTATATCACATTATTTTTAATATGTCAATCTATTTATTTTGTTTAAAAAGCTTGTTTTAAGCATAAAAAAAGACATTTGACTTGTAATTATTCAACAAATCAAATTATCTAAGAAATATAGGAGAAAAATATCAAATTATCCATTGTTTTTCTATTGACATTAAGCTTTTTTTTTTGATATAATAGCCATATAAGAACAAAAAAGGAGTCAAAAAATGGCAAAATCGAAGAAAAATTCAAATTATGTTACCGAAAAAACGGTAGCTGCTAAGGAGAAGAAAGCAGAAGAAAAACTTAAAGCAAAAAAGGCGAAAACAATAAAGCTTTGGGCAATATGGGGCGGTTCGGCAGTGGCATTTATCGCTTTGATAGTGGTTATTCTCGTGCTCTCCGGAGCATTTGATTACAACCCTCACGTTACCGACCACGCGACAGTAACATTAAGCGACGGATCATCCTTCCACATAGATCTTTACGGAGAGGATGCACCGAAAACCGTAAACAATTTCATCGCACTTTGCGAAAAGAACTTCTTTAACAATATGGACCTTCACACCTTTGCAAATGCTATGCTCACTATGGGTGCAGAAAAGGCAGATGACGGTAAATTCGGTCTTGTAGGCGAGTTTGAAAACAACGGCATACAGAACAAAATCCCGATGAAAAAGGGAACTCTCGTTCTTGCAAGAGGCGAGGGATATAACTCCGGCTACGGTCAGTTCTTTATCCTCAGCAAGAAAATGCCATCGCTTGAAGGTGACTATGCGGCATTCGGACGTCTCAGCGACCCCTCTATGATAAAAGAAATTCTTTCCAAATGCACCGTAGGTGATGACGGAACAATTATTTCCGGTCCGAAAATTCAGAGCATTACAACCCACTCGGAAACCGAGCATGCTCACTAAATGTAAAATTTAGTTGTCAAAAACGGCTATTCTCAGCATTTTGTGCTTTGAATAGCCATTTTTTGTTTTTGTATTTTTACTTTTTCTTCTCAATTTTATTTATTATCTCAATAGATGTTTTACCGTTTATTGCCGCTATGGGAAGGCCTCCGGGTGCTTTCTGCCACTGGGTAGCCAGAAGCACATTTTCAAGCCCCCCGACTCTTGCACTGCAGGTTTTGGGAGCATATCCCGAGGGCATTGCAAAGCTCATAAACGAGCCGATTTCGGTATTTACAATCCGCTTGTAGCTGGCAGGTGTCCAAACGTCAATAAGCGAAAGCTTTCCTTGGAGTGTGGGACAGTGCTCCTCTATAAGTTTGCAGATAATCTCTGCAAGTTTTTCTTTTCTCTTCCGATATTCTGCCTTGTCGCCTTCATAAAGGGTGATAAATGCTCTTGCATCATCCTCATAACAGAAGGTAAGGGTTTGCAGAATGTTCTTTCCCTCGGGAGCGAAGCCGGGTTCGTGAGAAAATTCTCTTACAATAAGCTGTTTTGTACCAAGTTCCTTTACAAGATGTTCCGGAACATCGAAAATCAGGTCGCCCTCAAAAGGAAGCTCTGCCGCATCACAGCCAAAGGCACAGTGATATGCAGAAAATCTACGCATTTTCGGGTTGTCATAAAGAGCTTTTATCTCCTTTGGCATAGGAGCATCTATTATTTTACCGAAGGTAACTGCCGGCTCGGTGGTAAAAATAACATAATCCGCCTCTTCCTTTGTTCCGTCAGAAAAGCTTACCGATTTTGCCCTGCCCGACTCACAGTTCAGCCGAACCGCCTCACGCCTGAGACAAAGCTTTCCGCCGAGAGATGTAAAGCGATCAGCCATTCTTTCTGCCATTTTAAGAGAACCGCCCTTTGGAAGAGCACCGTTTCTGCCGCAGTAGGTTGCGAAAACATAAATCAAAGCCAATGCTCCGAAATCATCGCCCCAGAATCCGGTTATAAAGTGACTGATTTCAGGGTTTTTGAACATAGAGGCAAGCTGGCCTGTGGTGCGGCTGAAATATCTCATTAACGGGCCGACACCGCTTAATGCCCTGCCAAGAGTGATGCCTTCATTACAGTCCTTTCCTGCAACGTGGTCTGTCCCCTGCATAAAATCAATAGCACGAATGAACTTTTTAATTTCACCTTTATCCTCGGGTGAAACTTCAAGCAACTGTTTTTCAAGCTCCGAAAGCGAGGGCGGCAAAATAATCCGTTTTCCGTTTTTGTCACAGCAAAACAGTGTGTTTCCCTGAATGATTTCAACATCATTGCCAAGAGCTCCAAGATCAATCCACATCTTATGCATCGGTGATGCAGGATTGCTTCCCGTAAGCCAATGAACACAGTTGTCTATATGATATTCTCCCCTACTCCAACCTGTAAGGTTGCCTCCGGGAAGAAAATGTTTTTCGCAAATAACTGCCTCGTGTCCCGAAAGGCGAGCATAAATTCCTGCCGAAAGGCCGGCAACTCCGCCTCCTATAATCAGAATCTTTGCCATTTTCAAAAAACCTCCCGTTTCGGTTTTAAACCGTTATTTCAAAAAGGATAATGTTGATTGAGATAAGAAAGATAGTGTAAAATCAATAGAAAACAATGTTAATTAAGTTTAGAAAGCTTTGTGGGATTTGCTATAACGATAAGCGAGGAATCTGCGGAAAGCTTTTCCTCCGGGTTTATGTTTACCATCAGCTTATCCGCCTTTTTGATAGCCACAACATTTATGGCATATTTTTTACGTAAATTCAGCTCTAACAAGCTTTTTCCTGCCCACTCGGGCCTGATTTCAAGCTCGATCATAGAAAAATCCTTTGAGAGAGTGATCATATCAACAAATCCCGAGCTGAGCAGATTTTTTGCCAGACGAACTCCCGACTCGTTTTCGGGGAATACAACTATATCGGCACCCACTCTTTTTAGTATTTTCTGATGCATTTCGCTTCCGCACTTGGCAATAACAGTCTTAACCCCTGCCTCCTTGCAGAGAGTAACCGCCATAACGCAGGCCTCAAGATTATTTGCCATAGCAATAATAACCACATCAATATTTCCTATTCCAAGCTGACGGATAACCTCGGCATCGGTGATATCTGCACATTTACAAACCGGAATTTCGGTGGCGGCTGCATTTACCTTGTTTTCGTCATTATCAACGGCAATAACCTCTGCTCCGCTTGCAAAAAGCTCTTTTGCAACGGCAAGACCGTATCTTCCAAGGCCGAAAACGGCATAAGTTTTATTTATACTCATAAAAACTCCTTTTAACCCACACTGATATCCTCGGTGGGATTCTTTATAAGATTAGTTTTCACCTTGCCGCTAAGGGCAAGAGCGAGAGAAATCGGGCCTACTCGGCCAAGGTACATTGTGATTATTATAATGATTTTTCCTGCATTGTTAAGAAGCGGAGTAATTCCCCTGGTAAGTCCTACCGTAGCCGTTGCACTTACCGTTTCATATAAAATATCTAAAAGAGGAGCAGTGTGAACAGCCGACAGTGCAACTGTAGAAATAAACATTATTCCAAAGGACATACTGCATACCGCCGCCGCCTTTTCCACCGCACTTTTTGCAACGGTTCTGTTAAATAAGGTAACCTCTCTTTTTCCTCTGACGTGGGCAAGAGCCGAGGCAAAAAGAACGGCAAAGGTAACCGTTTTAATACCTCCCGCAGTTCCTACGGGCGATCCGCCGATAAACATCAGCAAAAGGCAGATTAGAGATGAAGAATCTGTCAGATTTTGCTGAGGAACAGAGGCAAAGCCGGCAGTTCTTGTGGTGACCGACTGGAAGAAGGCAATTTGTATTTTATCAAAAAGTCTGTACGGGCCAAGAGTTTCGGGGTTGTTGTAGTCAAATGCAAGAATCGCCAAACCACCAAAAATAACAAGCAAAATTGAGCTGACAATTGCAATCTTGCTGTGCAGGGTAAGACGGGAGAAAATTTTGTGCTTTGGCTTATCCCGACCGACAGTAACACGAATAACATCCCACCAGACGATATATCCGATACCGCCGAGAATAATAAGAGCCGAAGTGGTGGCATTAATCAAGGGGTTTCGTGCATAATCCATAAGACTGTTCTCACCGATTATGTCCATACCCGCATTGCAGAATGCAGAAACAGAGTTGAACACCGAAATCCATATTCCCCTTGCACCAAACTCGGGAATAAATACGGTCATATAAAGAAGTGCTCCGATGCCCTCAATAATGAATGTTCCAAGAAGCACCTTCTTGATGAAAACCGCAAGTCCCGACAGGGTGTTAAGGTTAAATGCGTCCTGTATAAGAAGACGGTCTGCAATGCCCATTTTCTTATTAACAAGAATCATAAGTCCGCTCATTACTGTGATAATGCCAAGACCGCCTATCTGAATCAGGCAGAGAATAACTATATGCCCAAAGGTGCTGAAAGCCGTTGCGGTTGTAAGAGTGACAAGACCGGTTACACAGGTAGCTGTGGTTGCGGTAAAGAGGGCATCAATATAGGGCAAGCCCTTTCCGTCCGCCGAGCTAATTGGCAATGACAGAAGCACACTTCCAACAAGAATGGCAAGTAAAAAGCTAAGCATGATAATATGTGTTGTGGAAAGCTTTAATCTTTTTGTTTTCTTCACGCGGCAGACCTCCTTTTTTCTATAAAATTATTATATCATTAAAATTATTATATCACTTTTATGTCTGTAATGCAAGAAAAATTTTTTATATCATTTTTGAGGATTGTTTTTTAAGCTTCGCTTACGCAGAAAATGAGAAAAATAAAGAAAAAATCCGCAAATTTGTAAATTTAGCTTTACATTTTAGCGGATTTTCTGTAATAATTAAAGGTTTTTGCTCTTTCTGATAAGTTCAAGCTTTTGCAAAAGAAACGGATACGCAACAAGGAAAATAATAGTGTTTGAGACAATATGAACTATGTAAAAGATGCTGCCTCGTATGTAATAAATCAGAAGATTTTTGAGGTAATTTTCATTTATTCCAAGCAAAAAAGCCGCATCAATCACCGACGAAAGCACACCAAAAAGAAATGTAAGAAGTGTGGCGGTAAGTGCCAAGGCAATTCTGTTTTTCACACCTCGACGTTTGAGAAGCATAAACAAAGCCGCAACCGCAGGCCAGTATATAAAATAGGTAATTATCCAACTTCCGAAGCCGTAAATAAGCGGCTCGATAAGCACAAAAATAAATGCCGAAATAACACCGTATATTCCGAAAACATATCCGTATAGAGCACAAAACAGTGTTACCACTTCGATATTCGGCAGGAATGAAAGTGCAAGTTTTCCGCAGGTCAGCGAGGCGGTCATAAGTCCCACAAGAGCTACCGACCTTGCACTTATCATTTTTTCTGATTTGTTATTTTCCATTGTTCACCAAAATTTCATTAGTTTTAATGCTTAACTTTCCATTTAAGCAAAGAATTAAAATTAAAGCTACGTTTTTTAAAATTAAAGCCGAGAGTTAAAAATTCAAGCTTTAAAACAGTGGGTTATCCCATTTGAATCAGTAAGGAGATTTTTCAAGCTTAAAAAGAATTACGGTGCCTGCCTCAACCTTCATACCGCTGAGTCCAACACCCGACTGATAAAGAGCTGTGCCTTTGTAATCCGCGGTGGGTGCTCCTTCATAGCTGTCCGAAGAGACAGATGTGTAAACCATAACGTAAAGCCCCTCGGAAGAATCTTCTCTTATATTTCCGATAGCAGTAACATATGCTCCGTAGGTGCTTTCTGTCATTTCCAAATAAAAGCGATCATTGCTTTCCTTCAGGTGTTCAAGGATTCCCTTTGCACCCTGATCTTTGTTTGCTACCGCATCAAGTTCTGCCTCAAACACGTTGTAGCTTCCGTCTGTGTTTTCCACAACAACGGTAACCGATCCTGAATCGTCGACACTACCCGAAAACAGATCACAGGAAAACAGCGAAAGTGTCATCAGGACAACAAGCAAAATCGCCAAAATTCTCTTTTTTGTCATTGTTTTTTACCTCTTTTTCTTTGTTTTGTTATAGAAAAAGCATATTTCGCCTTCGGTATTCTCGGCAAAAACCGAAAGCCAAGGGTAAAAGAAAACCGCCCCTTTGGGCGGTGAATAAACGCAGGAAAAAGGGGTGCAAAAAACTCTGCACCTTTATCTCTTGCATTTACACTATCCTCCGTTTGCCCAAGGAATATGCAAAAAGCATCCGGCAGGCCTTCCGACTTAGCTTCGACTTTCGACGAATCATTACGGCAATGGCTGTTGTGGCGGATTTTCACCGCACTTTCCCTGCTTGGATCATAGAGAAAAATCTCTCGGATGCCAAAATTATTATATATCATCTGTTATGATTTGTCAAGTATAAACAAACCATAAAGGCGAATCGGATATCCAACATTTCAAACGCAAAACACAAAATTGCTTTCCAAAAAAGCACAAAATCACTTTTCTTTTTGCACTTTTGCACCCGATGAACTCTTGCGTGTTCTGGGCTCGTGGGAAGAAAGGTACATATTTATTGTGACTTCAAGAGTGTTTTTCAATGCAAGGCGATGCTTTTTCTGAAGAACGTGAGTCTTGCGGTATAGTGTGAGAAGCTCAAGCTCCTCGTCGGACAGCTCTGAGGTGTCGTCGCGAAGGGGAATGTCAAGCAGTTCTCCGATATTCACACCGAAAAGTTCGGATAGTTTTTGCAAAATTCGCATAAATGATGCCGAGCGGCCACGTCTCCAGTTGTTTACCGTTTTTTCGGCAAGATCCATCTCCCTCTCGAAAGCGGCATCGCTTTCAAACTCCGAGTCTATCAGCAAAAGGACTTTTTCCCTGATACTTTCAACATTTTCCTTCATTTCTTCTCCGCCTTTCTTCTGCCGTGTGGAGCACCCTTGTTCTTATCAGAGGGCTTTTTCTTTGCTCCCTTTGAGCGAGGTGCGTTCTCATAAAAAGGTCTTTTTTCTGCCTGTTCGCCGCCGGATTTGGCATTTTTCTGCACTCTTTCTTCGCCACCAAGCTTTTTAGCTTTCGCTTTTACCGAACGGTTTTTCTCTTCGCTTTTGACTTTATTCGTGGAGGGCCTTGGCTTTACCGACTGTTTTTTCTCTTTGTCGGTGGAGAAGCCGAACCTGCCCACTATCTCGCCAAGCGAATAATACTCGCCGTGAGCATAGGCAAGAAGATCTGCATACTCAAAACGCATTTTTCCCTGCTCGTCCATAATAGACTCGTGACAGGAAACAGAGACAATGTCTGCCACAAACACGTCGTGAGAGCCCATAGGAAGAACATCGCTGACACGGCACTCAATAGCAATGGGACATTCTGCAACTGTGGGCGGTGCAACCTTCTCACTTCTGACCTTTGTAAGATGGCATTTTTCAAATTTGTCCATCTTTGCTCCTGTATAAATGCCGACAAAATCCACCTCTTTTGCAAGATTTACAGAGGGAAGGTTAATAACAAACTCGGGATTTTCTTTCAGCATCTTATAGGAATGTCTGGTGGGCCTTACCGATATATATGTTTTTGGGGGCTGGGTTGCAAGAATTCCCGTCCAGGCGATTGCAAGAACATTTGCATTTTCAAAGTCGCCAACCGTAACCATAGCAGGCGGAATTGGTGCCGTAAGAGCTCCGGGAGAGAGAATTTTTCTTTTATTTTCCATTATTTTCTCCTTTTTCAAGCATACCGAGCCAAAGGTGAGTGAGAATGGGATCTGGCAGAATCTTAAAGAGAAGATGCTGAAGCTTTGTGTACCAATTTGTAACATACATCGTTCTGCCCTTATCCGATGCCTTAATACAGCCCTTTACAACCTTTTGGCAGTTGAGAAGCGGCTTCATCGCCTTGTCGCGTGGGCGTGTAACACCGCTTTTTGCGGTTGCCTTTCCGAGAAATTCGGTATGAACCCAACCCGGACAGAAGCAGGTTGCACGAATACCGTATTTCTTTATCTCAAAATTCAATGACTTTGTGTAATGAAGCACAAAAACCTTGCCCGAGGAGTATGTGTTGAAATAAGGAAGAGGAGTAAAGCAGGAACCGCTTCCAAGCTGAATAATTCTGCCGCCCTTTTCCATATAAGGAACTGTCATATGAGTTATAAGCACAAGTGCCTTTACATTCAGGTCAATCATCATCTCAACCTTTTTCTCGTCAATCTCGTCAAAACCGCCGAAATCGCCAAATCCCGCAGCATTTACAAGATATTTAACCTTTGGCTTTTCACTTTCAAGCAAAGCTCTTATGGCATCAATGCCTTCCCTTGTGCAAAGGTCGACAGAAATCACCCTGTACTTAACTCCCAAGCTTTCGCCAAGCTCTATCATTCTCTCCTTGCGTCGTGCAACCAGCCAAAGCTCGTCTACTCTGCCGGCATAACCCTTGGCAAACTCTGCTCCAATACCGCTGGACGCACCCGTAATAATGGCAATAGACATAAAATTCCTCCGTTAGTAAAGTTTTTACAAAAAAACTATTGATTATTTTGTTTTTATTTGATATAATTTTATCATCATAAATATTAAAAGTCAAGAAAAATTCGTAAATTATGCGAATTTGATTTGTTTTACCGAAAGGAATTACGAAATGAAAGAAAAAAATAACATAATACGCATCACATCATTGATGCTGATCATAATTATTATGACACTTTCGATTACCTCATGCGGATTAAAGTTTGGCGGAATATATGACGAAATGTTCGGCCAGAACAATACTCCGCCAAGCAACGGAGGCAACAAAGACGAGGACGAGGACAAAGACGAGGAGTCGGACGGCAACCTTAGCGAGAACGTTCCCGGCGAGGGCTTTGGTGGATACTACCCCGGAAGCGGTCAGGACTCTGTTGACGAAATTGCTCCCCATACCAAAACTCTGCTTTCCACAGTAACAATTGTGGCTGAGTTCGGTACTGCCGCAGGTGCGGGCTCGGGTGTTTTCTATCAGGTTGATAAGGAAACCGGCGATGCATATATCATTACAAACCATCACGTTGTTTGCACCGAGGATTACGGTGTTGCAAACAAGATAAATGTTTATCTTTACGGAATGGAGCTTTCGGGATATGCAATTCCCGCAACTCTTCTTGGCGGTTCTGTAACATACGATATTGCAGTTCTTAAAATAGAAGGCAGCGAGACAATCAAAAACAGCTATGCTATTCCTGCCACCATCGCAGATTCTGACAAGGTGCGTGTATTTGACAAGGTTTATGCGGTTGGAAATGCAGAGGGCGACGGAATGTCCGCAACCCGGGGAATTGTCAGTGTTGAGAGCGAATCTCTTCAGCTCAGCGGAGCAGACGGCTCGCTTATCTCGCTTCGTGTTATGAGATTTGATGCGGCGGTAAACCACGGCAACTCCGGCGGCGGCCTTTATAATGAAAAGGGTGAGCTTATCGGTATTGTTTCGGCAAAGGATGTAAGCTCCGACGTTGACAATATGGGATATGCAATTCCCTCGGATCTTGCGAAAAAACTTGCTGATAATATAATCGACCACTGTGACGGCAATAAGGCAACCCAGGTAAACAAGGCACTTATCGGTATCACAATCACCGCATATGTAAGCGGTCTTGAAATCGACGAGGCAACCGGAAGTGTATATCAGGTAGAGCTTGTAGAGGTAATTGAAATTACCCCGAGCAGTCTTGCTTCTGACAAGGTTCAGGTTGGCGATATCGTTAACTCCATCTCGGTTGACGGTGTGGAAAAAAAGGTAAGCAGAATGCACCACGTTACCGACTCTATGCTTGATGCAAGAGTGGGCAGCACCGTTATCATCAACATCACTCGCGGCGAAGAAACCTTCGACGTTACAATCGAGATAACCGAAGCGGCAATTACCACAGTTAAGTAATAAAAAGCAAATAATAACGCGTATTTGTAAACCAAGATTTACAAATACGCGTTTTTTATTATCAAATAATATCAATTGTATCGCCAAGGGGAAGAGAATAAATCATAACCCCATCGGGCTTTTTGCCGAATATTTTCTCCACAGCGAGAGAGTAGAGTCCAAGCTGCGTGGAGTGCTTTTCCCGAAGCTTCTTTTCCGCAAGCGAGCGATTAGAAAGCTCGCTTCTTGTCAGGCGGTCTGTCTTATAATCGCAGAGAATAACAGAACCGTCTTTTCCTTCGATAATACAGTCGATAACACCCTGAACAAGTATTTCTCTGCCCCGATATGCCTCCTTTTTCTTCTCGTCATCGGTAAAGTGAGAAGCATCAAGATATACATTGAAACGAAGCTCGCGATGTACCTTCTTTGCAGAAAGCATCTTTGTTATAAGCTTTGATTTTCTGAACAGCTCAATTTCCCGAATTCTTACTCTTGCAGCATCCTCATTGCTGATAAATCCGCGTTTTTTCAGATCATCAAGCTCTGCTGATGCACCGCACGAAATAAGATTTTTCAAATCGCAGAACTGCATAAACAGGTGGGTTGCAATACCCTTCTTTGCACTTTCGTCGGCATTTGTGCCTGTGGCGAAGGCAGGAAGAGTTCTTTTCTTTTCTCCCTCTTCTGCCGTTTGTTCGTCGCTTTCTGCGTTTTTCTCAAGCTCCTCTTCGGTTTCCTCTGCTACGTCGATTATTACAGGAGCATCAATAGCTTTATCACCCTTCCAAACCGAGTCAAACTCGCTTCCGTCAAGAACGGTGGGGGACATCAAGGACACCGACATTTTTTCGGGAAGAACGGTGAGAGGAAGATTAGGATATTCGTGGTTAAATCTGCGAAGAAGCTCCTGATAAAGCTCTTCATCCGAAAGTGTTTCTTTCAGGTTTTCATCTTCGGCCTGATCCGCTTTCTGTGTGTACTTTTTATCCTTCTTTTCGGGTGTCGGACAAAATACCTCCTGATTTACGGCGGCCCTGCCGTCACAGGTGAGAATGATATCCTGATAACAGGACAGTCCGCGGAAGGAATATTCTGTGAGATTATCCTTTAGAACGGCTATTCTGCGGTCAAATGCTTCTCTGCTCTTCAGGGGACACTTACCCACCACGTAAAGCTGTTCTTTTGCTCTGGTAAGAATAACGTAAAGAACACGAAGAGCTTCCTCATAAATTTTATCGGTAATTCTGTCCTGTATAACCTTTTGTATTGGGTTATTTACAAGGGCAAGTCCCGACTTGGTGCGAAGAAGGAAGGATAATCCGAATTCCTCGCAGTATGCAATGCGTGAGGTTCTTTCCTTGTTGTAAATGGCGGTATTCGCCTCAACCGCAAATACGATAGGATATTCAAGTCCCTTTGACGAGTGACCTGTTACAATTCTTACCGCATCAACACCCGATACGGTTCTGGCATCGTCAAAGTTGGTTTTCTTGTTGATAATTTCGTTAATAAAGTGAATAAAGTTGTAAAGTCCCTTGAATGCACCCGCCTCATAGCTTCTTGCATAATCATAAAGCAGAGTCAGGTTTTCCTTTCCGCCGTTTTTAGATGCAAGTGCCATAAGTCCGGTTTCCTTGTAAAGCTTTCCTATCAGAGTGTCAACACCAATACCCTCGGCAATAGAGCGATAGTATTCAAGAGTTGACAGGAAGGATGCTCCCTTTACAAACTCGGGATGCTCACGAACATAGGAGACAAGCGACTCGTAAAGACATTCCTCGCCCTGTCGGCTTATAAGCAGAAGATCGTCGGCAGTGAAATCAAACAGAGGCGACTTTAAAAGTCCTGCAAGATAAATATCCCTTCTGGGATTGTCGATCGTATTAAGAAGGCAGAGTGCCAAAAGCACCTCAGAGCAAAGGAAGAACTTCTTTTTTCCCGAAATAGCAGAAGGAATGCCGTATTTTTCAAGAGCCGCCGCATATTTTACATCTCTGTCCTTTGCCTCTCTTAAAATTATGGCAATGTCAGAGGGGTTAATGTCGCTTCCGTCATTCTTTTTCCCGTTTAACAAAAGATCTAAAATCTTTCGTGCAACCACGTCGGGAGCACCGTTTTCCTCGTCAAGATCCTTGTCCACAACGCAAAGGGTGGGATAGCGGTACTCGGGTGTATATCCGTCATAGGTTTTAGCGAATTTCAGACGGTCGTCGTTAACATAGCCGATAGACTCGGCAACATAGGAAAACGCACGGTCAAATATATTGTTTACAAAATCAACAATGCCCTTATCGCATCTGAAATTGCTGGACATAAATATAGACGCATAGTCACCGTCTGCCTCTTTTAAGGGCGGAAATGCTTTTTTCATAGAGGCAAAAATATCAGGGCGGGCAGAACGGAAAACGTAAATGCTCTGCTTGATATCGCCTACCATAAATCTGTTATTGGGCTTTGAAATCGCCTCAAAAATGCGGTTTTGCAGACTGTTTACATCCTGGTACTCGTCAATGTAAATTGCATTATACTGAGAAGCAACGTTTTTTGCAATGTCTGTCGGTTCTCCGTCTTTCACAAGACATTCATAGGTATAGCGAAGAATGTCGGTAAAGGCAAAGGCATTGTGACGGCGTTTTTCCTCTCTGAACAGTTCGTCAAACTTTACCTCAAAGCGATAAAAAATCGAGGTTAATCTGTAAAGCTCCGAACAAAGCTCTCGCCACTCCTCGCTTGTGTATTCAAACCTCTGCTTAAAGTAAATAAGATCGTCCTTCATCATATCGCGGAAGATGCAAAATCTCTTTATTTCTTCGGTTGAATCATCGTTTGTATCAGGTCTTTGCTCAAAGGAGTAGTTATGAATAGCTTCTCTGATTTTATCGTAGCTGTCCGCCTGCTTCAGACGAAGGAGAACCTTTTTGTCGCTGTCGATAATATCAAGGAAATTCTGCTCGTCGTCGGTTCCGTCGTGGAAAATGCGGTAATATCTGTCATAGCCGCCAATATAGTGTTCCAGCATCATACGGTAGCTTTCAATAATGTATGACGCGTAAAGTGTCTCTTCAAGAGGAATGTGGGCACAGTTATAGCTTTCGATCATTCGACCAAGCATATGAACGCCGTCCTCGGCATTTTCGCATTTCAGGTGAATTGCTCTGAACACACCCGAAAGCTCCTCTACCTTTCTTGAATCGGTAAGGCAGTCGCAAAGCTCCTCAAACTCGGCAGGACTTGCTATCTCGGGAAGCTCGCCGTTATAAACCGCCTCGATAAGTCCTTCGATAATCGAGGTGGCAAGAAGCTCACACTCGGCGGCATCTGCAATACGGAATCCGGGTGAAACTCCCACTCTGTCGCAGTTGGCACGAAGTATTTCGTTGCAGAACGAGTCTATCGTACGGATTTTTGCCGCAGGGAGAAGATAAAGCTGCTTTTTCAGATGTTCATTTTTAGGGTTTTCTTCTATCGCCTTGGTAATCGCTCGGGAGATTTTTGTGCAAAGCTCTCCTGCAGCAGTCTTGGTATAAGTTACAACAAGAATAGAATCAATGCTCAGCGGTTTTTTGGTATCTGTAAGTGAGCGAATAATTCTCTCTGTAAGTGTTGCGGTCTTTCCCGAGCCCGCCGCAGCAGACACGAGTAGGGTTTTATCGCGGGTATTAAAGGCGGATTTTTGTTCTTCTGTCCATTCGATTGCCATTTTCTTCCCCTTTTCTTCATTTATTTTAATTATTTTACCATAAACAAAAACTCTTTTCAAGTGAATGAAAAATTTTGCCTTGAAAAAAGAAAAATAATATGCTAAACTATTAGAAAAAAGAGGAGGTTTCGCTATGGGAATAAAAATCGGACAGATTGAATTAAAACACGGCCTGTGTCTTGCACCGATGGCAGGATATACAGACAGAGCTATGCGATTTGTCTGCCACAAATACGGTGCTGAATACTCGGTTACCGAGATGGTCAGTGCAAAAGCGGTGGTATACGGCGATAAAAAAACCTTTGCTCTTTCAAAAATTTTACCTGACGAGGGGCCTGTTGCGGTGCAGATTTTCGGCTCGGAGCCCGAAATAATGGCAGAGGCGGCATACACCCTTTCAAACACTATGGACTCTATGCCACCTGTGGCAATAGATATAAATATGGGCTGCCCGGTGAATAAGATTTTCTCAAACGGCGAGGGCTCGGCACTGATGAAAAATCCCCGACTTATTGAAAGGATAACAAGGGCGGTTTCTTCGGCTGTGAAAATTCCCACAACAGTGAAAATAAGAAGCGGAATAAACTCATCAAGCATCAATGCGATAGAGTGTGCTCTTGCCGCAGAAGAGGGCGGAGCATCGCTTTTGTGCATACACGGCAGGACAAGGGAACAGATGTATGGCGGTCTTGCAGACCGAGAAATTATTAAAAATGTAAAGAGTGCTTTACAAATTCCCGTAATTGCTAACGGAGATGTGGTTGACGGCGAATCTGCACTTGCTATGCTTCGTGACACAAGTGCTGACGGAATTGCTGTCGGCAGAGGGGCTGTTGGTAATCCTTTTATCTTCTCGGAGATATCTGCCCTGCTTGAAGGTGTGGAGTTTGTTCCCCCTCCCCTTGACGAGCGAATTGACACCGCCCTGCTTCAATTACGGCTTGCGGTGGAAGAAAAAGGTGAGAGAATTGCCATACCCGAGGCGAGAAAGCAGATTGCACTTTACCTTCGTTCATTCCGCGGTGCAGCACGCATTCGTGCCGAGATAAACCGTGCCTTAACCTACTGTGAGGTTGAAAAAGCCCTGAAGTCCGCTAAAAACGAATAATGACAAAGCAAAACGGCGAGGTTTTCCTCGCCGTTTTTATATTTATGCTGTCCGCAACTACGAAAGTCTGGGTTTTATTTTATGCAATCACGATACTGTTAAATTGAGATTAAAATTGCAACACCCGATTTTATGAATTTCATATAAAGCTCCTTTCATAATGCGGTTGATACATATATTATAAAACGGTTCTAATTATCTGTCAATATGCTCATTCGGTGCAGGTGTCAAACTCGTCTTCTTCACCTTTTATAGTGATTCCGCCGGAGAGTCCACTCATTACAAAACCGCAGTCTGTACAAACGTTATTTAGTCCAACCGTAGTCATGCTGTGGGTTTCTGTATGAATCAACTGTCCGCATTCACAATGCACACCATGCATAAAGTTGCTTACCGAATGATACTCAGCTTCATAGTGATCTTCTGCTTCGCCGATTGTATCACCGCACACACAAGTTTGCTGATGCTGCGTTGAAGAAATTGATTTCGGTGCATAATCGTGAGTTATATTCATAGCATAAGAACATATTGTGCAACTTGCAACATGATCGTTTTCGCTATTGTATATATATTCAAAACTATGATAATGATTAATTATGGTGTTTCCGCAAACACATTCTTGCCATTGTTTGTTTTCGTTGATGTAATCGGTGTATTCATGCGACGCGAGTGTCTCATAATCACAGTAAGTACAACTAAGCAAATGTTCCGACTCCGAGTAATTTATATGTTCAAAATCATGATAATGTAAAAATATGTAATCTCCGCAGACACATTCTTTCCATCTCTTTGATGCATTAGCTTTTTCAACGTATGTGTGCGTTGGAATTGTTTCATATTTACAATCATCACAAGTTGCTTTGTGTTGTATTGCATTATAGTATGTATATGAATAATTGTGAGATTCTTCTTCTATAATATCCCCGCAACAACATTCCTGCCAATGCTTGCTGTAATCCATCTTTTGAACATAGTAATGATTTGAGGAATGATTAGGATGCGTTTCATATATCTGGCAGGCACAAAGCTCTTCACCGGTAACCGAGTCAACATAGTTGTCAGAGCAATCGTGAGAAAGAGTATTTTCGTTTATTTCAAGCCAAATTATAGCATTTAAATACTGGTATTCGGTGGTGTTTACCCAAGCATAAGGTGAATCCCATGAATATCCAAGATGAAGCTTTATATCCTCTACCCCCTCGTTTTGTTCGACGGAATATGCAATCATCACGTGTCCAATTTTCCCTTCGTTAGTAGTTCCGGATGTGTTTTTTGCATTCTCATCGGCTATTTTTTTACCAATAAACATTACCGGGAACCCCTTATCAATCTGCTCCTTCATTTTTGCAAACAGCACATCATCAGAAGCCATCAAATAATTAACAGTTACCTCATCTGTTGTAAAGTCACATGTATTATATAAATAATCCATTAAAACATTAACCATTTGTTGATCGTTTAATCCAAAATTGTTTGGCTCAAGAAGATGATAAAGTTTACTTTTTCCAATAGAATATAGATATGGCTGTAAAAAGGTATCTTGATTATTAGTATTATTTATAAACTCTTTAAATGACCCGGAATAATCATTCCATGCAGAAGCTTCATCTAATTCTATAAATGTTCGTTGCAATGAATCTGATGAAGAATTATACACTCCGTTATTCCATTCAAGATTATTCGGCACAAACCTATCGTTCCAATATGTATCATAGAACGAAATAAGCAGACTCATTGCAACGTAAGCACATGACCCATCAGGGTTGGGGGGCATGAAAAAACCATCATAAACATCTATATCATTTAAATTGTTGAAATGATCTGCTAAACATTTTTCCGAAACAGCATATGCCGAAACACTAAACACACAACATGAAAGTATAATAATCGTTACAATAACGAAAACAATCTTTTGCCTTACTATTTTTTTATTCTCCATAATAATTCTCCTTATTCTACAATTACAATAGAATCAATTATAGCTTCTACATGTGACTCGGGAATAGGTTCTCCACCACATTCTCCTATTATAAAAAACGTGTATTCTGTTTTTGCATTAGAAATCAAGTAGTCATCTCCATCCATTTGATAAACCAATTCTCCTGCAATTATATCTGAATTCATATCATAATTTTCTCTAAAAAGACGTGTTGGAAACAATTTTGTACACTTGTATCTTGAAGTATAAGAATATATCAGCTCATCAATCGTAACGTCGTCATAGAACGCATAGGATCTAATATATACGTCTTCTGCCCATCTGTCAAAAGGATTTTCGCCATATTCAATTTCATCAGAGTGCTCTCGACCGATAGAAAAGCAGTATTTTGTATCAAAAAGGTCGCCTTCATATGAAAAGATTGACGATGTTATAAATGTGCTTCCATATGACTTTAATAATTCAATTGCCTCAACACACTCCTCATATGTTTCAACCCAGTAATAGGCCGCGTCTGTGTCACCGTGACTAATACCAAATCCACCTGTATATCCCTCAGGGAAATAAGTATCCTTGGGGTGCGGCCCGTTCTTAATAGAATACCTATAATAAATATCACACGAGGACAAAACAAGCATTGAGATTAAAATTAAAATTGCTATACCCGATTTTATGAATTTCATATAAAGCTCCTTTCATGATATGGTTTACATTTGTATTATAAAATGGTTTTTATTATATATACTCACAATTAAAATCTTGTTATATTTTATTTTTTCAACCTTGTTTTTCATCTTATTTTCCTTTCTCTGTCTGTTCAATTAAAACCAATAAGCACAATGGAATTGCATACAGCTTCAATGCATTGGAACGCCTTTTCTTCATCCTCATCATACCCATAATCTCCGAGATTAAAACGCTGTTCGTTTTCGCCTACACTGTACCATCCATCAAAACTATACCCACCCATCTGTTGAAAATAAACTAATTCATACCTCAACTGTATAGGAGTCAAATCGGGAACAGTAATTTTTCTTTTCCCGCTTACGTTGGGTAAGCAAGATCTATATCTACTAACATATGAGTAATTGATTTCTTCAATAGTAACATCCTCAAAAAATGCGTAACTGCACACCAAGACATCGCCACCTCTTCTTTCAAAGGGATTATCACCAAACTCTATTTCTTCGGTGCGATTATCATAATGCGGTATTTCAAAGCAATACTTGGTATCAAAAAGATCACCTTCATACGTAAAAATCACGCTTTCTGCAAATGTGCTTCCATGAGACTTAAGCATTTCGATTGCCGCAACGCATTCCTCGTAGGTTTCAACCCACCAATATTCCACATCACATCCGGGCTGGTGCCTAAATCCTCCCGTATATCCCTCGGGATAAAAATCCCAATCCGGGTGGTTTCCGTTTATAATATCACTATCATTGTTGGTTTTATTAAATGAATTGCAAGAGGATAAAAGAAAAATAGATGCAAGAATTAAAAATGCAATGCCCTGTTTTATTAATTTCATATAAATCTCCTTTCAGGATATGGTTTATATTTGTATTATAATATTTTTTTACTCTACCACTACAATAGAATTCAGTATTGCATCTAATCCGGACTCCGGAATAGGGTTATCTGTATAATATGATATATTAAACAAGTAGGGTTGCGACTCATCGTAGTATATCCAATCCGAACGAAAATCAGGTCTAGAATCAATAATAAACTCACTATAAATAACATCGGGGTTTTCGTCGTATATCTCATTGAGCTCCGGGTTTGAAGAAAAAATGTACACGTTATACCTTGAGCAATACGAATATATCAACTCATCAATCGTAACATCATCATAAAATGCGTAGGAAGTAATATACACCTCTTCTGCCCATCTGTCAAAAGGATTCTCGCCGTATTCAATTGGGTCAGAATGTTTTCTACCAATGTCAAAGCAATATTTTGTATCAAAAAGGTCGCCTTCATATGAAAAGATTGACGATGTTATAAATGTGCTCCCATGTGACTTTAATAACTCAATTGCCTCAACACACTCCTCATATGTTTCAACCCAGTAATAGGCCGCATCTGTATCACCGTGACTAATACCAAATCCACCTGTATATCCCTCAGGGAAATAAGTATCCTTGGGGTGCGGCCCGTTCTTAATAGAATACCTATAATAAATATCACACGAGGACAAAACAAGCATTGAGATTAAAATTAAAATTGCAACACCCGATTTTATAAATTTCATATATAGCTCCTTTCATACTTTTAATTGTTTTCATTCTATTCTACAATTATAATAGAATCAATTATAGACTCCATATGTGACTCAGGAATAGATTGTTCGCTATTCACTCTTACCATAAACAACGGTTTTTCCGAACGTGAGTTTGAAATCACATATTTTTCTCCATCCCATTGGCAAATAAAATCACCCGAATTTATAGATGGATCCTTAGCATACATATCTCTAAAATACGTTGTTGCATGAAAGTAGGCACATTTGTATTCTGAGGTATAAGAATATATCAACTCATCAATCGTAACATCATCATAAAACACATAAGGAGTAATTATCACGTATTCTGCCCATCTGTCAAAAGGATTTTCGCCGTAATTGATTTTATCGGACTGCTCTCGACCGATAGAAAAGCAGTATTTTGTATCAAAAAGCTCGCCCTCATATGAAAATATTGCAGATGTTACAAATGTACTACCGTGTGATTTTAATTGCTCTATTGCCTCAATACACTCATCATATGTTTCAACCCAATAGTAGGCAGAATTGAAATCACCCTTTTCAAATCCAAATCCTCCTGTGTATCCCTCCGGAAAATATGTAGTATCCTTGGGGTGCGGCCCGTTCTTAATAGAATACCTATAATAAATATCACACGAGGACAAAACAAGCATTGAGATTAAAATTAAAAACGCGATTGTTTTTTTCATAATATTTTCCTTCTTTAAAACATTGTTATAATTACATAATACATTTCTTCTTTTTTACTGTCAAGTAATTATTGTATCTTTTCCATTGTAAATCTCCTGATGTAAGTTATTTTTTGTTTGGTAATAAATATTTACGCATTTAAATCCATTTGACAAAAACACTTTCAATGGATTCTTTCCGTTCAAAACACCATAATACCCCTTTTTAAATGTTTTATAAGTAATTACCAATATAAATATCAAAATTATTGAAAAATATAAAAATTTTTATTAAAAATGAATAAATTTATTATTTTTTTAATTTATATTTTAAGTATGGATTTTTTTTATTTTTTTAAACAATTCGGGTTGATAATTAGCTGAAGGTGTGGTAGAATTAATGTAATATACTTTAAGAGGTCGCTGGATAATGTTACAATTTCTATTAACAATTTCGGATGAAGCTAATCACGACAAAATTGAACGAATCTACGAAAAATACCATAACAAAATGATGAAATATGCATTAAGTCATTTAAAATCCGCAAAAAGAACAAATTATATGTTTGATGCAGAGGATGTGGTTCAAAACTGTTTTTTGAAAATTACAAAATACATAGATAGTATTGATTTCTCCCGAAGTGAAATTGAAATCAAAAATTATTGTTTTACTGTACTAAACCACGAAATATGTAACTTATTAGGTGACGAAGAAGTTATGTTTGTTGATTTTACAAACTTCTGCTTAAACACAGAATTTAACTTTGTCAACGACATTGAAATCAGAGAAAGATACGACGAAGTTGTAAAAGCCATAGAAGAGCTTGACGAAAAATACAGCTCCACCCTATATCTTGTATTATGCCAAGAAAAAACCGTTAATGAAATAGCCGAAATGATGGGAATTTCTGCTCAAACAGTATATTCCAGGATTTCAAGAGGAAAAAGAAAATTAATTGACTCTTTAGAAGGAGCAAAACATAATGGAAAATAAAAGCAATTTAGAGCTATTTAAACAAGCTATAAATGAGGGACTTTCCAATAAATTTGATCTTGTTGCAAGCGGTTATACCGATGAAATAGTTTGCTCTGAAAAACACACTATTGTTATGCGAACAATTATATTTGGCAAAATTGAAAAGCATAGAAAGTTGTCACCTAAGGCGAGACGAATTATAGCAATATTGATAGCCGTCGCACTTATCCTTACAAGCTGCGGTATTATATTCCGTAAAGAACTGCGTGCAGTGTTTAAGGAGTTTGATGTTTCCATTGGTCCTTCCGGAAATGATTATACAAGTCAGTTAATAGAAGAAATTTATGAGTTGTCTTATGTTCCTGAAGGTTACCGCTTGGATAGCTCGAGTGTTTCACCAACAGAGGTTGGATATATATACTACAATGATAATCAAGATATATTAACGTTCTACCAAAATCCATTAAATAGTACTGTATATGGATATGACACTGAAAACAGCACTACAACCAAAATAGTCATAGACAACATTGTCGTTTATCACACCGAATCTCCGGTTCGAGAATTTTACCTTTGGAGCGACAGTAAACACGTTTATGAAATCAGCTCCTCAGAAAGATTTGCTTTGGAAGAGGTAAAAAACATCATAAGCGGTATTGTTTGTGAATAAAAAATAAAAAACCTTGAATTTTTTCAAGGTTTTTTTGATTTTTTTGAATAATTTTGTCAAAAAACAATGTATTTATATATAGGTGTATTTTATGCCAATAAATAAAAAGGAGTTTTTTTATGAAAAAAACAACAAAAACGAGCTTAGTTCTTTTGTTAACACTTATAATGTGTTTAACAAGCATTACGGTCTTCGCAAGCGAGCAAACAACAATAAATCCGCGTTACTCTCACGTTGCGAATAGAAGTTTTTCTTTTACCGCTTCTTCAAGCGGAGGTTCATTTAGTGCCAGATACGTGGGTCTTGATAGCTTTGCCCGTGCAGACATTAACGTAAAGGTGGAGAAAAGATTTTTATTTGCATTCTGGAATGATATCGGTGAGTGGAATGCATCGTCCACAAATGTTAACGGTAGCTTTTCTCATGTTTTTTCACTAAACGGTAGCGGTACATATAGGGCAACAATCACCCTAACCATTACAGGATCAAACGGTACAACCGACACAATCACCGAAACAATAACAAGCAAATATTAAAAAATAAAAAAACAAGAGTAGAGGTTTGGGACAAGCCCTTCCTTTACTCTTGCTCTTTTTTTATTTAGATTTTTTCAACAGAAATGGTGACCTTTTCGCCGTTGATATTCCACTCTTTAGAGTGTGTGAGGGTGTTGCCGATTGTAAGCTCTACACCAAGGGTTTCGTCCTTGATTTCCTCTGCATTGCGAGATGCAATTCCGGCGATTACATCATTTCCGCTGAATGCGATTCTGATGTTATCCATAACCTCAAAGCCGGAGTCCTTACGCATTGTCTGAATCTTGGAGATAATCTCACGCACGTTACCTTCCTCGATAAGCTCGGGAGTAAGGTTCTTGTCGATTACAACGGTAACACCGCGGTCGCCAAGCGATTCGTAGCCCTCTTTCTTTGTCATTTCGATAAGAAGGTCTTCCTCGGTGAGAACAATCTCGTCACCGTTTACGGTGAACTTGATGCAGCCGTTTGCCTTCAACTCGGCATAAGCAGAATTGCCGTCGATTTCGGTCAAGGTCTGTCTGATACCGCCAAGATACTTGCCGTACTTAGGTCCAACGGTACGAAGCTGTGGCTTGAAGTTGTAGGTTGTAAAGTCGCTTACGTTGTCGGTGAACTCTACGCACTTAACATTAAGCTCCTCGGAGATAACCGAGATAAAGCTTTCGTCGGGAGTCTTGTCCGCCTTAACATACATCTTTGCAACCGGCTGACGGTTCTTGATGGCTGCTGCATTACGGCAGGCACGTCCGAGAACTACAATATCAATAACCTCGTCCATATTTTCTTCAAGTGCCTCATCAATAAAGCTCTCGTTTACTGTGGGATAATCGCAAAGGTGGATAGAAATGGGAGCATTCTTATCTACCGAGCAAACAAGGTTGCGGTAGATATCCTCTGTCATAAAGGGAATCATAGGAGCTGCGGTCTTTGCGATAGTAACAAGTGCGGTGTAAAGGGTGAGATATGCGTTTACCTTGTCGGTGGGCATATCTTTTTCCCAGAACCGTTCACGGCTGCGGCGAACATACCAATTGGAAAGTCCGTCAACAAAGCTTTCAAGAGCACGTGATGCTTCGGGAAGCTTGTAATTTGCAAGATAATTATCAACCGCCTTTACGGTGGAGTTGAGCTTTGAGAGCACCCACTTATCCATTACAGAAAGAGTGGAGTAGTCAAGGGTGTATTTTGTGGGATCAAAGCCGTCGATATTGGCATAGAGAACGTAGAATGCATAGGTGTTCCAAAGAGTGCCCATAAGCTTTCTCTGTCCCTCAACAACCGCATCACCGAAGAAGCGGTTAGGAAGCCAGGGAGCAGAGTTGGAGTAGAAGTACCAACGGATTGCGTCTGCACCGTAGGTTTCAAGTGCCTCGAAGGGATCAACCGCGTTGCCCTTTGACTTGGACATCTTCTGTCCCTCTTTGTCAAGAACGTGGCCGAGAACGAGAACGTTCTTATAGGGAGCTTTATCAAAGATAAGGGTAGAAATAGCCATAAGCGAGTAGAACCAACCACGTGTCTGGTCAACACCCTCAGAGATGAAGTCTGCGGGGAACTGACTCTCGAACACTTCCTTGTTTTCGAAGGGATAGTGCCACTGTGCGAAGGGCATAGAGCCGGAGTCAAACCAACAGTCGATAACCTCGGAAACACGCTTCATTTCGCCGCCGCACTTGTCGCACTTGATAGTAACGGCATCAATGAAGGGACGATGAAGCTCGATGTTTTCGGGACAATTGGAGGACATCGCTTTAAGCTCCTCGATAGAGCCGATTGCGTGTTTGTGACCGCAGGAGCACTCCCAGATGTTGAGAGGTGTGCCCCAATATCTGTTACGGGAAAGTCCCCAGTCCTGAACGTTCTGAAGCCAATCGCCAAAACGTCCCTTACCGATATTTTCGGGAATCCAGTTTACTGTGTTGTTGTTTTTTATAAGATTGTCGCGAACCTTTGTCATCTCGATGAACCAGGTGTCACGAGCATAGTAGATAAGGGGAGTGTTGCATCTCCAGCAGTGAGGATAATCGTGCTCGAACTTGGGTGCAGAGAAGAGCTTGCCTTCCTTTTCAAGATCGGCAATGATAACGGGATCTGCCTTCTTAACAAACAGACCTGCATAGGGAGTTTCGGCAGTCATCTCGCCCTTGCCGTCAACGAACTGAACGAAGGGAAGACTGTATCTTCTGCCTACCTTATTATCGTCCTCACCAAACGCGGGTGCGATGTGTACGATACCTGTACCGTCGGACATAGTAACATAGTTGTCTGCGGTGATGTAGTGTGCCTTCTTGCCCTGCTTTTCGGCAGCTTCCTTGGTACAAGCCCAAAGAGCTTCATATCCCCTGCCCTCAAGGTCAATACCCTTCATCTCCTCAAGGATTTCGTATGCGGGAGTGCCTTCCTCTCTCTTGATTCCACCAAGAATAGAGTCAAGCAGTGCCTTTGCCATATAATAGGTGTATCCGTCAGCCGCCTTTACCTTACAATAGGTGTCGGTGGGGTTTACACAAAGTGCCACGTTGGAAGGAAGTGTCCAGGGCGTTGTTGTCCAGGCAAGGAAGTATGCATCCTCGTCTACGCACTTAAAGCGAACAACGGCAGATCTTTCCTTAACAAGCTTATATCCCTGTGCAACCTCGTGGCTGCTAAGAGGAGTGCCGCAACGGGGGCAATAAGGAACGATCTTAAAGCCCTTGTAAAGAAGTCCTTTGTCCCAGATCTTTTTAAGTGCCCACCACTCAGACTCGATAAAGTCGTTGGTATAGGTAACGTAGGGGTT
>JAZSRX010000031.1:0-2007 GCA_045538685.1 Eubacteriales bacterium | reverse complement strand
AGCGGTAAGGCAAAGGTCTGCAACACCTCTATCCCCGGTCCGATTCCGGGTGGCGCCTCCAAGACGTGTTGACAAAAAAGATGCCAACCGAAAAACCCGAGATTTTCTCGGGTTTTCTTCGTTTTTCGCCGTTTTCCTCACTTTTTTGAAATTCGGATTTTAGTGCAAATAAAAAGATGCCAATCGGCATTTTCGAGCAAGGGAGTAGAAGTGAACCTTTACCTTGTGCTTTATAAGGAAGATATTTGCGGTTTTTTATCGTAAGTATCTCCCTTTTTTTTCGCTATTGGCATAAAAATCTTTGTAAACAATTAGTGTCTAAACAGAAAGTTGATTTACAATTTGAATTTTTTATGATATAATTAAAGAAAAATACAAGAGGTATATACGCAAATGAAAATAAATCTCAAGACCTCTATGATCTTTGATGCGATATGTGCATGTAGTCTCATATATAATCATGGGAACTATAACAAAATGGCGCAAAATGAATGTTTAAATATATTGAAAGAGCGCACCGGCGAGATATTTAAGGAAGGCGCTCCGAGCTATTCTACTATGTGCGGAATTGTCGCAGGATATATTGATGCCCCTTCTTGTGCAACTTTGGACGATTTATATTTAATGTTTCAATCAATTTCCGATGTTGACACTGTGATAAGAAGCAAGGTAAAAAATGAATTTAAGCAATCCTATATATTCCCTACACTTGATATGCTCAAAAACGGTGGGGCTGAAAAATATTGCGAATATATAACGGCGCTTAAGGCGGCAGGGTTTGAAGAACTCTGGCGTGAAAAGGTATTACCTATCGAACAGGAACAAATCAAAAAATTGCAAGAGAATTTTGAAACCGCGGATATTGATTCTATATTGAAAACGATTTCAGGCTTGAAAGGTTCCGACTGTGATTCGGTTACTACTTATATCTCGTTGTTGTCATATCCTGTTTCCTTTACGCTTGATGAAACCTCTTTTTTAGATACAATAAACGATCATGAGGATTATTATAAAAACGGATTTTTGTCCATGATAGCCCATGAACTTATGCATGGTTTTGCATCATCGGAGCTAACAGAGATTTATTCAAAATTTATGGAAAGCTCGCGCTATCTTCGCTCAACACACAAATCTTTGATAAAAGATATGCATTCAGGGGACGAAGAAGAGTTTGTTATGGCTGCCGAATATTACATTTTGTGGCGTAGCAAAATCATGTCAAAGGAACAGATCGTTTTGAAAAATTATTCGCGATACGGCGGATGCGTTCCTATGGCATTATACATTTTTGATTATATGACCAAAGAACAAAATCCCATTGAGAATTATGACCAGTGGTTGAAAAATGGTTTTAAAAACGGACTTTTTAAGGAAGAAAATATTTTTTCTACAATAGATGCCTTATTGGATTCTCCAACAGACTATGACAACTTTTTTGCTAATCTTTTTGTGATTTTACAACGTTGCGCCTACATTCTTCGCGACGCGCAGTTAACAGTTACAGAAGATATAAAAAATCAAATAGAGCAATTAACAAATGCGCAATTTGTTTTGAATGATGATAGACAAGTATCGTTTGCAGATGGTACAAAAGAAATTGGCGCAAATATTGTCAGAGAAACGCTTTTAAGTGACCATATGATTGTGGAACGAATAGAATTCCAAAACAAAAAAGATGCACTTGAGTTTCGTTTTGCATATGGAGGTTCCAATGTTGGCGCTTGGCCAATAGAATATAATGGGGAAAAATTTGAGAAATCGTATATTCTCAATATGGCATACCACAAAGATAAGTCCAATCGTGTGGAGTTTTCTTTCGTTTGCACTAACGCACGCTATTTGATAACCTCTGCTTGCCCAGAGTATGTGATTGATATCGACACAGAAGAAGACGAAAGTGCTACGTATCGTGCATACGGAATAGAAATGATTGCAGCTGTAAAAAAAAGCCGAGAGTATTGTTATGCTGTTGAAATAAAGAAGCATCTTTTTCGTAAAAACTTAGGT
>JAZSRX010000016.1:0-6672 GCA_045538685.1 Eubacteriales bacterium | reverse complement strand
TATCACAAGCTTTTCGACATCTATAACGAGTATGAAGGAATAGTTAACCTTTGCAGTCTTAACAAGCTTGTAGACGGACAGCATCAGAAGCTTACCGTTGACAGAAAAATTATAGATATGCTTCTTCTGGCAAAGGAAATGTATCAAAAAACCGACGGCAAAATGAACATTGCAATGGGCAGTGTGCTTTCTATATGGCACGACTACCGTACAGAAGGCATTGATAATCCCACAAACGCAGAGCTTCCTCCTATGGACAAGCTTACAGAGGCGGCAAAGCATACCAATATCGACGATATAATTATTGACGAGGCGAATAACACCGTTTGGCTTGCAGACCCCGGTATGAAGCTTGATGTTGGAGCATTTGCAAAGGGATATGCGGTAGAAATGGTTGCACAGATGCTTGAAGCAAAGGGAAAGTATAACTATGTTATAAATGTTGGCGGTAATATCCGCACAACAGGCACAAAGGCAAACGGCGATCTTTGGAAAACAGGTATTGAAAATCCTACGGGAGATTATGATGTTCCATATATTGAGTACATCGGTCTTAACAAGGATGCCATTGTAACCAGCGGCTCTTACCAGAGATATTATTATGTAAACGGTAAACCGTATCATCACATAATCGACCGAGATACACTTATGCCTGCGGATAAGGGCTTTTTGTCGGTTTCTGTAATCTGCAAGAACTCGGGAATAGGTGATGCCCTCTCGACAGCTCTCTTCTGTATGACACTTGAAGAAGGTAAAGCACTTGTAAATTCGCTTGAAGGTGTTGAGGCAATGTGGGTCATGGAAGACGAAACAAAACATTATTCTAACAATTTCAGCAATTATTTTTATGAATAATTATAATTTTTAAATTTTTATTAATTGTGACTTGGAGACTTGTTATGTTAAAGAAAGCTTGAGGATGGAGCATATAACTCCAACTTCATTGGCAAGAATGAGACCGAGGCAGGCGAAGTTGATATTGTTGCAGGTGTAACCTTTACAACCACTGCATACAAGAACGCGATTCTTCGTTGCTTCGATGTAATTAACATTATTATAAGTAATTAAAAAGGAAACAAAAATGACAGTTTACGAAAGATTTTTGAAGTACGTGTCCTATCCCACGACTTCCGACGAAAATAATGAAAAATGCCCCTCTACCGAGGGACAGAGAGTTCTTGCGGAGGAGCTTGTAAGAGAGCTTCTTGAGATTGGTGTAAGCGACGCCAGAGTTGATGCAAACGGTTATGTTTATGCGTCTATTCCTGCAAACTGTGAGGGAATGTCTGCGATTGGCTTTATCGCCCATATGGACACCGCATCGGATGCCCCAGGCGAGAATATCAAGCCGAAAATGATTAACTACGAGGGCGGAGATATTGTTCTTAACGAGAAAGAGGGAATTGTTCTCAAAGTTTCGGATTATCCCTATGTTGCCGACCTTGCAGGTCAGCGACTTATTGTTACCGACGGAACAACTCTGCTTGGTGCAGATGACAAGGCAGGTGTTGCCGAGATTGTTGCTGCTGCCGAAAGACTTGTAAATGCAGATTTTCCACACGGCAAAATTTGCATCGGCTTCACTCCCGACGAGGAGATTGGCAGAGGTGCAGACCTCTTTGACGTAGAGGGCTTCGGTGCTGACTATGCCTATACACTTGACGGCGGCGGACTTGGCGAAATTGAGTACGAAAACTTCAATGCTGCATCTGCTGTTGTAAAGGTGCGTGGCAGAGCAATTCATCCCGGAAGTGCAAAGGATAAGATGATAAATGCGGCACGTATTTGTTGTGAATTTGATTCTATGCTCTCTCCCGACGAAATTCCCGAAAAAACCGAGGGCTACGAGGGTTTCCATCATCTCATATCTATCGAGGGTGAGACAGAAGAGGCGGTATCAAGATATATAATTCGTGATCATTCTAAAGAGAATTTTTTAAAAATCAAAGAAGAGTTCTCAAATGTTTCAGACGAGCTTAATGTAAAATACGGCGACGGAACTGTTAAGGTTATTATTGTTGACTCTTATTACAATATGAAGGAAGTTTTAGAGGATAAGATGTATGTTGTGGAAAGAGCAACATCTGCTATGAACCGTCTTGGAATGGGTGCAGAGTCTGTTCCTATCAGAGGCGGCACAGACGGTGCAAGACTTTCCTTTATGGGCCTTCCTTGTCCCAATCTTCCTACCGGCGGCGGAAATTATCACTCCCGCTTTGAATATGTATCGGTTGATGCAATGGAAAAATGCGTCGATCTTATCATTGAGATTGTAAAGGGATAAAAGAAAAAGCAACCTGAATTTCAGGTTGCTTTTTTATATGGAAAAATTATTCCATAGAGAACATATCTGCACCTACACCGCAAAGGGGGCACTCAAAGTCCTCGGGAAGATCCTCGAACTTTGTTCCGGGCTCAATGCCAAGCTCGGGTGCACCAAGCTCCTCGTCGTATTCCCAACCGCATGCGTCACATATATATTTTGCCATAGTATTAATTCCTTTCGATAAATCAAATTTGTTTTTGTGACTTTATTATACAGGAATTATTACCGTTTTTCTGTGACTTAATCACAAATAAAAAAACTAATTATATGGTTCTTGATTGTCTGTTAATCCCAAAATGTAGTCTGTAGATGTACCATAGTATTTTGCTAACGAGATGAGTACATTTACAGGTAATTGTCTTTGTCCGTTTTCGTACTGTGAATAAGTATTTTGCTTTATATGCAGATATTCAGCAATTTCCTTTTGCGTCAAATCTCTGTCCTCTCTTAAATCACGTATTCTCATATACACCTCCGCTTGTAGAATCAGTGTTATTATATAAAATCTCAAAGTGAGATATTGACATTTATCTCAAAATGTGATATTATGGAGGCGGATTTTATTTTAAGGAGGTATTTATTATGAAAAAAAGCATTCTTCTTTTAACAGTTTTATTAACAGTGCTTTTATTGATTACATCTTGTAAATGCAAGCACAACTATGCCGAGAGCACTGTTTCTCCGTCATGTTTGACAGACGGATACACCATCCACACCTGTAAAAAGTGTGGCAATAGCTACCGTGACAGAACTACCCTCAAAACAGGTCACACATATGTGGAAAGTGTGGAAGCTCCTACCTGCATATCAGAGGGATACACCACCTATACCTGTAAAATTTGTGGTGATAGCTACCGTGACGGAACTACTCCAACAATAGGTCATACATATGTGGAAAGTGTGGAAGCTCCTACTTGTATATCAGAGGGATACACCACCTATACCTGTAAAATTTGTGGTGATAGCTACCGTGACGGAACTACTCCCAAAATAGGTCATATATATGTGGAAAGTGTGGAAGCTCCCACCTGTACGTCAGAGGGTTATACCAAGCACACCTGCACATTCTGTGGCGACTCGTATAACGATGCCCCCACCGACAAAATCACTCACTATTTCGTAGGTGAAGCATGCCCCAATTGCGGTATGGAGGAGATAACCGAGAATATCACTCCAAATACGGAATGGTATGATGCACAGTTTGCAATCTTTGACATTACAACACCTGAGCAGCTTGCAGGACTTGCATCTCTAGTTAACTCGGGAACCGATTTCAGCGGTGTTAAGATTTATCTTGACACCGATATTGACCTCGGCTTCTACGAGTGGATTCCTATTGGTAATGCTACCTATGCCTTTAACGGCAGCTTTGACGGTGACGGTCATACTATCTCCGGACTGAAAATCAATGCAGGTACAGATTACGTTGGACTCTTTGGTAACGTCAGCGGCAAAATTTGCAATTTTAATATCGAGAAAGCAAATATTTACGTCAAGCGTGACCATAACTATGTTTCCATAGCCTGCGGATATTCTACGGGTGACATCAAGAATATAAGTACTGACGGCTTTATCGAAGCACCAAAGTCCAATTACGTCGGAGCAGTTGCAGGTGCGGTAGCACCCGCTTCGACAGAATATACCAACCTTACGAATAAAGCTAGCATCAATGCACAAACCTGTGTAGGCGGTATTGTCGGACATATTAACGCCGGCGGAAATTTCCAGACCAATTATATTAGCAATACGGGTAGTGTTAAGGGTATATCTCAAGTTGGCGGTATCTTCGGTTACGTCAATGGAGCAAGTGGCTCGCTTGTATCGGGTGCATCGGTTTCTGCCGATATAGTGGGGGACTATTATGTTGGCGGTATTGTGGGTAAGGCAGATAACGTTACGATTTCCACCTGCACAAACGATGGCTCAACCGTAACGTCAAGCTCCTATTACACCGAGGGCTCAAGCTACTACGTATGGCTCGGTGGTATCGTGGGCTACGGCTACAGTGTTACTAACTGCACGAACAACGTAGATATTACCTATAATGCCAAAGGTTCTTACGTTGGAGGTATCGCAGGATATACTATTTCCGATATTAATGATTGCACTAATAACGGTGATATTACGACAAATACAACTTGCGTTGGTGGTATTGCGGGTGCGATTAATTCAACCTCTGCAAGAAATATAAGCAAGCTCACTAATACGGGCTCTGTATCGGGTAGCTCCAGAGTTGGTGGAGTAATCGGAAGTTTGAAGATAGTTGTATCGCAGCAAGGTACGTTTGTGAAAAAAGAAACAAAAAAGAAATCATCCGGAAATTATTCTAGTTACCATAGATACAACTCGTATAGTTATTTGAGTGATATGTTCAATTACGGAAACGTTAGTGCTGAGGATTTATACGTAGGAGGAATTATAGGATATACTTACTCGGAATCTACGTATTACAAAGAAACGTGGGATTGTTGTGAAACATATAAATATTATGATTATTATACCGGTCCTTGTGAATATCACGGACATCACAATATATCCTTTAAAAATATTAAAAACACGGGAATGATTTCGGGTTCCGGTAACATTGGAGAAGTTGTTGGTTATTTCCATACCGACGGAGTAGCTAGTGTTCCTTCTCTTATCACCAACTATACCGTTTTAGGTAAGATTACCGTTAACGGTGAGCTTCTTGAGGGTACGTACGATTTCGGCCCCAAAACCAGCATTACTCTTTCCGGCAGAGAAATTTACACCGAAGAAAACACCGAAGCAACCGAATAAAAAACAAATGGCAGAGGATAAAAACCTCTGCCATTTTTAAGTTGAACCCTATAATAAGATCCGTTTTTGACTCTTTTTTGCGTTTTCAGTTTTCTTTAAAAAAATACGACAAGTGCTATTTACTTTACTTTGCAAATTCTTCAGCAAGTGTATCAATCTGTGCTCTGCTGTCCTCATTCAGTGCTGAAACAATCTTAACTTCGGTTTCTGCATATGAAAGGTTTTTGCTCTTTTCGAGCATCGACTTCATAATCTTTGTCGCCATAGGAGCCCAAGAGCCGTTTTCAATGAAGGCAACCCGTCTGTTCTGGAAATTTCGCTCGGTCAGATGATTGATAAATTCCTTCATAAAGGGGAAAATATCCGCATTGTATGTTGTTGTGGCAAGAATAAGTCTGTCAAATCTGAAAGCATCCTCAACCGCCTCGTGCATATCGCATCTTGCAAGGTCGTTTACCGCAACATTAACACCCTTTTCTGTAAGAAGCTTTGCTAAAAGATCAACCGCTGCCTTTGTGTTTCCGTAAACAGAGGTATATGCAATGCAAACACCCTCGCTTTCGGCACGGTAGCTTGACCAGGTGTCATAAAGCCCCAGATAATAGTCAAGATTTTCATTGAGAACGGGACCGTGGAGAGGGCAGATTGTTTTAATATCAAGACCTGCCGCCTTTTTTAACAGTGCCTGCACCTGCATACCGTATTTTCCAACAATTCCAATGTAATATCTTCTCGCCTCGCAAGCCCAGTCCTCCTCTACATCAAGAGCACCAAACTTGCCAAAACCGTCAGCCGAGAAAAGCACTTTATCAAGAGGATCATAGCTTACAATAACCTCGGGCCAGTGAACCATAGGTGCGGTGAAAAAGCTAAGCTCTCTGTTGCCTAAATCAAGCTTGTCTCCTTCTCCTACAACAATGCGTCTTTCGGCAAAATCAACACCAAAAAATCCCTTCATCATAGAAAATGCCTTTGCCGAGCTTACGAGTGTTACAGAAGGAAAGCTTTCGGTAAATCTCATAATGCTGGAAGAATGGTCGGGCTCCATATGCTGGATTACAAGATAGTCGGGCTCTCTGCCCTGAAGGGCGGTTTTTACATTGTTAATCCACTCATCTGCAAAGCGGATATCCACACTGTCCATTATGGCGATTTTTTTGTCAATTATTGCATAGGAATTGTATGCCATACCGTTAGGCACGTCATACTGTCCTTCAAAAAGATCTGTTTTGTGGTCGTTAACACCAACATATTTAATTGTTTTGCTTATTATCATATTTTGCTCCTTAAATATAATACCAAAGAAATTATAGCTTAAACAGAGAAAAATATCAATATATTTTAAAAAAATAAAATGCCCGAATTTTGTCGGGCATTTTGTGCGTTTATTCATAAAAATAATTGCTGAAATTGTTAGAATAATGTTTTGTTTCGTCTTCCATAACCCACATTGCCTCAACACCTTCAAGCGAATTTACAAGTGCTTTACCTTCTTCAAGTGTCATACAGAAGAGAGCTGTCGAGAGGGCATCACCTATTCCCGAGTTCTTGCAGATTACAGAAAC
>JAZSRX010000020.1:0-23506 GCA_045538685.1 Eubacteriales bacterium | reverse complement strand
GGCAGAGGCTCATTATGACTCACCTTGAGGAGAGAGTCCACCGCGGAGTGCTTACCCGCTCGCCGCTTACCGACGTCAAAATTACACTCACCGCAGGCAAAGCGCACCAAAAGCACACCGAGGGCGGAGATTTCCGTCAGGCAACCTACCGCGCCGTAAGGCAGGGACTTATGAAGGCAGAATCTGTGCTTCTTGAGCCTACCTTTGACTTCAAAATCGAGCTTCCGACGGTAAACCTCGGCAGGCTTATGACCGATATTACCGCTATGCACGGAAGCAGCGGCGCGCCCGAAATTTATGAGAATACGGCAATTTTAGAGGGCAACTGCCCCGTTGCCACAATGCGCTCTTACGCCCCCGAGCTTCGAGCTTATACAAGAGGCGAGGGCAAGATTGCTCTCACAGTCGGCCCGTATATGCCCTGCCACAACACCGACGAGGTCATTGAGAGACGAGGATATAATCCCGAGCTTGACGAGCGAAACCCTGCAGGAAGTGTATTCTGTAAGGGCGGTTCGGGATATGCTGTTCCTTGGAATGAGGCAGACGAGCTTATGCATATCACCCCCACCGGTGTGGCAAAGGAGGTTGCAGAGCAAACCGCCGCCGTCAGAGTACCCAAAAAGCTTGACTATCGTGGTACTGTGGAAGAGGACAAGGAGCTTATGCGGATATTCGAGAGCACCTACGGCAAGATAAAGAAGCGTGTTGTTAACGAAAGGCAGGAAAATGTCGCTCCGACTAAGGAGAAAAAGGAAAAGCCGAAAAAGCTAAAGCCACGAGGCGATGAATATATTATTATTGACGGTTACAACTTTATCTTTGCCGTTGAGACATTCAGAAAGGCAGCCGAGAGCGATATTGCAAGGGCGAGGGATCTTTTGACAAGATTGATGTGCGATTATGCCGCTTTCAGAAAATGCAAAGTAATAATTGCTTTTGATGCCTACAAAAGACGTGGCGGAGAGGGAAGTGTAGAGGAAATTGGCCCTGTTACCGTTGTTTATACAAAGGAATCACAGACCGCCGATTCATATATTGAACGCACCACTTATGAGATTGCAGACAAGCACAGTGTAAGAGTTGTTACGTCGGATTATCAGGAACAGCTCATTATTCTTGGCAGCGGAGGACTGCGTGTCAGTGCAAGAGAATTTTATGCGGAGATTCTCGAAACAGTAAAGCTTATCCGCGAAAAAATAGACAGTTATATGAACAAAGTGTAGTTCACTTATAGCTGTCGTCTAGCAAATAATAAAAACATAAAGGAAAAAAGATGAATCTTATTAAAGACAAGCTTGTTGAGTCGCTGAAATCGGTATTACCGATTGCTCTTATAGTATTAGGACTCAGTGTCACAATCGTTCCGATCTCTACGGGAGATATGTTTCTCTTCTTGGTTGGAATAGTTTGCCTTGTATTCGGTATGAGTCTTTTCACCGCAGGTGCAGAGATGTCAATGCAACCTTTGGGTTCGAAAATCGGTTCTACCATCGGCAGCAGCAGAAAAATATGGCTGATAGCATTTGTCAGCTTCATAATAGGAATTTTGGTTACCATATCCGAGCCCGATCTTGTTATTCTGGCAGACCAGGTTAGCGGAATGAAAAATATGGTTCTTATACTGACCGTTTCGGTGGGAGTGGGAATATTCCTTCTCATTGCGGTTTTGCGTATTGTGTATAATTGGAATTTGACCGCAATAATGATTGGATTCTACTCGGTGGCATTCGTACTTGCCTTCTTCGTGGATAAGAGCTTTCTTTCTCTTGCGTTTGACTCGGGCGGAGTTACCACAGGACCGATGACCGTTCCCTTTATTATGTCTATCGGTGCAGGTGTTTCTATGTCAAAGCTTTCGAGCGATGACAGAGGCGATTCCTTCGGTATTACAGGTCTTTGCTCTATCGGCCCTATCATATCGGTGCTTGTTCTCGGTATTGTAATGAAGGTAGAGGGATCTTACGAGCCCACGCAAAAAGAGGTTGTTGAAAACACGAGAGAGGGTGTTGCAAAGTTTATTCACGGTATGGGCGAGCATTTGATTGACGTGCTTATAGCACTTGCTCCGATAATTGTTTTTGCCGTTCTTTTCCAGCTTTTGTCCCGTGCCTTCAACAAAGGACAGCTTATCAGAATGGCGATAGGTATTATCTATGTTCTTGTTGGACTTGCGGTATTCCTTACAGGTGCAAATGTTGGTTTCGTTCCTACGGGCACAGAAATAGGAAGCAGTATTGCAAAAATCGGCGGCGGTTGGCTGCTTGTTCCAATAAGTATGCTTCTCGGCTACTTCATTGTAAAGGCAGAGCCCTCTGTTTACGTACTTAATAAGCTTGTTGAAAATATGTCTGCAGGTGCTATTTCAGGCAAAACTACAGGCCTTGGTCTGTCCATCGGTGTATCGGCGGCTCTCGGACTTGCGGCTGTTCGTATTATTACAGGAATAAACATTCTTTGGTTCTTGATTCCGGGCTATATTATAGCACTTACTTTAAGCTTCTTTGTTCCCAGAATCTTTGTCGGTATTTCATTTGATTCGGGTGGAGTTGCCAGCGGTACAATGATGAGTGCGTTTGTTCTTCCTCTTTGTATGGGAGCTTGTAATTCTCTTGGCGGAAATGTTATGACAGATGCCTTTGGCTGTGTTGCTTTTGTTGCCATGGCACCTATTATTACGATTCAGCTCACCGGTTTTGCCTATAAGGTAAAGGCCGAAAGCCGAGCTCGTAAGTTTGTTTCGGCATCCGAAACATTTATAGATTACGAATATGACAGAGATGTAAGAAGAAGCAACATTTACACAAAATATATGGAAAAGGAGGAAAAGCTTCATGGCACCGAGAAAACCGGCTCAGGAGAATAACCGTGTAAAGCTCCTTGTGGGAATAATTAACAAGGAAGATGAGAGCAAATTTACCGAGATAGTAAATGAATGCTCAACAGCGGTGCATTTTTCAGGTGTGGGACACGGCACCGCCCGTTCAAGTTATATGAACTACTTTGGACTTGGCGAGATAGAAAAACGTATCACAATGTCGCTTATTCCTGCCTTTGCAGAGCACAATATTTTAAATTCCATAGGTCATGGCTTGAAGCTTTATCTTGTGGGTAGAGGAATTGCTTTCACACTCCCTCTGTCGGGTATTTCAAATATTCTTAATGATGCAATACTTTCGGGTTCTGACAAATCCGACCGTCCCACAGGGCGACGTGCCCCCATTTCAAGAAAAAAGGAGAAGGAAACTATGCATGAGCTTGTAATTGCAGTTGTAAATACAAAATACACCGATATGGCAATCGAGGCGGCAAGATCCGCAGGTGCAACCGGTGCAACCGTGTTCCATACAAAAAGCATTAATAACGAGAGGGCAGAGCAGAGCATCGGTACATCTATAAACCGCGAGACCGACAGTGTGTTCTTCCTTACAACACTTGAGTATAAAACAAAAATTATGGAAGCTGTGCGTGATGTAGCAGGTCTTAAAACCGAGGGCGGAGCTATTATCTTCTCACTTCCCGTAGATGACCTTGTTGGCGTAGGTAGGTTTGAGGACTATGTTGACGGCGAGGAAAATCACTGATATTTTGTATTAAAAAGCAAAGTTAAAGCTCCCACAAACACCGTGGGAGCTTTAATTATGTAAATAAAAGTTTTCAAAAACGCACTAAAAATCCTCAACATCACTGAGCAGACAGTCGTCAACCGAAATGAAAATGTCGTCAGAATGTCCTTTTTTGTTTTTCTTTTTTTCTTGCTTTCTGCGAAGTCGGTCACCTTTAAGATTATCAAATTCGCCTTCCTCTTCATCGGGAACGTCGTTTTTATCTGTGAAGCGGCTTATGATATTTTCTTTTACTTTACGTATTTTCTTTTTGATAAAATAAAGAAAGAGTTCGGAGAAAATTCGAACCACAAGGAACACTGCACCAAGGAAAGAAATAATCATTGCCAGGGGTGAGCGTGAGTCGGTGGCGGTTATTATGGCATAAATCGCGGTTACTGTGGTTACAAGCTTTGTTGCAAGCTTGAAATTCTTGTAATAATGCTTTATTTTGCGAACCTTTTTGCCATTTTTTCTGCTTGATAAACGAAGGAAGAGATAAATCAACATAAATACTGCTGTTGCGACGGCAAGAATTATATTAATTATCTGAATACCGATATCTGCTGTAATAGAGTAAATAAGAAAGAGAAGGTAAATTGTATATACCGTCAGATTCATTGAAATTGAAAAATTGCGGAATACGTCGCCTATATCTTGTGTTAATTTTGTTTTATTTTTTTCCAAGGTAAGTTTTGCTCCTTTTTTTCTTACCATTTATTGTACCACAAAAATATTAAAATGGCAATAGTGAAGAGAATAAAATTCTAAACCTTAACAAACAATAAGACAAAAAAGGTAATTATGTGTACAGCGATAAAATTTGGAAAAAGATTTTTTGGAAGAAGCATGGATTTTGAAAAAAGCTTTGGTGAGGAGCTTGTAATTGTAAAGCGAGGAGCAATTCGCCTTCTGAACTCCGAAAACAGATATGCTATAATGGGTGTGGGAGTAATAAGCAGTGGCGAACCTCTGCTTTTTGACGGAGTAAACGAGTGGGGACTTTGTTGTGCGGCATTGAATTTTCCCGGATATGCCGTTTATAGCGATAACTGTAATGAGGGTACAGCCATTCCTTCTTCAAAGCTTATTTCTTTTGCACTGGGACTTTGCCGCAGTGTCGGTGAGGTTCGGGAAATGCTTGGCAAAATATGTATAAGCGGCGAATTTGCAGACGAAAAAACACCGCCAACACCGCTTCACTGGATGTTTGCCGACGGGCGAGAGGCAATTACCGTAGAATCGGTGAAAGAAGGGCTTCGGGTGTACGAAAACTCTATCGGTGTTTTGACAAATGCTCCCGATTTTAACTATCATATGACTCGTCTTGCCGATTTTTCAGCATTGCAGGCAGAAAATCCCGACCGTTGCTTCACCCACTCGCCTCCATATTCACGCGGTATGGGAGCAATAGGTTTACCGGGAGATTTTTCTTCTTCATCAAGATTTGTTCGTGCTACCTTTATCAAGGAAAATATGCGTGAGGTAAGCGGTGAGAAAAGCAGTGATATTAGTCGTCTTTTTGGTGCGTTTTCTTCTTTGGAAGTGCCCTTGGGATGTGTTCTTACAGATGAGGGCGAGTCGGTTTTAACCAGATATACGGCGGTAATAGATATGCAATCTCCCGCCTATTATCTGACCACCTCATCCTGCCGTACGGTCATGCGACTCGAACTTTCTGACATTGATGAGGATAAAGGAAAAATCTATTCCGTTCCCTTCTACCGCGAGGAAATGATTCTTTCTTTATTGGATAAATAAAAAAATAATAAGAAAAAAGAGAAGAAACACCACCGTTTATGGCAGGTGTTTCTTTTTTGATTTCTAAACAAATAAAATTAATTCCTTTAAGTCGGTTTGATGTTAATCACTTGAAAAGCAAGAAAAAGTGTGTTATAATTAAACAAAGGTTACTTGAGGGGAGTACAAAATGATAGAAAAAATTATTATTTCAAGAGATGTAGTATCGCGTTATTCCTGGCTTAACTCTACGGATATTGACGTTTCGTTTGCTAATAATGCTACCGTTCGTGATCCTTTGTTTATGAGAACGGTTAAAGCTCTTGTGGCGAGCGGGGTTAAAAAATTTTCTCCAAATGACGTCAAGGTTATTCTTAGCAATAATACTTTGTTGATCAAATCAAACTCGCTTCTTAAAGACGAGCTTGTAGAACTTGTAATAAAAATTTGCAATTGGATAGCATTAAACAATCTACTGCATCCGAATCCTGCAAATGAGACATTTGTTTTTTACTCCGATAACAAAGAAATCATAGTCAAATTTTTCGAGGAGCTGGAAAGACGTCTTTCCGAGAAGAATTATCAGTATTTCTGTCAGCATTTGGACGGAATGAATTAATAAAATAATAAATGTAGAAATCCTAAAACGGCTCGAAATTATTCCTGCCGTTTTTTGTTTTTTCAAAAAACTTTCAAAAACTTTTGAAAGTTTTCAAAAAACTATTGACAAATCCAAAAAGCTGTTGTATAATAGACACAGAAAGCAAAGGAGGCATATTGAAAATGACCGAAAAAAATACCGGGTGGATGAGTGTACCCACGCAAAAAAGAGCAGATACATCCAATATGACAATCGCCGAGATGATTGAAATGCTGGAGCGAAATGCATCTTCTGAAACTGCCGCAGCATACGGCGAGATCAAAGGACTTTACAATGCGTACAATATTGCAAAGTCTGAGGTGCTTTTAGAAACGATAATTGCAAAATGCCTTGCCATTATCATCAATAATAGTCTTAATGCAAACAGCACAGTTGCATCTACACCCCTGAAAACAAACAAAAATCATCCTGTCACGTTGGATTGGGAGTGGGTACAGGGCTTTGAACATTTTCTTTTGTTGAACGGTATCAGCGAGACCACAAAACAGGTTTATATCCGTGCATTAAAGCGAGTGATGAAGAATTATTCTGTTACCGATGTCACCTCGCTTAAGAATGATATTGATTGGTTCATAGCTCAGTATGACGGACGTGACCAGGCGGCTCACAACGTTCATCTTGCCGCTCTTCGTCAATTTAAAAGCTTTGTGAACGACGAGTGCGGTTACTTTATCTCGGTGGAGGTAAACGGTAATGAGGAGATTGTTTCCCGCATTTATTGCACACTTGCACTTGCACGTCTGGAATACAAAGAGATAATCGACGACTATCGTAATATGGCAAAGAAGGTCAAGCTTTACGATAAATTTGCAACATTGATTGAAGAAGAAATAATCTGATAAGGAAGGTTTTTTGATATGGCAGCATTGAAGCATAAGGTATTTGGCACAGGCGAGATTGTTCGCAAAGAGGCAAATGTAGTTACTGTAAGGTTTGAAAAAGACCAATCTGAAAGAAAATTTTTTATTCCCGATTCCTTTGATCCAAAACATTTTTTAGAAATTGATGCTGATCTTCAGAACGAGATAAACGCAGCCATAGAAGCCAGGAAGAAAGCTAAGAAGAAGGAAAGGGAGGAGAGAGCTCTTGCCAAGGCAGACGATGAGATACAGAAGGCAGCTCCCACCACAAAGACCGGTAAAAAGCATTCCTCCAAAACACCTGCAAAGGTAAAAATGGGTGGTGTTCTTGAAGATGGCTTTGAGCAGTTCTTGATCAAATCCGGATACAGTGTGTATACACCTTCCGGCCTAAAAAGCACAGTTTTTACATATATCAGGTCGATTTATCGTGTTCTTGACGAGGAGGGGCTTACCTGGCAGTCCTTGAAAACCGAGATTTCAAATGTTATTCCTATTTATGACGTTGGAGGAGCTAAAGAGCATATCGGAAGCAAGTCAAAATGTCAGGTAATCAATGCCCTTCGCAGATTTGAGGAGTTTGTAAATAATTCAACTCCGTAAATTATCGGATGCGTATTGAAAAACGCAAAATTAAACTACGCGAGTTTATTCAATTATTAATTTTTTATAAAAGGAGAACAGTTATGGGAAGAGAAGAAGCAATTAAGGACAGCAGATTTATGATTATTGGCTATTACGAATATATGCCTAACGGCGATATTGTCGTAAAGAACTTTAACCGCGTAATTCTCGGTTATTACAGAAAAAACCGCGACGTAACCGTTGATTTTTACGGCAAAATAATCGCACGCGGAAATGCGGTAGGTATGCTTCTTGGCAGATAATTGTTTATTTCAAAGCATATATAAAAGCTAAAGTAAATTAAGCGAGAAGGAATAAAAAACTGAAATTTTCGAGTCTTAACGCAGGATTTTAATGTTATGGTTAAGTTATTCAGATATGAAGAACGAGGTCTAAAGGACAAAAGCTATGAAAAAACTTATAATAACCGGATTTGAGCCCTTTGGAGGCGAGACAATAAATCCCTCTTGGGAGGCGGTAGATCGACTGCCTTCCGAAATCGGTGAATACTCGCTGATTAAGCTTTTGATTCCGGTAATATTTAAAAAAGCACCCGATATGGTGCTTGATTTGGCAAATAAAATCCACCCCGATGCTATTATTTGTGTCGGTCAGGCAGGCGGAACTCATCCCATATCGGTGGAATATGTAGGCATAAACCTTCGCCATGCCATAATTCCCGATAACGACGGCAATCAGCCCACCGATGAGCCCATAATTCCGGGTGGTAATGCGGCTTATTTTTCTACCTTGCCTGTGCGAAAAATGTCGGATGCCATAAATAAGTCGGGCATTCTGTCCCGCGTGTCATATTCGGCAGGAACTTATGTTTGCAATGAGGTGCTTTACACTCTGCTGTCTCATTTTGACGGAAGCAAAACAAAAGTCGGATTTATTCATATACCGTATTCTGCTGAACAAAACAAAGAGCCATTTATGGAGCTTAGCGAAATCGTCAGATGCCTGATTGTAGCAATCGAAAATATATAAAATACACAGAAAAACGGTATTGGATTTTTGAAAATTTACTTGATATTTTAAGGAGAGGTACTTTATGTCTAATAAATTAATAATGCCAAAACAAACCGCACGAGTAGACGTTTTTTATGCTACATTGGATATTTATTATAACTCATACCTGGACGGTTCAAGATGGGTTTCCAACGAAAAATACAAATCTCTAATTCAAAATCTGATACCTGATTTATCACGGGGTGCTCAAGATGGTGCGTATATGGTAAAGCAATCTGAATTAACAAGGTATTTTGGATTGGTATATCGTGATTATCCTGGTAGAAAATCTAAAATAACCGATAGAGGAATAAAATTTTATAATGCTTACCTTTCGATGGATATCGACAAACAAAGGCGGATATTGTTTGAATCTGTTTTAAATGACTCTTTTGGAAGAGACAACACCGCTATACAAAATAGTGATTCAGATGTTGATCCTCCAAAATTGTTTTTAAAAGCATTATATGATTTAGGTGAGATTTCTATTAATGGTTTTGCATATCTTTTATACATAACCAACGATAAGGAGATTTCATACAACGATGCCCTTATCGCTTGGAATAATGGAATTGATTTTGAACGAGAAATTCCTATAGAGTTGTCAAATAAATATAGGGATGTTAAGTTTGCTAAGCTATTAAAAGAATTTGGTATAGTAGATTTTATAGATTCAAAATATACGTTATCTTCCTATTCAAAAAATATCTATGGAGAGAAACTTTCTCAATTATCTATATACAATAAAAAACCAGATTTGGTGCTAACAATGACCGATTGTGACGTTGTTGATGAGGAAGATAAGCATCAAGAAAAAATAACTTATTCCTATGCTTTTGATACAGATAGCAATGCGTTCATAAAAGCTAACAATCGAGTTCCTATGCCTATAAAAACCAAGAACGGTATTAGGTACACCACAAATTCTAGAATATCAAAGACTGCGTTACAAATAGCTGGATTTGTATGTGCGGTGAATGCGGAGCATAAAACTTTTATCTCTAAGCTGGGAAAACCATATATGGAAGCACATCATTTTGTTCCAATGAGTGCACAAAAGGATTTTGAAATTAACATTGATAGAATAGAGAACATTGTTAGTCTGTGTCCCGTATGTCATTCTGCAATTCATTTAGGAAATGATTCAGTTAGATTGGATGTTTTAAGCAGATTGTTTGCAAGGCAGGAAGAAAAACTACGCGAATCCGGAATAATCGTTTCTCTAGGTGATTTGTATAGTAAGTATTACAAATGAAAATGGCGGCAAAGCCGCCATTTAGATATTTTTTATTAATTCTTCGACGATATTTTTGATAAGCATAGGAGGAATTCCTTCGCCAATTACCGATCTTATAAGTCTTTCATCTGCCCATTCGGGTATGTTCCAATCTTTTGGTAATGATGTTACAATTATTAATTCGTATATTGATAAGCATCTAGCATCAGAATAAATCCGTGTATTTTCATTTCCGTCATCATATATTTTTCTACCAGGATGTACACAACATAATGAAGAAATAACACCACTGTTTTGCGTTATTGTTCGTGCAGGTTTATCCCAACTGAATCTTCGATATGTGTTATAATGACCGTTTACACGTTCTCCGTTATTTTTCTTGGGGTAGAAATAGGTATTATTGATTGCGGAACAGCCACTAGGTGTATGCATAAGACTAATAACGTGTTTTTTTGCATGTGTTGGAGGAAAGTGCCATTTTGATACTTTGATAGCTTCTGTGCGTTTTCTTTCGTAATCCGGAAATATTTTTATTGTTTCCTCAAGGCCTTCGCGAAGCAAAGGGTCTAGAGGTGGCAAATCGCCTATGGCATCTTTTAGTGTTATTTCTTTGTGAGATTTCGACGGTAATTGCCACACGTAGTCCATATCTTTTCTTGATAACAAGGTTATGTTTCTTTTTCTCATTTGAGGAACATCAAAATCTTTTGCACATATTATGCTGTTTACAGCAAAATTATATTTTTCGTCTAACTCTTTATGCAAATACTCTGGTATAAGAATTAATTCGTTATGATACCGTATGGTCGTTTTTAACTGTTGAGGGACGTTTTCGATCAAAACATATTTTGGCTGTATATCTTTAATAGCTTTTACTGCGTAATATATTAAACTGTTTCTTGGATCAAAATTATCCATTTTTCCAGCTAAACTCATTCCTTGACAAGGCGGTGTGGCTATTAAAAAATCAATGTCTTTTTTGCGACAATCTGCTATTATTTTGGAATAGATGTCGTCATTGGTTATGTCTCCGATTATCATTTCTACTTCCGGGTATAAATGCGAGTAAAACCTTCCTCTTTCTTCAATCAATTCATTTGCAACGAGAACATCTATACCAACTTCTTTTAAATAGGTTTCTGCAATACCTACATTAGCAAACAGTGAGACCCCTTTTAATCTGTTCATTTTGTAAAACCTCAATTATTTTTTTCACTAAAAGTGGTGGAATTCCTTCGCCAATTACCGAGCGTACGAAACTTTCGGAGGCCCAATCCGGAATGTTCCAATTTTTGGGCAGTGACATAAGTATCATAATTTCATATAGAGTTAAAACACGTGCATCTGAGTACAATTCATTCCCTTGCTCATCATATCCATAAAATCGCCCTGGATGAACATTGTTTTGTGAGCCGATAGTTCTATTATACATTGTTATTGTAAAGGCAGGTTTATCCCATTCTTGTCTTTTGTATGTATTTTTAAATCCTTTAACGAAACTGCCGTCATTTTTTTTAGGTTTATACTCGTTAGAATTTTCAAAAGCACTTTTTCCCGAGGGAGTATGCATCATAGCATATACTTGTCTATACACATGTGTAGGAGGGTGATGCCACTTTGAAATTTTAAGAGCGGCATTTTTTCGTTCATCGAATAAAGGAAATAACTTTAATAAATCTTCTCGGCTAATATCCTTAACAAAAGGATCAAGAGGAGGAAGATTGCCTATAGCATCACGCATGGTTGTTTTTTTTGCAACGGTTTGTGGCATTTGCCATATGAAATTCAAATCCTTTCTGGTCAAAAGAAATATAGCACGTTGTCTAGATTGAGGAATACCATAATCTGCAGCATCAATCACAACGGTGTTTGCAAAGTTATAAATATCTCCTAATTCTTCTTTTAAATACTCTGGAATTAATAATAGTTGATTTTTGTAATTAATTCTTGTTAATAATTGTTCGGGAACATTTTCTAAGAAAACATATTTAGGGGTTATTTCTTTAATCAAATTAACCGCACAGCAAATTAAACTGTTTCTTGGATCAAATTCCTCTTTTTTCCCCGCAGTGCTCATGCCTTGACACGGAGGGGTAGCAATCAAAAGATCGGCTTTTTTTTGGCGAGCTTTTAAAACTAAGGTTTTTTGTATATTAGTATTTGTTATATCACCTACAATCATTTCACAAGAAGGATAAAGGTGGGTATAAAATCTTGCTCTTTGAGCATCTAATTCGTTAGCCAAGACTACATTAACACCAATTTCTTCAAGATATGTTTCTGCAATACCTACATTAGCAAAAAGCGAAACAGCTCTTAAGGTTGGATACTTATTCATTCTCTTTTTGATCATTTTTAATTTCCTCTTTTATGTAATTTAAAAGAAATTGGTTGATGTTAGTATTTCTTTTGATAACTAATATTTTTAATTTTTCATGTTCTTCTTTTGTTAGTCTAACACTGACTCTTACATCTTGCATATTAAACAACCTCTTTTATTAGTTTTGGAAATTAAATAAATTATACCATAAACAATTTAATTTGTCAACGCCAAAACGCCAAAACGCCAAAGTGTTGAGTTTATTTACAAAAATTCTTTATTTAGGAGTAAAAAATGGCAAAATATAAAATCAAAAGGGAGTTCTTCCCGTTTTCTCACTTTACACCGCCAATCAGCGAAAAGTTTCTTTCTGTTGCCGTTCCAAATATGAAAACTCCAAAATACATACATAGGGACAAAGAACTTGATGTTGTTCGCCACGAAATCACAAGCTATGACGGTGAAAAGATCGAGTGTTTTCTGATGTCGCCTAAGGCACTTACGAAAAAATCCCCCTGCCTAATCTATATTCACGGTGGCGGATTTGTTTTGCCTGCGGCAGGTTATCACTATAAAAACGCGATGCGATATGCCAAGGAAATTGGTTGCAAAGTGATATTTGTTAATTACCGACTTGCCCCAAAGCACCCCTTTCCAGTGTTTTATGAGGACTGTTACTCGGCTATGTGCTGGACATATGATAATGCAGAAACACTTGGTATTGATACTTCACGCATTGGAATAGGCGGTGACAGTGCCGGCTCAACACTTTCGGTTGGTGTTTGTATGATGGCAAGAGACCGAAAACATTCGATTAAATTTGCCTTTCAAATGTTGCCTTATCCATATTTGGATGCGAGAAATAACAGCGAATCCAGCAAAAAATATACCGACACACCTATGTGGAACTCCTCGCTTTCAGAGCGAATTGGTCCAATGACAAGGGTGGACAGAAACCGCCCCGATTTTGTTTATTATTCGCCTGTGGAAGCGGAGAGCTTTGACGGGCTTCCGCCCGCATATATAGAAACGGCGGAGTTCGACTGTCTTCACGATGACGGAATTCTTTATGCAAAAAAACTTCGTGCGGCAGGAATTTCGGTAACACTTAACGAAACAAAAGGCACGATGCACGGCTTTGACATTGTGCAAAGGGCAAGCACGACCAAAGAGGCAATAAAAACAAGAATTGATTTTATGAAAAAGGCATTCAACAAAACTTAGGAGAAATAATTATGTCAAGCTTTGTTTATGGAACAGAATATAAATTACAAGGTAAATGGGTGGCAAAGGACAAGGACATGGCGGACTTTGGTGGTGAACGCCAAAGTATAGAGGTTGATAACCCTACCGCACCTAAAATTTCATACGAAACCGCAGGCGAGGAGTATTATCCGCAGACACTTTACTCCTGGCACGAAGAACAGATTAACTGGGAGATTGAAAATGAAATCTTCACCCTTCACGTTCTCAGCGGCCCGGGGAAGCTTGAACGTCCTTATCAGAAGTATGTTACAATAAAAAATCAGGGAACAAACTCATTCAAACGCTATAAGCTGGTTGAGATCACCGAGGAAGAATATGAGGACACCAAGGAGTGGTATAAATCGGTTGAAGATAAGATCTGGTGTGAAGACAGTCAGTGGAAGAATCTGCCGACAAAAGACAGGATCGATAACATTGATATTGAGTTGCTGTCCGCAGATGAAAACGGTTTTATTATAAATGGTACTTCCTTATACGGATATGACGAGGGCATTGGCGGTCCGATAGTCAATATTCCGCAGGGTATCAAGCGTATTAAAGCCCGTGCGTTTTTAAATTGTAAAAGCATTACAAAAGTTTATATTCCCGATAGTGTAAGCTCGATTGGAGAAGGTTGCTTTGACGGTTGTAAAAACCTTGTTGGTGTCAGACTTCCGGAAGGACTTACAAAAATCGGCGATTGTATATTTAATGATTGTGAGAGCTTGAAAGAAATCAATTTGCCTAACACGGTCATATCTATTGGGTGTAATAGCTTTGCATCCTGCAAATCTTTGGAAGAGGTGATTATGCCATCTTCTCTCGTATCCATTGCAGACAGAGCTTTCCAGTGTGCAACAGGCCTGAAGAAAATCAGGTTCAACTCCGGGCTTCAAAAAATTGAATGGTATGCTTTTGGTAATTGTCCTGCACTTACCGAATTGTATATACCTGCATCGGTAACAGAGATCGGCAATAATGCATTTGAAGGTTGCAGCAGCATTGAGCATATTGTTGTTGAGGAGGGGAATGAGGCATATTATTCTGAAAATAATTGTTTGATTTTTGAGGAAAATAAGCTTCTTCTTTTGGCTTGTAATGACAGCGTGATTCCCGATGACGGCAGTGTGGAAAGAATATATGATAATGCTTTTTCAAACTGTAAAAGGATCGAAAGTATTGTTGTTCCCGAAACAATAAAAGGTATCTCCAGATACGCTTTTTCCGGCTGCAGCTCTTTGAAGAGTATTCAACTGCTAAAGTCTTTGCCATATGGATATGGAGAGCAACTTTTTGAGAACTGCTCTTCGCTTGAATATTTTGAAATACCTGATTGGATGAAGAAGATTTCAAACGGTATGTTCAGAGGATGCGAGAGCTTGAAAGAAATAAAGATTCCCGATTCTGTGACTACAATTGATTCCTTTGCTTTTTCGGGATGTAAGTCACTGACCGGACTGGTTATTCCCAAGAGTGTAACGCGTATTGGGTCTGATTGGAGTGCGTTCGGAATCGGTGATTTCATTGATGGATGTACTTCGCTTAGCACACTTGAGGTTGAAGAGGGAAATCCCGTTTATCATTCAAAAGACAACTGTATAATTAAAACCAACACAAACACATTGCTTGCAATTTCTGAAAACGGTGTGATTCCTGATGACGGCAGTGTGACGGTAATTGGAGATAAAGCATTTTGTGCTTGCGAGAATATATCTGAGATCTCTTTACCCGATTGTATTACGAAAATCGGTAGAGATGCTTTTTCTAAAGTAAAAAGCTTAAAGAAGATCAATATACCAAAAAGCGTAAAATATATTGGACGTGACGCCTTTTTTGAGAGTATAAAAGGGCACAGTCCTGACCTGGTGGAAGAAGAAAACGGCGTCTATTACGTTGGAAACTGGGCAGTTGGTATATCCAGAAGGCAGTTGCCAAGGCCCGACTCGGATGATTTGGCTTCTCTTTTTACTCCAACCTCTGAGGAAGTGCTTCCTGAGTCTGGAGCTATAACAATCAGAGAAGGTACTGTGGGTATTTGTGAGGCGGCCTTTTCATATAGCAGAATCCAAGCTATCTCTTTGCCAATCAGTTTAAAATACATCTGTGATAGTGCTTTTGCTTCTTGCAATAATTTGAAAACAATATCCATCCCCGAAAGTGTAGAAAAGATCGGTGACAGTGCATTCAATGCGTGCTGCGGTCTCGAAGAGCTTATTCTTCGTGAGGGACTTATCAGTATTGGAAATTCCTCATTCAATTGTTGCGAAAAGCTGAAATCGGTGACAATTCCCAATACGGTAAATTCTATCGGTAGAGAAGCATTCCGTTTTTGCAAGGGGCTTGAAAATCTTGTAATTCCTGACGTGGAGATTGAAATCGGCTTTGATGCTTTTAATTATTGCGGAAACATACCCAATATTGATATTCCCGAACGTATACTGAAAAGCTTAAGACTTTCTTCAGCCGATGAGGATGAAACATATGGCTACGGGGGTGTGGCAGATGACTACGATAGTGAAGAAGCAGATGACTGTGAGAGAAAAACTGACGGTTTTGATGGGATAAAATTCAACGAGCCAATAAATGTAGAAGATCTGCCATTCTAAAAATTATGTCGAAAAAATTAAAGGAGAAATAATGAGTAATATTGTTCTTATAAATGCTTCCGCCGCCGATGAAACTGCCGATGTAATTGTTAATGCAGCGAACAAATGGCTTGTTGCGGGTGGCGGAATATGCGGTGCAATTTTCAAAAAAGCAGGTATTTCGAAGCTTCAGAAGGCGTGTTTTGAGTATAATACTCCGCTTGATGACGGCTCTGCGGTGATTACACCCGCCTTCAATGCCCAAAATGCAAAGTACATCATTCACGCAGTAGGTCCGGATTTTAATGATACACCCAGTGCAATTAAAGAGCTGTTTGATGCATATTACAATTCGCTTTATGTATTGCGGGAAAATAATCTGCACAGTATTGCCTTTCCTTTGATAAGTGCAGGTATTTTTTCGGGCGATATGGATAACCCTGTTGGCGAATCTACCAAACAGTGCTGTCTTGCATATAAAAAGTTCATTTCCGACTATCCCGATTATGAGATTGACGTAAAGCTTTGTGCCTTTACACCGGAAGAAATGTGGGTTGCCCTCCACACCTTCGAGGAATACTTTAAATAAGATAATCCCCCGATTTACTTATATCGGGGGAATTTTTAATAAAGATTATGCTATGTACTTGACAAACATTACCCTGTGGTGTAAAATATTTTAACTTATAAAAGTAATTTGTTAATTACTTTCAACCGTTAGGAGATCCCATGATAAGCGAAAAGGACTTGATTAGAAGGGACAGGATACTGAATGGCAGTCTGTTCAGAGCAATCGTCAGCATATGTGCACCTATTTTCCTGTACAATTTATTTAATTCATTTTATTCGGTAATAGATGCAGTTGTTGTTGCAAGGATAGACCCCACAAGTGTCAGTGCCGTTGCGATGCTGTCGCAAATCAATCATCTGCTGTCCTCTCTCGGCTCGGGTGTGGCAGCCGGCGGCGGAATAATCGTAGCCCGACTTTTTGGTGCGGGAGATATGGAGAACGCAAGATACCACTCCAATCAGATTATTTCACTCTCCACAGTTGTTATCGCAATTCTTCTTTCGGTTTGTTTGCCTCTTGCACTGCCTATAATGCGACTTTCGGGTGTTCCCGATGAGCTTATAGCTATCGGAACGGGCTATTTCATAGTACAGATAATAACCCTTGCTTTTATGTTCTACAACAGTGTGTTTATGGCAATGCAAAAGGCGAAGGGAAACACCAAAATAATGTTTTGGCTTAATATACTTGTTATGGTAATTAAGCTGTCGCTTTCGCTTCTTTTCGTTTGGGTTCTTGGAAAAAAGGATATTATGTGGGTAGCTATTGCCACTATGATAGGCCAGGCGGTTATGTTTACAATCCTTTTGTTTATGATGCTTGACAAGAGCAATGTTTTCATAATCCGACTTAATGAATTTAAGCTTAAAATGAGCATTTGCAAGAGAATTTTTGCTATCTCGTTCCCGATATTTTTGGGTAAATTCATTTTCTCCTTCGGCAAGGTTAGTGTAAACGGTATGTGCAAGGAGTATGGCCCTCTTGTAGTCGGAGCACTTGGTGTTTCAAATAATATGAACGGTCTTGCCACAACACCGATTAACTCATTTGAAGAGGGAAGCTCCACTATAATCAGCCAGAACATTGGTGCAGGTAACGAAAAACGTGCTCTCCAAACCTTTAAATATACCTTTATTATGGCAACTGTCCTGGGTGTTGTCGGTTATATTCTTATACGTTTTCTTCTTCAGGATCAGATAATCGGACTTTACAATCAAAATGAGATGGCAGAGGGAGCTGCTGAATTTCTTGCTCTCATAAAATCCATACACAGATATGATTCGCTCTCTATTTTGGCTCTTGCGGTAAATGCCGCAGTTCTCGGTGTGCTGTACGGATACGGAAAAACCAAAATGACAATGATACTTAATATCAGCCGCGTTTTCCTTTTCAGAATACCAACACTTTGGTATCTTCAAACCTTCCATAAAGAGATTGGGGCTGAGGCGGCCGGTATATCAATGGGAATCAGCAATATTTGTATTGCCATAGCTTCAATTACCTGTCTTGCAATTTTCCTCCATAAGATTAAAAATGAAAAATCGCTTATTAAAGAAGAAATAAGCGAAGAGGAAGCAACGGCAGACGAAGAAGCAAAAAATACAGTTAATTAGGAGAAGTGATATGGCAAAAGAATTAAGGTTTTAAGGAATTGACGCACAGTTCCAATTTTTTGAAATGAGAATCTAAAGCAATGAAAGTTTTAATGAAACTATACGATAAAAGCAAAATATGGTTTGCTGTCTTGTGGATCATTGCCTATTGCGTACTGTTATCCGTTGGCGACTCGCTTTCTGCATTAATAGGCATAGATAAGTCAATAACCCTTGCCATAGGTATTATTCTTTCGGTAACACTTCTCCTGTTTTTGAAGAAGAACGGGCTTTCCCGAGATTACGGACTTTGTATGCCCAAAACCTCTCTAAAGCCCATGCTTTTCTACATACCGATCATCGTAATGCTCACGGCAAATCTTTGGTACGGTGTGACATTGAATTACGGAGCACTCGAGACGGTTCTCTACGTTTTGACAATGTTTTGCGTCGGCTTCCTTGAGGAAGTGATCTTCCGCGGTCTTCTCTTTGAGGCGATGCGAAAAGATAATGTAAAAGCTGCCATTATCGTTTCAAGTGTGACCTTTGGCATCGGGCATATCATAAATCTGATAAACGGATCGGGAGCTGAATTGCTTCCCAATCTGCTTCAGGTGGTATATGCCACTGCTGCGGGCTTTATGTTTGTTATGATGTATTACAAATCAAAGAGCTTGCTTGTCTGCATTGCCGCACACGGCATTTTTAATGTGCTCAGTGCCTTTGCCGATGAATCAAACGCAACTGAAGATATGCAAATACTTACCGCAATTTTGCTTACCGTAATAACCGGCTCTTACGCACTGTATCTCGCACTTTCGATGAGGAAAAAATAAACGATTAATTTGTAAATTAATCGAGATATTATGTCTATCCTTTTTTTACAAAAAGTAGTAAAGTGAACAAAGTCAAAAAATTTGTATTACTAAAATGAACGCTTTTTCTGTAAAAAACAAAAAGAGAGTCAAATGCTGATGTGCATTCAACTCTCGCACAATCAAATCATATGTGATTTTTGGTAAAAACAGGATCAAAAATGCCTGCATATCGCAAAAAACGGGCTTAAAAGAGCGTTTTGGGCAAAAAAATAAGACCAATCCGTGTTCGGATTGGTCTTATTGGTCTCAGCAACTCCAAGAACTACAAAAAGAGAAAAATCATAGTTTTTCCTATTACTATGTAATAGGAACTTTTTTATTTTCGGAGAAGGAAAATGCAATTTTTTGTCATTGATAATTAGATTACGTTAATCATGATATCCATTCTTCTGACATATCTCTGCCACGGATTCTGCAAAAATAGCACGCGAATGTTTGTCTGGGTTAAGGTTGTTGTTTTTCTTTTCAATGTAGTAATTAAGAAGGTCGTTCCATAAACCATTGTTTTTTATCCAATCAATTTTTGCAGGGAGTAACAAATAACCTTTAGGTTGGTATTCCCAAGTATATGATCGTTGCTCTTTATTGAATCTTATGTATTGCTGTTTGCCGTCTTTGCAGTTATATACGATGGCAAAATCACAACTATGTAAAATTCTTGAGTTGAAGCGATCTTTGAATTTGATGGTTAATACACGAGTGGAGTCTTCGCAATTATCATAACCATACCTGAGAACAACCTGATCAAAAGCTAGACGGATGATACGCTTGATCTCAGCAGGAGTGTACTCCTCGTCGTCATCATTGACCTGAATGTTGACATCAAAATCGAACCCTGTGTTTGAATTAGCGTCATAGGTAATCATGTTACGGCTTGAACTTCCAATAAACCAATAGCTGAAGGTGAAATGATCACGCACGATATCTTGAACCTCATGAATTATGTCAAGTAAATTATTCTTGACTTCCTTTGCTTCGTTTTTTGATACATAGCGAAAATCGTGTTGCATGCTATCTATCTCCTTTTCTGAAATCTCCCTAACCGTCCATTTAACTGATGTTAAATCATTATATTATACAAGATTTTTTCTGTTTGTCAATAGGTAAAGACAAAAAAATACATTATTTATCAATGAAGTAAAGCACCGATGCCTATTATGAGTGATAAAGAATAAACGAATTATATCTATATCAACAAGCAAACCTCAATTTCTGGATGGTTAATACTGTTCGCTGAACTATCCAGCTCACACTTTTCTGAATAAAAGCAAAGGACCTGATGAGAATCCTCATCAGGTCCGTTTTTGTCTGTATGATAGAAGAATATTTTCACTTTATCCTCATAGACTACGATCTGTTTTATCAGCAGTCTGATTATCTGAGCGGGCTCCTTGCGAATGACATCTTTGAGGTTCTTGCGTATGTCATCCTTGCTTAAGCTTTTTCTCACCTCCGAGCCGTTTTCGGTGATCTTTCTGTTAAGTGCCGCCAGCTGTGCTTCATACGTAGCGATACGCTCCTTTACCGAGCTTGTATAAACTCCTTTTTCGATCGCTTCCATAATTTTGTCCAGTTGCCTTTGGCATTTTTTCTTCTCTTTGAGCAGTGCTTTCAGGATATCATTGTTCTGCACCTTACTTTCGTTTATCTCATATAATCTATCCACAACAATCTCCAACATGTCTGAAGAATACAGAACTTTTATCAAAGTATCTACAACCATTTTTTCTAAAATTTCTTTGTGAATGCTTGCTTTTGTACACAATTCTTTACTTTTTAACTTATTTACGCAGGAATAATAGCGAAAAGTCTTACCCGCGGGAGTTGTCGCACTGTTGCTACGCATCTTGCCTCCGCAGCATCCGCACACTAGCTTGCCTCTAAGTATAAACGGTTTTTTGACAGAGTTGCCGCCTCGGTGATTTTCTTTTAGGAACCTTTGTGCCAGCTCAAACCATTCGTCCGGAACAAGTCGCGGAAAGATGTTTGTGTAGACTTTGTCATCTCTGTACCTGCATCTACCGATATACCTTTCGTTATGCAGCATATTGGTGACGGTGCATACAGAAAACCGATTGCCCCTTTGGTTGCGTATTCCGTCTGCATTCAGGCCGTCAACTATCTTTTGGACAACCTTGCCCGACAAGTATTCCTCAAATATTCGTCTCACCACAGCGGCATCCTCTTCGCAGATCGCTGCCTTGTACTCGCCATCAATCTTTACGATCTTGTACCCATAGGCAATAGCCCCACCGTCATAATTTCCCTTGAGGCGGCTCTCCTTTTTGCCTCGCTTGGTTTTCTGAGAAACATCAAGCGAGTAGTATTCTGCCATGCCCTCAAGGATCGATTCGAGGATTACACCCTCGGGCGAATCAGGAATATTTTCGGTCACCGATATCAGCCTGATTCCGTTGTCACGAAGTGTCTTTCGGTGAATTGCCATTTCGTACTTGTTACGTGAGAACCGGTCCAGCTTGTACACTAAAATACAGCCCCATTCCTTCTTTGATGAATCCTTCATCATGCTCTGAAATCCAGGCCTGTTGTCGTTGGTTCCGGTCGTTGCCCTGTCAATATACGAGCTAACAATTTCAATGCCGTTCCTCTCGGCATATTCCGTAACAACACGAACCTGTCCCTCTATGGATTGCTCTGTCTGCACGTTGCTTGAATATCGTGCGTAAATAACACCTTTTTCATTTTGATTACTCCTTTTCTTTTGTGTGATGATTTTAGTATAAATGATTTTTTATTAAATGTGAACTTCTTTTACTACCAACTTTTGAGCATTTACTATCGCAAAATGATCCGATATAGTCCAAACCTGTACGCTATGGTACGGACACGTCAATTAACTTCAGTATTTGCCTTACCGCAAGGGCAGAGAAGCACTGTTCGGTGCAAGTTGTTACACCGAAATGACAGCCCGTATATGTCAAAGCGTTATTAAATTAGACGTTCCGCTTATCTTGAAAAATTGCATAAAAATAAAAAAGCCGAGTATCGCTACCCAGCTTAATAAACCAATTTGAATTCACCCGCAAATTTTAAAGACTTTGACATATACGAGAACTGTGCTACGATAGACAAAGCGGAAGGCATAGTTTAGAGAACTGTAAATCCATATTCGCTAAACAATGATTTAAAAAATTAAACGATCTCATAATTTATTTTAGTGAAAAATGTTGCAATTTATCAGAAAAGGTGCTAAAATATTAATTGTATAAAAATATTTATTTTAAAGAGGAGAAACACGATGGCAGCGAGCTACAAACGTTTGTTCAAGCTATTGATTGATCGTGAAATGAAAATCAAGGAGCTTGCCGAAAAAGCCGGCATCAGCAAGGCAACCCTTGCAAAAATGAAAAAAGACGGTGCAACTGTATCAAGCGATGTGCTTGTTAAGATTTGTGCGGCACTTGAATGTACTATGGACGATATTGTAGAAATCGTTCCTGCCAATAAATAATAGGAGACTTTATTATGAGTCGTTGTTTATACAGTAGTGGCATTAAGAGATTTCTTAGCCTTGACGACAATTTAATATTTGGAACTCTCTGCGATAAGTATCACGGTGATGCTCCTACAACCACTCGCGAAGCATGGAAGGGCGAAATCTTAGTAATGAAGAGTCTCCTTTCTAATTATGCAGACAAAGAGGGCAAAATCATTTTTGAATATGACATTCCTCGTCTCGGTAAGAGAGTTGACGTGGTGCTTCTACTCGAGGGCATTATTTTCTGTATCGAATTTAAGGTCGGAGAATCCAAGATTTTAGAGGCGGATGTTGACCAGGTGCTTGACTATGCTCTTGACCTTAAAAATTTCCACAAATTCAGCCAGGACAATCTTATTGTGCCAATTCTTGTTGCTACGAATTATCGCAGCTCGTCCACCGAGATTAAGATGTCGGTTTATGACGATAGAGTTGTGAATCCTTTGGTGACCGGTGCATCAGGTCTTGAAAACTTGATTTCTGAAGTACTGAAGCGTTTCCCCGAAGAACCAGCGGTTAATCCCAACTGGATTATCAGCCCCTACGCTCCCACACCTACAATTATCGAGGCGGCAAAGGCACTGTATGAGAATCATTCTGTAGAGAATATCACTCGCCACGAGGCTGACAAGGTTACGACCGACAGAACTATAGCATACATATTAGACGTTATTCAAAAGAGCAAGGAAAATCAGCAAAAGAGCATTTGCTTTGTAACCGGTGTTCCTGGAGCAGGTAAGACCTTAGTTGGACTTGACGTTGCAATCAAGCAGACATATCAGGGCAACGACAAACCTGTCGATGATGAGGGCGCAGTTTACCTTTCCGGAAACGGACCTCTCGTTGCTGTTTTGACTGAGGCGCCTGCGCAGGACAATTACAGCAAGTGTAGAGCGAATGGCGAGAAAAAGAAAATGACCGACTCTCGCCGTGAGGAGTCAAAGTCTATTCAGATGATTCACCGATATCGCGATAATATGCTGGCAAAAATAAAAAATCCCGTTGAAAACGGAGTTTTTGAGATCGATCCTGAAAAGGCGGTTAAGCTGGCAGAGTCCGGCTATGGTGAGGTGGAACA
>JAZSRX010000003.1:0-33820 GCA_045538685.1 Eubacteriales bacterium | reverse complement strand
CTACACAGGTGGCGAAATATATCTGTATACCGGTAATTTTGAGAACATAATTCTTCCCGATGGATATGCTTTCTATAATTACAGCGGTTCGGGCGAGACCACCGATTTTGCTATCGCGAAGGAATACGGCCACTGCTACATAAGGCCTATAGCATAGATGAAAACTAATATCAGATAGGAGTAAAGGATATGAAAAGAATAGTTCAATCACTTGTGATCCTTATTGCGATGCTTCTTACGGTATCGCTTGCATCCTGCGGGAATATTGATAAAAAAATAAACGAGGCGACTGCCTCTCTTAACGACGAGATATCAAGACTTGAAGCTGAGATTTCGGTGCTCGACGGTGAGATCGCCGAGCTTAACGGTCAGATAGACGCTCTTGAAGGCGAAAATGCAGAGCTGGGGGCAGGCAGGGCAGAGCTCGAAGCCGAGAAGGCGGCCCTTGAAAAAGAAAAGGCAGCTCTTGAAGCCGAAAAGTCAGCTCTTGAAGCCGAAAAGGCAGATCTTGAAGCCGAGAAAGCAACCCTTGAAGGCGAAAAGGCAGCCCTTTCGGACAGACTTGAAGAAATTAATAGCGAGATCAGATGTGCAAGCGGTACTCATTTCTACGACGGTGAGAGCGAGATCAAGTACAGCTGGTCTGCCGATCAGAGCTTCTGCGTCGCAGAATTTACTTGCAGCACCTGTGGCGAGCTCGCTTTTCTCAGCACCTATGACGTAACCGGGGAGGATGACAGAATAACGGCATACTTCAATGACAACGTTCCATCCACGGTTTACTATCTGCCTGTGTTTACAGGAGTGTATTTCAACAGCGACAGCGATGGATATGACGAAGCGACAAACACCTTCACGATAACCGAGGAAACACCCTTCATTCTTACCTTCACAGGCAAAAATCTTCTGAATATGGTTGAGATTTCCGAGCGTGTCATTTTCGCTTACGTTGACGGTGGAATGTTTGTTGTTGAATCTTTTATGAATCCTCAGAATAATATTCTTTCAATAACCGACACCTCGGTTACCCTTACCATTGATGCAAGCTATTCCTTTGCCCATAGTTGTTTCAACGGATTTGTAATTTATGACCTTGCCACCGATACTATGTACGAGAACACAAATATTACGGTAAACGTACAGAGAGAGCCACTTCCCGTAGATTCGGAAGGATATACTCTTGTTTCTGATAAGAATGAGCTTGTTACGGCACTTCGGACCGCCGAAAAGATAAGGTTAACTGCCGATATCGAGAGCCAGAATGGATTCCAGATATATATGGAGGTCCTTATCGATCTTGCCGGCTATGACATTATCGTTGCCGATGAAAATAGAAAAACATTCGAGGTTTTCAACAAATATCTGGAGCTTCGCGACAGCGTTGGTGGTTCAGGCCTAACTAACGGTATTGTCATACTCGAGGCCGCTAGGGTAAAGATCGGTGATGCTATTACGGTTGGAGACCAGGGTATAATACTACACGGAGATCTTGATCTTTCGGATTACAGCGGCGAAGAATTGATTATCTACCCTTACAGTCATGACACCGAGCTGCTTATTCCCGACGGCTATGCTATGTATAACATACATGGAGAGCTTCTTCCCGTTTTTCTTGATGCACTTATGGAAGGGCTTGCTTTTGTAAGACCTAGCGACGAAGCTTCCACAGACGAGTGGGTGACGGTTACCACCGCGGAGGAGCTTAATGTAGCACTTGAAAACGGTGGAAAGGTAATACTCGCTGCCGATATTGAGAGCGAAGAAGGCTTCACAGTGTGGAGTGACGTTGTCATCGAACTTGCGGGATATGACATTACTGTTACATCAGAAACCTCTGCTTCATTCCTGGTAAATGCAAACTGCGTGATTCTTGACAGCGTTGGTGGATCTGAAATAAACCGTGATATTACGCTAAACTACGGATCAATAAAGGTAATTGGTGATTTTACGCTTGTAGATAATATAATGATCGTGGTGATTTCCGGCCTTATAGATCTTTCGGATTACACCGGTAACGAGCTGTATCTCTACGTTGGTAGTGAAGCAACCGGCGTGATACTTCCCGATGGCTATTCAGTATATAGTGAGCACGACGGTTCTCTGCTTCCCGATTATGCTCCCGGAAACGGAGTCCACTACGTTTACGTAAGACCCACCGAGCAGGGAAGCGACACGGAGGAGCCCACACCCGATCCCGAAGAGCCGGGTGAGTCGAACGGTTTTCCTGTGTTTACACTTCCCGATGAGGTTAAGGTGAATTTTGCTGACTATAATATCCCCCTCTCCGAGATCATCGCCTTCTTCCCAAGTGAAGTGGAGATGAAGTATGAGAACGGTGTCTTTACCGTGCCCGATTTCGGTGCTACGGAGGTAGAGGTGTATGACTTTGCAACCTTTAACAGAACCAAGCTGACTCTTGTTGACGGTGTCTGGACCGGTGAGGTAGAGCTTGATCCTGACGCAAGGTTAGGTGTGGATTTCTACGGTCAGGCAGGCGGTAATGAGTGGGATGTACAGTATATAGACGGCAAACGTGATGGATTTGCACGAATAAATACCGAGGCGAAGGACAGCTCACTTCATATCTACCCCGACGATAATTCCTGTTTCTTGCAGATTGACACCGCAGACGGCTTAATTGTAGAAATGTCGTATACAAATGAAGCACTCACTGAGCAAAAAGTGATTTGGCACGCATCTGACATCAGCCACATAATTGAGGTATTTTACGACGCGGACAGCAGCTTTATGTATGCAACGATATACACCTTCTCTCCGAGCAAATATTTTTACTTCTTCCCTGAGGGCTGGTCGGTAGCATCGTATGAATACATTGAAGGTGGAGCCGCAGCCCCCGGTTATGAGAGTTATTCGGTAGAGGACTTTATGGCTCTTTGCCCCTCGCCTCTCGGCTGTTAATAGTTTTTTCGATTAAAACTGACAGGAGAAATATATGAAAAAAACAGTTAAACTGCTTGCCGTTATGATTTGCCTTTTTCTTGCGATATCACTTGCATCCTGTGTCAACGTTGATGAAAAGGTAAACGAGGCAACAGCCCCCCTTAATGATAAAATAACCTCGCTTAACGGACAGATTACAGAGCTTCAGGGAAAGCTTGATGCACTTGAGGGCGAAAACGAAGCCCTTGAAGCAGAAAAGGCCACCCTTGAAGCAGAAAAGGAAGCTCTCGAAAAGGAGCTTGCCGAGCTTAAAGCTGAGGTCGAGGCCTGTGACCACGTATGGAACAGTGAGACTAACCCGGAATACACCTGGGCAGATGACTTTTCAAGCTGCACCGCCACCTTCCTTTGCAAAGATTGCGACGAGTATATAGAGGAGAATGCCTATCACATAGAAGAGAATGAAAAAGGGAACTACATAGCTTATTTCGACAAAGTTCCGAATAACGAGTATTTGATGGAGGTTCTTCCTACGGTTACCGGCATCGGCTTTAATTCCGACAGTACGGGATATGACGAAGCCGCAAACACCTTCTCTATAAGCGAGAAAAATCCCTTTGTTCTTACTATCTTTGGCGAAAATCTTTCCTCGGTAAGCGAAAAAAACGATTTTATGATATATCTGAATATAGAGGGAACCTGGTATATTTTCGATAGGATATTTGACACGGGTCTGCACAGTCCTGTTATAGAGGAAGAAAAAATAGAATATCAGTTCGATCTTGGTCGGGTGCAGGTGCTTGCGGATTCCTACGGCAGTATCAATGGCATAGGACTTGGTGACGCCGAGACCGGTGCAATGATCGACAGTGCCATTCTGGATCTGAATCTTGTAGTAAATGATGCTGAAGATGACGTGGAGGTTCTTACCGTAACCACGGCAGAGGAGCTTCTCGATGCATTTACCTCCTATGATTACATCAGACTTGGTGCAGATATTGAGAGTGTGAATGGATTTGACGTTACGGAAAGCGTTACCCTCGACCTTGCGGGCTATGATCTCAGGGTGACGGGCAACGCTCAGGCTACCTTCTGGATTTATCAGGAAATGACTATTATCAATAGTTCAGAAGAGACATCGAAGATGTACAGGGAGATATATATGTACTCTGATTCAACTCTTAAAATTTCCGGTAACGTAAGTATTGAAGCCGCTCATCACTCAATCAACGGAGATGGCTTTATAGATCTTACGGGATATACAGGAGAAGAGCTGTATATTTACACAGAGCGTCTTACCGGTCTGGTCATTCCCGAGGGTTATGCCTTTTATGAAACCTACAATGAGAGAAGGGTTGATGATTATAGGGCTGACGATATATATGAGATTTATGTAAGACCTCTTGTTACCGAGGTATCAACTGCAGAAGAGCTTATTATCGCACTTGAAAACGGTGGATATATCCTTTTCACCGATAATATTACGGTTGACACCTCGCTCTATACCAACAAGGACGTATCAATCAACCTGGGTGGCTATGCTCTCACTCTTACAAATGATTCTGATCTGGGACTAAACTCAGAAAACGCAGTTGTAAAGAACGGTACCATAGAGGCATTCGGCAATAATGCTGCACTGAAAACTTATGTGGATAATCTTCTGGTTGACAGATGTACCTTGATTTCCCGTGAATATATAGCTCTGTATTGCTGCGACGGTGTGACTACTGTAAAGAACAGCCGGCTTTTCGGTGGCGTTAATGCAAGCAATTCTTATACCGACGTTGCAACCGTTTATATGTTGGATAACAACATGCTTGATGTTGGCGATTCTTTGGGTATATGTATTTCACAAAATGGCATTTTGATAACCTCCTTTGACCCCACCGATATGCTTGGCGAATATTACAACGACGGTGTCGTTATCGATAACAATGACGGCACCTTTACGGTGAAGGTAAACTGAAACAGAGCGTTAGGTAAATAATAGTTTGAAAAAATAAAGGTAAATTCTAACGAAAGAGGTAATAATGATGAAAACCGTTAAACGCCTGTCTGCCGCGATACTCGTGATCGTGATGCTGCTGACGTTGGCCGGCTGCTATATGATATCGGGACAGAAAATGAGAAACGTAAAGGGTATCTACAAGCTGACGCATTATACTTATACTCCTAAATATGAGCGTAAGGAGGGCTATACTCCAAGAAGCTATGACTATATTGAGGACGAGGAGTACAGGTACGAGGATTATCTTATTATTACGGGAACGGGTATGGGCTACTACGTTCATAAGGAGGCGAACGCTCCCGCATACGTTAAGGAGGTCACTCTGTCCTACGAGTACTCGACCGATGATTCCTCGAAGGTAGAGTACGTCGTTTTCAACGATGCCATAAGTGTAAATGAGAACAGCGGCTTCCATAGAATGGGTATAACGAAAAACGGGCTTAATTACACTAAGAGTGCTATTGACTATACCGAGCTGTTTACAAAAAGGCCTATGCGTTCGGATGCTATGTCTGTTCGCTGGGAAAAGGTCAGCCGCAAAACCGATCTCGAGTATGTTGAAGGCCTGCTCGGCGAGCTGAAGAAATACGATTATACATCCTTTGGCGTGCGTGGAATATATCAGCGTAACGCCCCCTGGGATATTGAAACGGGAGTAGTGCAGGAAAACCCCTACCGATACTTCTACTACGTCATAGACACGGCGGATAATGTGCCTCGGGCTACTGCGTATTACGCATATAATGAAACGCCCACCGAGCAGATAGTGAGCGAGGTAGAAATAAAGCGTCTGTCCGAGGATTGGAGTCAGATATCGGTAGACGGAGTGATATGGAATCTTGAACAGCCGCGGGGCAGCATTTATTACAATGATACCGACGGCCAAAGATGCACGGTAAGCCGTGTCAGCAGCGACATCTCCGACGCCTCGCTTCAATATCTGATAAATATCTGGCTTCCGACAGAATAAAGCATTGCAGCAATATTGCGAAGCAGAACGGCAGAGGTGCTATTCGCACCCCTGCCGTAAACATTTTATTGTTAAGGTTGCACAAGAAAGCCCTTCTTTTTATTGTAAAATAAGTAATATTGACATATTGATTTAGATATGTTAGTATATTATTGAATAAGAATTAAAAAAGAAAGAGGTAACCTAAATGAAAAGAAAAATTTTAAGTCTGCTTATCGTCTTTGTTATGATTCTTTCGCTCGTATCCTGTTCCTTTATTGAGGGATTTTTCCCCTCGGGTGACGGCGGAAACGACGTAGAAGGCACCCCCGACGGTGATGGCGAAACCCAGCTTCCCGATGACGTTGGCGACCAAAAGCCCGGCCCGGGTGACAGCACCGATCCCGAAAAGCCGGGTCCCGGCACAGACGTTCCCCACGAGCACGTTTTCGTAGATGGCAAGTGCGAGTGCGGAGAGCTTTCTCCCGTTTGCGATTGCTGGAAGGATGAAGACGGCGATACAATTTGCGACAACTGCGGCAGTGGTGGGTTGATTCCTCCTGCGTTGCCACCCTGCGAGGACGGCTGTACCGATGCAGACGGCGATGCTATCTGCGACATTTGCGGCAACGGTGTTCCTGTTCCTCCCGAGGTTGATCCTAACCGCACTCCCGTTATCTTCCTTGCGGGCGACTCTACCGTTAAGACCTATGCTGAAAATCAGTATATCGGCGGTTGGGGACAGTTCCTTGATCTCTTCCTTGACAACGAGGTTGTTGTAGTCAATGCGGCTCACGGCGGCAGAAGCTCCCGTTCCTTCATTAACGAGGGCCGTCTTTACGACATTCCCGGTTCTTCCTACAGCTTCTCTCAGAACGGCGGAAATTCTATAGCCGACGATATTCAGCCCGGCGACTATCTCTTTATCCAGTTTGGTCATAACGATGATGCATCTAAGCTTTCCAACTATTCTACAATCTTTGACAGAATGGTTCCCCTCGGAGAGCCCGACGCAAACGGCATTTACCCCGTAACCCCTGCGGAAAAAACCTCTACAAGTATTCTTCCCGAGGAATATACCTCAAAGGCAACCGATGCCGAGGAGGCGAATGCCCTTGCTGAGATCGCAAAGTACGGCTCTGAATACTATGCATACGGAAGCGGTACATATAAGTGGTATCTTAAACAGTATATTGATTTTGCAAGAGAGCAGGGTGCTGTTCCCGTTCTTATAACTCCCGTTGCAAGAGTTAAGTTCTCGGGCAGCGAGATTATCGGCGGTGCCGGCCTTCACGGTGTGAACTTTGCATACGTTGAGGCGGTTCGCCAGCTTGCAGAGGAAGAGGATTGCCTTCTTATCGACCTCTTTGCAGACAGCAAGACAATTCTTGAAACTGCTACTCCTACCTATGCAAACTATCTTATGGCACTTAAACCCAACGAGCTTACAGGTGTATGGCCTTCCGGCTATGACGGAGCTTACGGCAATGTAGAGCAGGGTTACACAGGCATTGAGGCAACCCATTATAACAAGTATGGTGCCTTCCTTCAGGCAGCAAAGGTTGCAGAGCATATTCTTGCAGACAGCGACAGCTTCTCCTTCGCTGACAAGGTGCTTACAACTCCCGAAAGCTTCATTGACCCCTCCAACCTTATCGGCAAGAACACAGTTGATGCTATTGAGGCCCTCTTCAAAACAGTTAATGTTACAAATCCCAACAGAGTTTATGCTTCTCCCTATGCGGTTGTTGCTCTTATAGATGCTATGGCGGCAAAGGGCGAGGTAACACAGGATAATTACATCGCTATGGGCGAGGAGTGCGAGTTCATCAGAGCAGAGCTTGCAAAGCTTAATGTTGATGACAAGCCCATTGTAACAAACCTTGCAATACTTGAAGAATACGAGGCGGCTGTTAAGCAGCTTGTTATCGCAAATCGTCCCGAACCTACAAAGGTTGTTATCTTCAACGCAGACAATCTTACTCTTGACAGCTACACCGAAACTGTTGTAGAGGGCGACTTCACTCTCGTTGCGACAGCCGACAGGAAGATGGATAAAAAGTCCTCTAAGGTAAACTTCACCTATGGTGAAACAAACTACTCCTTGTCCTACGGACTCAGTGTGGGCGGTAAGGCAACCTTCGGCTCTAACAGATACGTTTCCTTCACCGTTGACGGTGCTTGTACCGTTACAATAGCAGTGAGAAGCTCAGGCAGCGACACCAGAACTCTTACTATGGTAGACTCGGCAAACAAGACTGTCGGCTCTTATGAAGCACCCTCCGCTGTTGCGGTTTCTTCTGTTGATATTACCGAGGCGGGCACATACTCGGTTGGCTCTGCAGGCAGCGGAATGTACATCTATATGATTATTATAGAGTATTTTGAATAAAACTCAGTAAAATTTCATAAAATTCATTGACAAACCCTCTCGCTTGTGATATTATTAATTTAGAACAGTATCCTCGCGAGAGGGATTTTTATGAGAAAGGGGGATGTTATGAGAGCAAGAGATTTCAGACAGGCGGCACGTGATGTGTTACGCGGAAGATGGTTTATTGCCATTGTTGCTGCTGCACTTGCAATGATGCTTGGCGGTGTAAACGGTTCGTCCTTCTCATTTACCTTTGATATCCCGATTCCCGATGAGGAAATGACTCCTGATAATATCGAGTCGGTTGCTGCCACCATTCGTGAGGGCAATATTGGTGCACTTGTTCCCATACTTATCGGCCTTGGTGCGATTCTTGCCTTCTCGCTGGTTATCTCGCTTGTAATCGGCAGTGCGGTTTCCATCGGCTACTCTAAGTTCAATCTTAATTTGGTTGACGGTGCAGAGCCGGAGATAAAAACACTTTTTGCACACTTCCGCCAGGTTGCAACGGCTATCTGGGTGCGTTTGCTTGTGGTGTTCAGGGTGTTTATCGGCCTTTGCTTCTTCATCGTTCCCGGCTTTATTATCGCCTATAAGTATGCAATGGTTTACTTTGTTATGGCAGAACATCCCGAGTATACCTCGAAAGAGGTTCTTCGTGAGTCTGCAAGAATTATGAAGGGCAGAAAGTGGAGATACTTCTGTCTTTGGCTCAGCTTTATCGGCTGGGATATCCTTGCAATTCTCACCTTTGGCTTAGGACTTTACTTCGTCGTTCCTTATCAGCAGGCGGCAAGTGCTGTGTTCTATCGCAATGCAAAGAGAATGGCAGATTTCTACATATAAACTTAAAATTTTAAAGCTCTCCTGTTATCAGGGGAGCTTTTTTGTAACAATAGACCAAAAAATGCAACAAAATATAGTGAAAATTGCAAAAAGATTTAAAAACCATTGATTATCTATTGAAAAATGATAATATATATGTTACAATAGTTCATATTTACTTTGAAAAGGAGATACATTATGAAAAAATTACTTACACTTGCTCTTATGCTGGTTATGGTGATTGCTCTTGTTAGCTGTTCGCTTATTCCCGAGAATATTAAGAACATTTTCGGCGGCGAATCTCAGGGCGAGGGCTCTGAAAACAACGGCACCGGCGAACAGGGCGGAAACGACCAGGGTGAAAACGACCAGGGTGAAGGCGAAGGCGACGAAGAGCCCCCTCACACCCACGAATTTGTACTTACCGAGGACAGCATTGCTGTAACCTGTGAAAAAGACGGCTTGAACAAGTATGCTTGTGCTTGCGGCGAAACAAAGCCCGACGAGGTTGTTCCTGCAACAGGCCACGATATGCAGCCCAACGGAAGTATGGCTGCTTCCTGCACTCAGAAGGGTATTAATTACTTCAAGTGTGCTAATTGCGGAAAGTCCAAGTCTGAGATTGTTGCCGCACTCGGCCACCAGTTCGGTGAAGCTCCCGAGGCATCAAGATTTGCTTGCTGTACAAGAGAAGGTTGTCTCACGGGTGCATTCGTTACCGAAAGCAACGGCACTTATGCAGAACAGCTTACCTTTAACTTTGATGAAGAAGACGAGGCAGATCTCGCTGCAAAGTACGAGGAAATCCTTGCTATAATCGAGGCAGCTCCCGAGTACGATCCTGCACTTCACGGCTATGCAGAAGAGGGTGCTCTTGCAGACGAATATGCGGCTGTTGATGCTATTCACACCGAATATTACGAGCTTATTATGTATGCAATAGCACAGCGTCAGATCGCTGAGATTGACTACTACTGCCAGATGGACAACGCAGAGCTTGAGGAAAGATATTCTTATATGATGGATTATTACACTCAGCTTATCGCAACCTTCTATTCTCTCTCTCAGCCCATTTATGACAGTTGCTACCGCGAGTTCTTCTACTACGGTATGACCGAGCCCGAGATCAAGGCATATCTCTTTGACTCCAGTGCGGTTTCCGATCCCGAGTATGTAGAGCTTAAGGCGAGAAATTCCGAAATCGAGCTTGAGTTCTTTGCTATTTCTAATCACATAAACGATTCTCGCGTTCCCGAGCTCTATGCAGAGTTTGTTAGAAACAACAACAGAATTGCCGAGATTATGGGTTATGCAAACTATCTTGAATATGCATACGGCAATGTTTACGGCAGAGATTACACCTACACAGATGTAGCCGAGATTACCGACTACATTAAGGAATATATTGCTCCCGCCTTCATTGATGTTTATATTGAATACACAAAATTTATACAGAACGGAAGCTATAACAAGAACATTTACGGAAGTATTGTTGACAACAGCTTCTTCAAGGACAAAACAGGTAACACCGCACTTAATGACTACATAGACATTATGGCATTTACCTCTAACCCCGACAAGCAGATTTCCTTCTCCGACGAGTTCAACAAGCTTATGTCCAACGGCAACCTTTACAGAGGACAGTATTCGGGTGCTTTCGTTACATACCTCTCTGCATTCGACCTTCCCATCGCTTACTTCAGCGGCGGATATGACAACACCTTTACAGTTGCTCACGAGTTCGGTCACTATATGAACGAGGTTTACAACCGTTCTGAGTACAATCAGTCTTACGATATCCTTGAGGTTCACTCTCAGGGTAACGAAATGCTTTACCTTGCATTCCTTGACGGCAAGATTGACGGCTCTGCTTACCAGATGATCAAGATTGAGCAGATTGTTAACACTCTTAACGTAATTATGCTCGGTACTGCTGTTGACTGCTTCGAGCAGGCAATCTACCTTAACAGCTATGATGGTGTTGGTGCTGATACCATTATGGCAGACGGCCAGATCACCGCTGACGAGTACGATTACCTCTACTACTGCATCACCGAGGATCTTGGTGTTCGTGGCTTCATCTCCGAAACATATTGGAGATACGGTATGACAATCACCTCTCCTTGCTACTACATCTCCTATGCTGTATCTGCACTTCCCGCACTTCAGATTTATGAGATGGCAGTAACCGACGGCTTCGAGGTAGCACAGCAGGCATACCTTAAGCTCTTCACATACACCGACATCAATCCCGACTTCAACTCCGAAGAGATCCTTATCAACGCAGGTATGAATTCCTACAACGACGAGGAGCTTTACAAGTCTCTTTACGAGTTCTTTGTTAACAATTAATTCGGCATCGTCTTGCGACCGGTTCGGCTGTGATGAAATACAGCCCGACGTTGATTAATTAACAGCAATTTATAAAAGATATGACTGCCCCGAGTAATCGGGGCAGTTTTTTGTGAATTTTTTTCGTTTTGTATTGCAAATATGCGTTTTTGTTATATAATTATATTGAACAAAATATAAAGGAGAGTAAACTATGACACGTGGAAACGTTATGGTTGGACAGTCCGGCGGTCCTACATCTGTTATCAACGCAAGTCTTGTCGGAGTTTTCAAAACTGCAAAGGACGAGGGCTGCGGCACCGTCTACGGTATGCGTAACGGTATCGAGGGGCTTCTTCAGGAAAGATATATCGATATATCCGATTATATCAAGAATGACTTGGATATCGAGCTGCTGAAACGTACACCTTCATCATTCCTCGGCACCTGCCGTTTTAAGCTCCCCCACGCTGATAAAGCTCCCGAGCTTTATGAGAAAATTTTTGAGTTTTTAAGAAAACTTGACGTAAAATACTTCTTCTACATAGGCGGAAATGACTCTATGGACACCATAATGCAGCTTTCCGAGTATGCAAGAAAGATTGATTCGGACATTCGTTTTATGGGTGTTCCCAAGACTATTGACAATGACCTTGCCTGCACAGACCACACTCCCGGCTTTGGTTCTGCGTCAAAGTATATTGCCAGCACTATGAAGGAGATTATCCGCGACGCAAAGACCTATCCGGGTGACTCTGTTACAATAGTCGAGATTATGGGTAGAAATGCGGGCTGGCTTACCGCTTCGTCTGCACTTTCTCGCTCTGAGGACTGTGACGGCCCCGATCTTATCTATCTTCCCGAGGTTGTTTTCGACCACGAAAAGTTCCTTCGCGAGATAAAAGAAAAGAAAAAGACCAGAAAGGCGGTAATTGTTGCTGTTTCTGAGGGAATTAAGACGGCTGACGGTAAGTATGTCTGCGAGGCGAACAAAAACACCACCCTTGTTGACTCCTTCGGCCATAAGGCACTTGGCGGTACTGCACTTTACCTTTCGGACTTCCTTACAGATCAGCTTGGCATCAAGTGCCGCGGTATCGTTCTTGCAACACTTCAGCGTTGTGCCTCTCACCTTGTTTCAAGACGTGATATAACCGAGGCATTTATGGCTGGTGCGGATGCTGTTATGGCGGCTCTTCGCGGAGAAACAGGTAAAATGATCATCTTTAAACGTATTTCCAACAATCCCTATTCCATAGTTACCGATATTATGGACATCAGAGAGGTTGCAAATAAGGAAAAGTGCGTTCCTCTTGAATGGATTATTGAGGACGGAACATATGTTTCGGAGGAGTTTGACACCTATGCACGTCCGCTTATTATCGGTGAGCTTTCTCCCTTTATGGTTGACGGTCTGCCAAGACACCTGTTTATTGATAAATAAGCTCTTTTACCGAAATACAAAGGGATTAAATTTATAAAAAAAGACACATTTCATTTTTAAGGGCTGACAAAATTGTCAGCCCTTTGTTTTTTATCTCCGAGGGAAGAAAAACCTTGCTCCCAATATACAGATAAACCAAAAAAACAGAAATTATTGCATTTTGCTTTTGTCACACAATTTTCATTCGCTTTCTTTGAAAAAAGGAAATGAAAAAAAGCAAAAAATAGCACAAATGACAACGAAACTTTGCAAAATAAGCTAAAAATGACAACAATAGTTTACTAAAATATTTTTGAAAAAATAAAATTTCGCGTTATTATGATTTTTTGAGTTTGTGACATTTTAACAAAAAACCGTTTATTTAAAATACTTTATTGACTTTTTATTTAAAAAGTATTATAATATTAATAGTGTGTTCTAAATAATGACAAAAATCGATTTTGATTTTTCACTTTAGGAGGGCTAACCGCTGTTTAATAAACAACGGCGACAACAATGATGTATCACCATATACATTTAAATTTTATCTTTTATCTTGTTAAATAATTTTCGCCAAAAAGGGACTTGAATAAAGCCCTTTTTGGTGTTTTTATTTATAAAAATATTTTATGAAAGGATTGCACTATGAAAAAGAGCAATTATTCGAAAATCCTGTCAATGATCTTGGCACTTGTAATGGTTGTATCTCTTACACCCCTTGCGGCTGTCCACGCTTTTGCTGAAAGCAATAAAGCGATCATTGATGACAATGCGGTTTCAGCTAAACCTGTAGATTCGTTATTAAAACCGAATCTTGGTGAAGTTGTCTTACCTGATAACGTTGTTGAAATAACATCGGGAGAGGGCACATATTCGTTGTTTAACAGCGGTGCTACCACATCGAGTGGTTATGATCAGTATGTTAAACCCAATCCTGCTCCTCATACCTACACCAACAACGGTTATGACTTACATGGTTGCATTAGCAGTCAAGAACAAAGAAACTTCCGTTTGGGACAGTCATTCTATGTTAATACGAATGTTAACGAGCAGGCAACACTTACCATCAAAGCTTATGACGTTGATGAAAGTATAAAGGATTGTGGTTACGGTTATGAGCGTGACTACATCTATCTTGTTGATGATAACACCGGTGTATCTGTTTTGCTTGACGGGCACATGTCCGGTCAGAACAATACCTGGAACAACTCTTCTTTCAGAATTGACCCTTCCTTGCTTGAAGAGGGACATACATATCATTTCGAACTTCGTATGACTTGTACAGGCACGCATACTTGTAGTTATTATTGCGTAACAGTTCGTACGGTTTCTCTTGTTGTAAGCGGTCAGGGCGAGGCTGTTGATGCTCCTGCGGCAGATCTTTCTGCATCTGTTTCATCAACAGGTGTTGTTTCTACCACTCTTATAACAAGAAACTTTGTTCCCGGCAATTACACCTTGGAATACAAGGCGGTTAATTCGGCAAACGGAAACCAGTATGGCGGAACAGAGCAGACTGTTTATTTGTCGTCTGCCTCTGCAAATACTTATGCAAACTTCCAGCTTGAGGCGGGTGCACAGAGAGGCACTTATCTAATCACCGTTTTCGTTAAGAATTTTTCGGGAGACGTTTTGTTTACCCGTGATTACAGTGCAGGTTGGAACTATTCTGCGGTTTCCTACAACTCCAACGGCGGTTCTAACAACCTTCCCATAGATACAAATGCATACGAAAGCGACGATACTGTATACGTAAGCTTTGATTACATTCCTTCCAGATCGGGTTACACATTCCTCGGTTGGTCTACCGACAGCAATGCTACCGTTCCCGAGTTTGAGGAGTATGGCAACAACAGCTTTGTTATCGGTGGCTCAGACGTGGTTCTTTACGCAGTATGGCAGGAAAATCCCGTAGAGCCCCCCATTGATCCCGACGAGCCCATTGATCCCGACGAGCCCATTGAGGCAGACGTTTGGGACGGCACAGTGGCAAACGGCTTCGGTGGCGGTAGCGGTACAGAATACGATCCTTATCTTATCTATACTGCAGAAGAACTTGCTTACCTTGCACAGTCTGTAAATGCAGGCACTACATACTCCGGCAAGTACTTCAAGCTGATGAACAACATCGACCTTAACAATATCGAGTGGACTCCTATTGGTAAGGGTATTCGTACAGAAGAGTATGGACACGTTTCCTACAGCTTCAAAGGTAATTTCGACGGAAATAACTATGTAATATTTAACCTTTTCATTTCAAATAATAACACCTCCTACAACGGTCTTTTCGGTGTAGTTAATAGCGGAAGCATATATAACCTTGGAATTGAAAATGCTTACGTATATTCTTATATGAGCGACGGAAAGCGTACTAACAACGGTGCTTTGGTTGGTTCTCTTCAGGGCTCCACAGTATCTCACTGCTATGTTATCGGTGCAGATATTCACTCCTATTCTACAGGTAATCCTGCAAACGCAGGTATGCTTATAGGTAATTTGGGAGTAAGTGTATGTTCTGTTAATAATTGCTTTGCATACGGAAGTGCTACAACAGGAGCATCTGCCGGCGGTTTGATTGGTTCTGCTTATAGTGATATTTCTTATACTATAAGTAACTGTTATGCGGTTGGAACAGTAAAGTATGTTCTTCAGGTAAGTGGCGATTCTGCTATTGATGAAATCGGCGGTCTTGTTGGTTGTGCTGGTTCAAATATTTATTTTAATAATTGTTTCTTTGTTGGTTCTATTGAAAGCAATTATTCATCTACCGATGTTTATACATTAGGTGAAGGCAATGTTTTTAATTGCTATTACAATATAACATCCTCTGTTATTGATTATTATCGCGGTACATCAACCGATGCTGCGAACTTCAGCAATCAGTCCTGGGTTGAGTCCAATCTCGGTTGGGACTTTGGCAGCACTTGGACATACAAGACAGGATATGATTATCCCGTTCTTCAGGGCTTCGGTAATGCAGGTATCGTTCCCAATCCTCACCAGCACAGCTTCACAGAGGAATATGTTGAGGCAAGCTGTTCGTCTTACGGATACACCGTATACACCTGTTCTTGCGGTTACTCCTACAACGACAACTATTACATTCTTCCTCATACTCCCGGCGATTGGATAATCGACTATGAGGCAACCTGTACCACATCCGGACGTAAGCATACAGAGTGTATCTACTGCGGTCAGGTATTTGAAAATATTTACATTCCCGCACCCGGTCACAACTATGTTTCTGAGGTTATCAGAGAGACCACCTGTGAGGAATACGGTATTATTCAGCACACCTGCGTAAACTGCGGTGACAACTACTTAACATACGTTTACTCCGAGCACTCTTACTATGTATCCGAACGCGTTGAAGCAACCTGCGAAAGCGACGGTTACATCCTTTACACCTGTAACAACTGTTCCGACAGTTATACAGAGGTTATTCCCGGCGGACACGACTATGTTGCAACAATTACAAGAGTGGCAACAGCAGACACCGACGGCGAAGTTCTTTACACCTGTTCTATTTGCGGTGACTCCTACACCGAGATTATCCCTGCTCGCCCCGATGCAAACGTTCTTCTTATTCAGGACAGATGGCCTTGGGACGAAAACAACAACGTTACTCTTCTTAACAAGATGCTTGAGGACGGATATATCACAGGTTGGGATCTTACCACCACAACAAACTTTGGCAATGTAAATCTTGCAGGTTACAATGTTATCCTTATTGCCAACGACCAGAGCAGCGGCACATACAACCAGCTTGGTGCACTTCAGGATACACTTATCCAGTTCGCTAATGCAGGCGGTGTAGTAATCTACGGTGCTTGTGATCACGGTTGGGCAGCAGGTGACATCAGCTACACTCTTCCCGAGGGTGTTTCCAAGACAAATTACTATTCCAGATATAACTACATTGTAGATGCCGATCATCCTATCGTTACCGGTATCTATACAGACGGCAAGTCTATTAACAACAATCTCCTTAACGGTAATTACTGTAGCCATACAGGATTCCAAAACCTTCCCGCAGGTGCTAATGTTATTCTTCAGGACGCACACGGAACTCCTACTCTTGCAGAATATGCTGTAGGCGACGGACACATCATTCTCTCCGGTCTTACCTGGGAATTCTACTATTACAGAAATTGCTACGACGGACGTACCAACACCAGCTATACAAAGAACGTTTACGATGACCTTATCGTTTACGCACTTTACCTCAGCGATCCTTGCGAGCACGCATACGATGAGGGTGAGATAGTTGATCCTACCTGTGTTGACAACGGTTACACACTTCACACCTGTGAGCTTTGCGGTGCATACTACAAGGACAACTTTGTTGATCCTACAGGACACGTACCCGGCGAGTGGGTAGTTGAACTTGAGCCGACTGCCGACGAGGAAGGCCGCAAGATTCTTTCTTGCACAGTTTGTAACGAAGTTCTTATGTCCGAGGTTATTCCTATTATCAATGCTCCTGTCGTAAACATTTACGCGGCTACCAACCCTGTTATTATCGGTCAGACCTTCGAGGTTTACGTAATGGTTGAGGGTTGCGATCCCGTTAAGTCTATGGCTATGACTCCTATGTTCGACAGCGATATCTTCGAGCTTGTTTCTAAGGAATGGCTTGTTGATGCTACAATGAGAGTAATCGAACCCGAGATTGCAGCAGCTTGGATGAACGAAACAAATATTAACACCACACTCTTTAAGTTCGTATTCAGAGCAAATCAGCTTACCGACGGCAGTCTTATCACAGCAGACGTTCTTGTTCAGAACAACGGTGTAATCAGACTTTCCGTAGTGGGCAGCAACGTTGCAGTAATTGAGTGTCCTCACACCAACTGCACAGTAAGCACAATTGACGCAGATCACCACGTAGCAGTTTGTGACGTATGCGGTTTTGCAACAATTTCCGCACACGCATTTGACGGTGTATGTGATGCAATCTGTGACGATTGCGGCTATGAGAGAGTTGCTCCTCACAGCTACAGCGAAAGCTGGACTCTTGACGAAAACGGCCATTGGCACGTATGTGATCTTTGCGGTGCAATTGATGCGGTTATAGATCACGTTTATGCTGATGAGCACGATATGTACTGTGACGATTGCGGATACCAGAGATTCATTCTCGGAGACGTGAATGCAGACGGCTATGTTGATTCCGACGATGCTGTTCACCTCCTTATGCATACCTATTATCCCGACGATTACACAGTAAATCAGCCCTGCGACTTCGACAATGACAGCGACGTAGATTCCGATGATGCTATCAGAATTCTTATGTACGTGTTCTTCGGCGAGGTTGAATATCCTTTGACTCATTAAAAGGAGAAAAGAACGATGACAAAAATTTCACTTGTTAACAGAATATCATCAGGACTCATTGCAGTCCTGATGGTAATCTCGCTTTTCTTCCTGTGGCCGATGCCCTCTTTCGCAGCCACAGCAGAAGATCACACAAACCATGATAGTCGTATTGAAAACGAGTATCTTGTTGCCACTTTAACATCAGACGGCAGAATGGCTCTCTATACCACAGGCGGTAATCCTGATACATCTTCGGATAATAATGAAAGACTTCTTTACGGCGGTCTTGGTAGCGGAACATCAAAGGTTGTTCTTAATGTTGACGGATATACCACCTCGGTTAACGGAAACGTTTATGCTACCCCCACAGACGACAGTCTTTATTCCAAGTATACCTACAATGGTGTACAGATTGAAACATTTGTATCCTTTGCGTATAACACCTATACAGGCAGATACGATACAATGGAGTATAAGTACGTTCTTACCAACATTTCCGACGTAAGTAAAGAAGCAGGTGTTCGTATCTTCTTTGACACCATGCTTGGAAGCAATGACAGTGCACCTTTCAGAATTGCAGGAACTGCGGTTACAACACACACCACCTACACAGGCGAGAACATTCCTCGTGAGTGGCAGGTATTTGACTCGCTTACAAATCCCACTGTTGTTGCCAGCGGTACATTCTACCAGGATGTAAACGACAGACCTGACAAGGTTCAGTTCCTTAGCTACGGTAACGGTTATCACGACGGTTGGGACTGTACAGGAAGCGGCAGCATCGGCGACAGTGCTGTAAACGTTTATTACAATCCCAAAGAGCTTGCTCCCGGTGAGAGCAGAACCGTAAAGACATATTACGGTCTTAGCCAGTTTGTACCCGATCCCGACGAACCCATCGATCCCGATCCCAATCCTGTTTATAACCTTGGCATCAGTGCTATGGCTCCCCAGGAGTTGACTACAAACTATGATAACACCGAGTATGTTGGCAACCCCTTCAGCTTCAGCGGTTGGATTCAGAACACAGGTAATATGACAGCAGAAAACGTTTATGCTGTTCTTAACCTTCCCGACGGTCTTACCGCAGACGAAACCACCGTATATCTCGGTAACATTGATTACAACGAAAGTGCTGCTGTTTATTGGAACATAACAGCAGAGAACAGAGAGAGCGGTGCATATCTTGAGTATTCGGTAACCTACTATGCAGACAATGTAGATGCGGAAACCGTTTATTACAGCATTTATGTTCCCGGTCTTGATTTAAGACACTATCACGAATATACCACCGAATCCTATACTCCCCCCACATGTGAAAATGCAGGATATACATATTATTACTGCGAGTGCGGCGAGTATGTTTATACCTACCACGCACCTCTCGGCCACAACTATTCAAGTGAGGTTCAGTGCCAGGCGACCTGTACCACCCCCGGTATTATCAACCACGTTTGCTACAACTGCGGCGACTCTTATCTCACCTACGTTTATGCCGAGCACAGCTATGAAATCAGCGAGTTTGTTCCCGCCGATTGCTATGTAGACGGTCACACCACATATACCTGTGTGAACTGTTCCGATCAGTACATTGAGTACATTCCCGCCTCTCACTCCTATGTTGGAGAGGTAACTAAGGTTGCCACACAGGATGAAGAGGGTGAAATCACCTACACCTGTTCTGTTTGCGGCGACTGGTATACAGAAATTCTTCCTATGCGTCCCAGTGCAACCATTCTTCTTATCCAGGATAGACTTCCTTGGACAGAGAATATTAACACAGCAATTCTTGACAGACTTGTTGATGGCGGATATGCAGCCGGCTGGGATATGATTACATCTAACCAGCTTGGTCAGGTTGATCTTTCTCTTTACAGTGTAATTTACATTGCAAACGACCAGTCAACCTCTACCTACAACCGTCTTGCTGAGTACAACGGTGTTCTTGAGAACTTTGCATCTCTCGGCGGTGTAGTTGTTTACGGTGCTTGTGATAACGGTTGGGCAGGTGGCGAAATTTCTTATGCTCTTCCCGGCGGCGTTACAAAGGATAACTATTATTCATACCGTAATTATATTGTAAACTACGGTCACAATGTTGTTACCGGTGTTCTCACCGATGGCAAGGCATTGACAAACGAGCTTCTGTACAGCACATACAGCAGCCATACCTACTTTACCAACCTTCCCGACGGTGCTGTTTCTATCCTTGAAGATGCAAACGGCAGACCTACTCTTGTTGAGTATCCTATCGGTGCCGGCTATGTTATCGCCAGCGGTCTTACCTGGGAATACACTTATGTAAGAAATTACATTAACGGCACATCCTTCTCAAAGAGTGTTTATGACGATCTTCTCGTTCACGCACTTCTTCTCGGCGGCACTCCCGCTTGCGATCACGTATTTGACGGCGAAGTAATAACATTTGAACCCACCTGTACACAGGACGGCTACTATGCACACCACTGTACCGAGTGCGGTTATTACGTTGTATATGAAATTATCCCCGCACTTGGCCACGTTTACGGCGAATGGCAGGTTATTGTTAACCCCGGTCAGTACGAGCCGGGTTACGAGGTTGTTAAGTGTGAGCGTTGCGACGAAATAATCGACAGCAGAGAAATTCCTCCTGTTGAAGGTCCCCTTGTAACCGTTGACGCAGGTGTTGAAACGGTTATTATCGGTCAGACAGTTACCTTCGTTGTTTACGTATCCGATGCTAATATGATCAAGTCTATGGCTCTTACTCCTGTCTTTGACAGTTCCGTATTCGAGCTTGTAAGTGCAGAGTGGCTTGTTGATGCTACCGTTCAGTATATTGATCCCAGCAATAACAATGCGGCTTCTGCTTGGAGCGAGCTTACCGACGTAAACGGTGCGGTATTCTCCTTCACTCTCAGAGCAAATGCCCTTACAGATGTATCCGAGGTTTCCTGTGTTGCTATGTATCAGGAAGGCCACGATGTTCAGAACTTCTTTGTTAATACAGACAGAGTTGCTGTTATCCAGTGTCCCCACGAGAATGGCTATATTGAAATTCTGAACGATGAGTACCACGCACGCATCTGTTCGCTTTGCGGTTACAGCGAGATTATGGCTCACAGCTATGATAACGACTGTGATGCAACCTGTAACTATTGCGATTATGTAAGAGACGTAGATCACTACTCCGACCTTGGTTGGATTTGCGACGAAAACGGACATTGGCAGATTTGTGACCGCTGCGGCGAACAGTTCGGTGCAGGCGAGCACGAATATGACGGATATGACGATTGCTTCTGTAACCACTGCGGTTACTTCAGAGCACTTCGCGGTGATATGAACAATGACGGTTTCGTAACCTCCGACGACGCGATCTACCTTCTCCTTTATACCTACTATTCCGAGCAGTATCCCATCACCCAGAGCGGTGATATGAACGGTGACGGTCAGGAAACATCCGATGATGCGATCCACCTTCTCCTTTATACCTACTATTCCGAGCAGTATCCTCTCTATTACCCCGAAGGATATTAATAAATAAACATTTTGTTTCATAGAGATGGTTTGCTGTTGCAGGCCATCTCAAGAAAGAAAGAGAAAAAAATGAAAAGAACTAAATTATTAATTTGTACTATTCTCGCAATGCTTATTCTTTCGGTATTTACCGTATGTGCATTTGCTGAGGAAATGCCCGAACCCGAAATAAGCATCACCCAGATCGGTGAGTTTGTTCCGGGCGAGGAAGTAACCTTTGAGGTTAGACTTTCCCAGACTCTCAGTGTAAAATCCGGTGCGATTGCTGTTGATTATGATCTTGACAAGGTTGAGGTTATCAGTTATAAGTGGCATATCCCCGGTGCATTGATCACTATATTCGATCCTGCTACCGGTAAGGGTGCTTTCGCAGCATTGAGCCCTGTTTCGATGGGCGACCTTATCTTCACTATTAAATTCAGAGTTAAAGAGGACGTAAATGTTGATGATCTTGACTTCACCTTTGGTGTAGATGCAAAGGATCCCGACACAGATGAAGACATCTTCATTTCCTGCGGCAACCACAGATCCGGCGGTGCTGCAACCTGTACAGAAAATGAAGTATGTACCATTTGTGACTACATAATTACTCCTGCTTATGGCCACGATTTTAGCGGTGATCTTGTATTTGATGACGATTATCACTGGATAGAATGTGCTAACGGCTGCGGTGAAACAGAAGCTCCCGTGGCTCATACTCCCGGTGCTCCTGCCGACTGTACCAATGCTCAGACTTGTACAGACTGTGGCTTTGTTTATGAAGAAGCTTGGGGTCATAATACAAACGGCGAGTGGATTTCCGACGGCAACAACCATTGGAAAGAGTGTGCTAACGGCTGTCAGCAGATGGCTGATTTAGCGGCTCATACTCCCGGTGCTCCTGCCGACTGTAACAACTCTCAGAACTGTACCGTATGTGACAGACTACTTGTAGATGCACTCGATCACGATTTCAGCGGTGATTGGATCACCGACGGCGACAACCACTGGAAAGAGTGTCTTAACGGTTGTGGCGAAAAGGAGGGCTTTGCAGCTCATACTCCCGGTGCTGCTGCCGACTGTATTAACTCTCAGAACTGTACCGTATGTAACAAGGTTCTTGCAGATGCTATCGGTCACAACGCAGATGTTGAATGGACATCCGATAATGATAACCATTGGCACGAGTGCCTTAACGGTTGTGGTATAAAGCTTGATCTTGGTGCCCACACACCCGGTGCTAACGCAAGCTGTACCGAAAGCAAATTCTGTCCTACCTGTAACAAGGTATTTGAAGATGCTATCGGACATAACTTCGATGGCGAATGGATTTTCGACGGTGAAAATCACTGGAAAGAGTGTGCTAACGGCTGTGGCGAAATAGCTTACAAGACAGCTCATAATCCCTCTGATGAATGGACATCCGACGGAACAAACCATTGGCACGAATGTACCGACGGCTGCGGTGTAAAGCTTGACATCTCTACTCATACTCCCGGTGCTGACGCAAGCTGTACCGAGGATCAGATTTGTGTAATTTGTAACCACGTTTTCGTAACTGCTACCGGACATAACTTCAGCAGCGAGTGGGTATCCGACGGTGAAAACCACTGGCACGTTTGCCGCAACAACTGTGGCGAAAAGTCTCAGGTAACAGCTCATACTCCCGGAACCTCCGCAAGCTGTACAGAAGATCAAAGCTGTACTGTATGTAATTATGTTATTGAAGAGGCACTCGGTCACCGCGTAAGCGAAGATTGGGTATCCGATGGCGATAACCACTGGCACGTTTGTCTTAACGGCTGTGGTATGAATGTTGATTTGATGGCTCACCTTCCCGGTGCACCTGCAACCTGTTCCAGCACTCAGAACTGTCTCATTTGTAACCATGTTCTTGCACCTCTTACCGACCACGTATTCTCTAATGAATGGACATCTGACGGTGAAAAACACTGGCACGAATGTATAGGCGGCTGCGGCACAAAGAGCGATGTTACTTATCATACTCCCGGTGATTTCGCAGACTGCACCAACGACCAGATCTGTACCGTATGTGATCACGTGCTTGTAGAGGCGTGGGGACACAGTGCAAACGGTGTTTGGATCAACGACGGCGAAAACCACTGGCACATCTGTCTTAACGGTTGTGATGAAAAGCTTGACTTTGCAGCTCATAATTACAACGGCGATGCAAGCTGTACCGAAGATAAGTTCTGTACTGTATGTAACTATATTGATACACCCGCACTCGGTCACGATTTCAGCGGTGACTGGGTTTCCAACGAAAACAATCACTGGCACACCTGTGTAAACGGCTGTGGCAAGAAGATTGATATCGCGGCTCACACTCTCGGTGATGCTGCAAACTGTACCGATCCTCAGACCTGTACCGTATGCGGTCATATTATTGTTCCCGCAACAGGACACGATTTCAGAGGTGAATGGATTTCCGACGGCGAAAACCACTGGCACGAATGTCTTCACGGCTGTGGTGCGATTGCCGATAAGGTAGCTCACACTCCCGGTGATGCTGCTGACTGTACCAACTCTCAGAACTGTACCGTTTGTGACCGGGTTCTTGCAGACGCAACAGGCCATAACTTCTCTGATGAATGGTCTACCGACGGTGAAAACCACTGGCACGACTGTCTTAACGGCTGCGGCGAAGTAGCTGACAAGGCAGCTCATATCCCCGGCGACGAGGCAAACTGTACAGATACTCAGAACTGTACCGTATGTGATAAGGTTCTCTCTCTTGCACTTGGCCACGATTTCAGCGGCGAATGGGAATATAGCGAACAGATTCACTATCACGAATGTCTTAACGGTTGTGGTGAAATTCACGATATAGAATTCCATACTCCCGGCGACGAGGCAAACTGTACCGATGCTCAGATCTGTACCGTTTGTGAATATGTTATTGTAGAAGCAACAGGCCATAACTTCTCTGGTGAATGGTCTTCCGACGTAAACGGACACTGGCACGACTGTCTTAACGGTTGTGGCGAAGTAGCCGACGAAGCAGACCACATTATTGACGGCGAGCCCAACTGTCTGTTAACTCAGAACTGTGAGGCGTGCGGATTCTTGGTTTCCGATGCAATAGGCCATAACTTCTCTGACGAGCTTTCCTTCGATGGCGAAGGCCACTGGTATGCTTGTCTTAACGGCTGTGGTACAAAGGGCGAATACGAAGAACATCACCTTACCGATCCCGCAAGCTGTACCGAAGATCAGATTTGTACCGTATGTAATCAGATTATTGAAGCGGCATTCGGCCACAACTTCTCTGATGAGTGGACCACCGACGGTGAAAACCACTGGCACGCTTGTCTTAACGATTGCGGTGCTAAGCTCGGCTTCGAGGAGCATATCCCCGGCGACGCGGCAACCTGTACCGAAGATCAGCTTTGTACCGTATGTAATGCCGTTGTTGCAGAAGCAACCGGCCACGATTTCAGCGGTGAATGGTTCACCGACGGTGAAAACCACTGGAACGAGTGTGCGAACGGCTGTGGCTTAGAAAGCGACAGAGCAGCTCATATCCCCGGCGACCCTGCAACCTGTACCGACGATCAGGTTTGTACTGTATGTGCGTATGTTCTTGATGAGGCATATGGTCATACATTAAACTCCGATTATTTCGAATATGATGACAACCACATTCACGTTTGTGAAACCTGTGGTAAGTACGCACATTTAAGTATGGTTCCAGACTGTGTTCAGGACCGTTACTGTGCAGCTTGTGACAGAATTATTGTTCGTCACACAGGCCATAACTTCTCTGACGAGATTATCTTCGACGAAGAGGGCCACTGGAATCCTTGTCTTAACGGCTGTGACGAAAAGGGCAACTATGAAGCACATATTCCCGGCGACGAGGCAACCTGTACCGAGGATCAGCTTTGTACCGTATGTAATGCCGTTCTCGCAGAGGCAATAGGCCACAACTTTGGCGGCGAATGGATCTCTGAAGGTGAAAACCACTGGCACGAGTGTCTTAACGGCTGCGGTGCAACAGGCGACAGAGAAGCTCATACTCCCGGTGATGCAGCAACCTGTACCGAAAACCAGATTTGTACCGTATGTAACCGTATTCTTGCATATGCAACACGTCACGACTTTAGCGGCGAATGGATCTCCGACGGCGAAAACCACTGGCACGAGTGTCTTAACGGCTGTGGCGAAATAGGCGACAAGGCAGCTCACGTTCCCGGCGAGGAAGCAAACTGCATTAATTCTCAGAATTGTACAGTATGTAACTACGTTCTTGTAGAGATTGGCGATCACAGATTCGGTGGCGAATGGATTACCGACGGTGAAAACCACTGGCACGAGTGTCTTAACGGCTGTGGTGAGATCGGCGATAAGGCGGCTCACGTTCCCGGCGACAAGGCAACCTGTACAGATTCTCAGAACTGTACTGTATGTAATTATATAATTAAGGAAGCAACCGGTCACAAGATTGGTAACAAGTGGATGTCCGACGGTGTAAATCACTGGCACGAGTGCAGCAACGGCTGCGGTGAAATCGCTGACAAAGCGGCTCATATCCCCGGCGACCCTGCAACCTGTACCGACGATCAGAAGTGTACTGCTTGTATGTACGTGATGAACAAGGCAACAGGTCACGAGTTTAACAAGTATGTTGACGACAATAATGCTTCCTGTGAGGCAAACGGAACCAAAACAGCTACCTGTATCCATCCCGGATGCTCCAAGACCGACACAGTAGAAATCAAGGGCACAAAGCTTGACCACGTATTCAACGAAAAGTCCGGCCTTTGCGAAAACTGTCACGTTAAGAATCCTAAGCAGCCCGATGATAAGAAGGTTACCAAGACCGCAATCGGCGTTACTGCGGCTGTTATTGTAGTTGTTCTTGTTATTGTTGCTATTCCTAAGAAGTCTAACCTTCCCGCCCCCAAGAATCCTATCAAGGAAAGCGATACACCCAAAGCTCCCGAACAGGATTCTGCTCCTGCTAACGAAGCTGCTCCCGCACAGGAGACTGCACAGCAGGAAAATGTTGAGAACGCAAACCCTGAGGAATAATCAACAACCTAAGCAAAAATAATTCAAAAACCGCAAAAACCGTTGAAAATGGTAAAAAACAAAGATAATGGTTTTAAAAACATAAGTAAAACGGTAAAATGCAAAATAATAAAACCGCAAACGGTTTGAATTACAAACCCAAAATATACGGTTAAAATAAAAGTCCCCTTGGTGCAAAACCTGTGCCAAGGGGATTTTTCTTGTGGAGTGCGAAGCGGCAGGAACTCAATACGTAGACAAAAATTAAAGACGAGGGATCTCCTGTCTCGAACCGTCTGCAAATTTTAGCTCTCACAAGGATAGTTTCCTTTCTAAAATAATCCTTGCCAAAGCAGAAACCCGAAAAGGCATCAGGTGGGAGATTCATCGCTCCCAATTTGCAACTTCGAATAAAATAAGTGCCGCTCGGAATGACAGATGCGGATACACGTTTACGGAGTGTCTATTGTGTGGAGATATTGCTTCCGGGAGCAATATTTCTGCACTCGCCGCCGGAGAGTAAACTCTCCGATGTCTTCATTTGAAATGCGAACTCCTTCGCACAAGGTGCGAATGGAGTCGAATCAAACACGTAGATCAAAAAATAAAAGGGCAACCGCAAGGGTCGCCCTTTTATTTTTTTGGTCGAAGTGTGGAGACTCGAACTCCAGGCCTCCAGTACCCGAAGACTAAAAGCCTTGTAAAATAAGTGTTTTTGAGTGATTTTTGATGCTTTTGTATCTGAAATCACTGCTTTCGTGTGCTCTTGTCAGCACTGTTTCCACATAGTCCAAGTCCGTAGATGGTCAAAGGTGTGGTCAAGCTGAATTCTCATCCGAGAAACCGAGCCGCGATTGTAGCAAACTAATACCGTCAGGCGACTAACAGTTTACCCCGTGTCGAGTTTTTTCTTCTGCAGTTAATATACCATACTTCAGGAAACCTGTCAACCCCTATCTTCACCACGCAAAATTTGCATCGCTGTAAGCAAAGAAAACGCCTAGAGAAAAAACAATCCCTACAAGTATTAACTGTGAGCGATTAAAAATCCCTCATTTTAGAAATAATATTAAGGAAATATTCCCTCAAATGGTTGACAATAACCTTAAAATATGATATTATTTAAGGTAAAGAAAGCGAGGTTAAGGTTATGAGAACATTTAACTACTCCAAAATAAACGAACAAAAATGGGATTCCGAGCTTCTCGGCTTGATAGCGGCAATCTACAAGGAAGCCGGAAAGCAAGAGATGTATCTCAAGCAACGTCCTGAAGAGCTTGAAAAGCTTGTAGAAATTGCAAAGGTGCAGAGTACCGAGAGTTCCAATGCGATTGAAGGTATCGTTACGACCAACACGAGAATCAGGCAGATCGTAGAGGATAAGACCACGCCCAAAAATAGAGATGAGCAAGAGATAGCAGGCTATCGTGATATGTTAAATATCATCCACGAGAGCTTTGATGCCATCCCGATTACTCCAAATTACATTCTGCAACTCCACAAAATACTGTATAGTCATATGAACAACCCTGCGGCAGGCAGAACAAAGAGCGTGCAAAATTATATCAGTGCAACATATCCAGACGGTAGCACAAGAACACTTTTCACTCCGCTTGATCCTTTTGAAACGCCGACTGCACTCGAAAGCATATGTAACGAATTTAATCGAGTAATCGGTAACAATGAATTAGAGCCATTAATTGCGATTCCGATATTCATTCACGATTTTCTCTGTATCCATCCGTTCAATGACGGAAACGGCAGAATGAGTCGTCTGCTCACCACGTTGCTCCTCTACAGAAGCGGATTCTACGTTGGAAAATATATTTCCCTCGAAGCAAAGATAGCCAAGAACAAAGACTTGTACTACGATGCGCTTGGCGAAGCACAGAACGGATGGCATGAAGGAAATGCAGATGCCGTTCCATTTATCAAATATCTGCTTGGCACAATACTTGCTGCCTATAAGGATTTTGAAGATAGATTTGCACTCGTAGAAACAAAACTGCCGGCGCTTGAAACTGTGCGCCGTGCAACGATGAAGAAGATCGGCAGGTTTTCAAAGCAAGACATCAGAGAGCTATGTCCTTCGCTTAGCATAAGCTCTATTGAGGGCGCTCTTCGAAAGATGGTTGCCGAAGGAGAGATCAAGCGCGAAGGCAACGGAAAGAATATACGTTATTTTAGACTCAAATAATTCAATTAACAAAGAAGGATTGCTATGTATATTGATAAAATTGCAATAAAAAGATATAGAAGTATAGATCCGGTAGGGGTAGAAATTGATTGCAATAAAGGCTTGAATATTATAATAGGCGAAAACAATTCAGGCAAGACGGCAATTATAGATGCACTAAGAATAGCTTTGTCTATAGGTGATTATAAAAGAGGTATTTATGTAAAGCCATCGGATTTTCATATAAATCTATTCGGCGAACAAAGTAAAACAATAAATATAGATTTATATTTCTCCGATTTAACCATGCAAGAAGCCACAGCATTCTTTTTGTTGACGGATGGAACAGATACAAGCAAAGCCGAATTGCATTTGGAATATACGTTGTATCTTGACAAAAACGGCAAACAAAAAGTACGTGAGGAAGTTAAAGGAGGCCCGAACAATAATTCTGTTCCGAGAGAAACATTAGAAAATATTAGTTTATTATATCTTGGTGCAATAAGAAATGCTGAGACGGATTTAAAGCCAGCTAAAACAAGTCAAATTGCGGGCATTTTATATTCGGTAGCTAATGAGGCAGACCGAAAAAGAATTGAGGATATGCTGGTTAAGACCAATCATAGCATTGCTATCGATTCTGCTGTTAAGAAAACCGAAGAAATTATAAATAGAAATCTTTTGAATATTGAAAAAGACGAGATGAACGAACAAGTACATATCTCTTTGATAGATCCACAATTTGATTCTGTGGCTACCGCCTTGAAGATTGATTATGTAAGCGAAAGATATCTTAAAATTACCAAGGAAGATCTTAAAATCATATTGGACGAGTTTTCTTTAACCGAGGATGACATAAAAGAATTTATTATAACCGCACGTAAAGATCCAAACATAAAATTTGTTAATTTAAAAAAATTATACGGAAATAGCGGATACACCAATTTGTATGATAGGCTAAGTTCTATTGCTCAAAATATTAGTCATGATATTTCTTTGAACGGATTGGGGTATAACAACTTGCTTCACATGGCAACATCGCTTGGTGATTTGCAAGAAAATCCGAGCGATGAAGAAATCAGAGTCCTTTTAATAGAGGAACCTGAGGCGCATTTGCATCCTCAATTGTTAGAGCTGTTGTTTGATTTCTTTCGGAAAGCTAATGCAGATTCCAAAATCCAAATTTTTATGACATCTCACTCGCCATCATTGGTTGCAAAAGCAGATTTGGATGATATACATATTATAACATCGAAATTAGGTAAAAAAGCAATAACATCTATAAAGAATTCCTCACTTGATGCAGATTTAAAAAATGATTTAAAAAGATATTTGGATGTTACAAAAAGCCAAATGTTATTTGCGAAAAGATTAATATTTGTAGAAGGTATCAGCGAAGCACTTCTATTGAATTCCTTTGCGAAATTGTTGAAAAAGCCCTTGGACAAGCATTCAATTGAAGTAGTTAGCTTGGGTGGAGTTGCGTTTGAACCATTTGCCAAACTTTTTATTAAAGAAGGTGAGCATAGTTACTTAAACGTACCTTGGGTAATTATCTCCGATGATGATCGCTGCACAAACAAAGAAGATGCTCACAGAATCAAAAATGATACTCTTGTATATTCAAGTTTAAATGTGGACGAAATTCTTAATAATTTAAACGAAGGTGAGAGTTCTCATAGGGCAAAAAAACTTACCGATTTCTCCCCTAATAGCGTTAAACTTGCAACAAAAACATTGGAATACGAGCTAGCTAAACTTGAATGTAATGTTCCTCTTTTATTGAAAGTTTTACAAGCCCATCACTCTGAAATAGCGGCCGATATTTTTAGCAGAATGCAGCAGACAAATGATGATGGAAGTGTAAATCCAAAATTTGAGACAGCTGATAAGATCGCCGTAAGATTGTGGGTTGCTATACGAGATTGTAAAGGAGCATTTGCTCAGGATTTATCAAGGGAAATAGCAAATGGAATTTGTGAGGAAGGAGATAATTTTAAATTCGAAGTACCTCAATACATAAAAGAGGCTTTTAACGAGATTTTAAAATAAATAGAAAATGGCAGAGAAATTAACAAAGTCACAAGAAAATGTTATTAAATTATCTGGGAAAAACGTTTTGAAAGCTTGCCCTGGAAGTGGCAAAACTTATGTAATTTCTCATAAAGTTGTTTCAGAGTTGAGGACTTGGAAATATAAGAATTCTGGCATGGCGGTTTTGTCTTTTACCAATGTTGCAAAAGATGAATTAATCAATAATATTAAGAAGATAACTGGGCAAACAGGATTGCCATATCCGCATTTTATAGGAACTTTGGATTCTTTCATTTCGCAATATATTATTATGCCATTTGGAAACTGTGTTTTTAAATCCGAAGTCAGTCCTACCATTGTAGAGGGTGATTACTATGAAACAATAATGAGCGGTTTCTGGATTCGAGAATGCTATGGCAATTATTGCGAGCTAAAAGATTTTTATATTACTCCTTCTGGAAAGGTGTGCGATGAAAAAGGAAAATTAACTAAATGCACACTGCAAGGGAAGAAGCCATGCGAGAGGGCTAAGAAAACACTCTTGAAAAGTTCAATTTTATCGTGTAAAGAGGCCACATTGTTTGCAATTGAAATTTTAAAAAATAATCCTAAGGTGTTAAAATTAATTGCTAACAGATTTCCATATTTTATAGTAGATGAAGCTCAAGATACATCTAAAGAACAAATGGAATTGCTTAACTTGCTTTTTGATGGTGGTGTTACAAACGCCATTCTTATAGGAGATCCCGATCAGGCTATATATGAGTGGAGAAATGCTGATCCCAGTGTTTTCTTGAATATGTATAACGACGGAAAATGGAATCCAGTAGAATTGAACGAAAACTTTAGATGCTCTCAGAATATATGTAATGCAACCAAAATCTTTTCATCCTTATCTGTGGTTTCCGACGCCGTTGGAGGCTCTAAAGAATGTGATATAAAGCCGATTATTGTTAGATATAAAGCCGAAGGACGAAGCAAACTAATAGAAGAGTACTTGCAACTTGTTTCTTCTGTTGGTATTGAAATTACACCTAAAAATGTGGCTGTGATAAACAGAGGAAAAATGGCAATCTCGGACAAGGATTATAGCCAGATTGACGATCTTTGGCAGAACACGAAAACGCTTTTTTTAGCACAAGCAACACATGCAAAAGGTTTGAAAGATTCATCCAACTTGTATAGTCATGTAGAGAGACTTCTTTATTACTTGATATTTCAAAAGCACGATAGAATCGACCGCGAATTGATAAACAAAAATTTTGATGTTAGAAAGTGGAGAAAAATGATTTTTGATTTATCGGTGCGGTTGCCAAATTCCAACGTAACGTTGGAGAACTGGAAAATCATTATTCCTCAAATATTATCTGATTTTTCTCAAGATAATGATATAGGGTTCAAAGTTAATGATGTTATTAAAACCAAAACACGTGTAAAAGATGCAAATCTAAAAGATTTTCTTGAGCAACCTATTAATGCATTTTTTGCAGGTTCTTCCCACGAGCACTATACAAATTCAACGATACATTCGGTTAAGGGTTGTACTTTTGAAGCCGTAATGCTTATTGTAAACAGTTCGGGTAAATTAACCGAAAACATGATAAATACGAAACCCATAGATTCGGAGGAAATAAGGACATTTTACGTTGCAGCGACAAGAGCGCGAAAACTGTTCGTTTTAGCATTGCCGGATAAAAAGAAAGCTTCTATGGATACTTTAAGACTTCCTAAGGATCTTTGGGATTATAAAGACAGTTTGATGTAAATAGAGCGGTGTTAAGTAATCTATATCGTTTAATTATTTCAAAATATAACAATGTATCGGTCAAATGAATTCCAAATAATTAACACACAAAATAACAGATTCATAAAAGTGATAGTGGAGAGAAAAAATGGATTCAAAAGAATACTTTGAAAACAATAAAGAAAAGATACTTGAGACAGCGAAATTTTTGTGCAGAAAAGATCCTTCAAAGACTATTGAGGAGCAATTTGAAATCTTAAAACAACAGTATATAAATGATGATGGAACAAAGCACTTAGAAACAATTAATGTTTTATGTGATATCAGTATTTGGCTGGATACTATTAGACACGAGGAAAGAGAAAATTTTGTAATCATTGCCGTTTACAATAAAAAGTGCAAACCGATTTTTAAGCAAACAGGTGATCAGTTCAGTAGTAAAAATATTGATATGATGGATATAGACAGGCAGATTGTTCCATTAATAACGATTGAAGGTGCTAGTGATATCGGTATCTATGTTATGCATAATCATCCATACATTTATAAGGCTTCACCATCTCCAGCAGATTTAGAAACTGCGGTTGCTATTATTAATGAACTAGATAACATTATGACTTGTATAAGAAAAGCTGGAATTAACTGCAATCTGAAATTGCTTGACTTCGGCATTGTCACAGAATATGATTATTGGTCTATAAAGCAAAGTTAGTATGTTATTATATGGTTATGAAAAGAAATAATGTTTGTGTGAATTTTGTTTTAAAAAGGATAATGTTTGCCAATAGTAAGCAAAAGAAGAACATCTCGCGTTATTAGAACCAAACAGGATAGCTAACTTACACAAAGCAACAGACTACGCTCTCCCGTTTTTGCTCATCGAAAAATTACCATGAATTACATATTCAAGTTCGGCACAAGAATTGCCATCAAAGGCTTGGAGCTGAGTGCCAAAACTGATACGCAGTAGTCAAATAAAAGTCAAATCAGGCATCGGGAGAAATCTCGATGCCAAAATTTTTGCCATCAACTTCGAAAATACATAAAATACCTTGATTTATTAATATTTTTGTGATATAATAACTCTTGCTAAACCAACTTAATAAGTTAAAAAGACACCTCTTCTTGCATGGGGATACTATACCCTTTTTGTCTTTTACATAGTGAATTTGATAAAAATGCAAATTCCGCTTGTAAAAGGCAAGGT
>JAZSRX010000072.1:0-10962 GCA_045538685.1 Eubacteriales bacterium | reverse complement strand
CAAAGGTGTCTGCCATAACAGAAACCGGTTCAGCAACGCCAATTGCGTAAGCAAGCTGAATTTCGCATTTGTCGGCAATTTTCGCCGCAACAATGTTTTTGGCAACGTATCTTGCCGCATAAGCCGCACTGCGGTCAACCTTTGTAGGATCCTTACCAGAGAAAGCACCGCCGCCGTGACGGGAGTAACCGCCATAAGTATCAACGATGATTTTTCTGCCTGTAAGACCTGTGTCACCCTGAGGACCGCCGATAACAAATCTGCCTGTGGGGTTAACGTAAATATTTACTTTACCGTCAATAAGCTCCTTGGGAACGGTAGGAAGAATAACCTTATCAATAATATCCTTGCGAATGGTTGCTGAATCAATCTCAGCAGAGTGTTGAGAAGAAACAACGATAGTGTCAATTCTGGTAGGAACACCGTCAACGTATTCAACGGTAACCTGGGTTTTTCCGTCGGGACGGAGATAGGAGAGAGTTCCGTTCTTTCTAACCTCGGTAAGACGGAGAGCAAGCTTGTGTGCAAGAGAAATGGGAAGAGGCATAAGCTCGGGAGTTTCGTCACAGGCATAACCGAACATAAGTCCCTGGTCGCCTGCACCGGTGTCAAGCTCGTCAGCAAGCTCGCCTTCCTTTGCTTCAAGGCACTTATCAACACCAAGAGCAATATCAGCACTCTGCTCGTGAATAGAACTGAGAACCGCACAGGTAGTTGCATCAAAGCCGTACTTTGCTCTGTCATAACCGATTTCTGCTACGGTATCACGAACGATTTTCTGAATATCAACCTTTGCCTTTGTGGTAATTTCACCCATAACGGTGATAATTCCTGTGGTGGCAAATGTCTCACAAGCAACACGGGACATAGGGTCCTGAGAGATCATCTCGTCAAGAATAGCATCAGAGATTTTATCGCAAATTTTGTCGGGATGTCCTTCTGTTACCGACTCGGATGTAAAGAGAATTTTTTTCATTTTCATTTCCTTTCAATATCAAAAGCTCGGAAGGCACATTCCTCCCGAGCTTTAGAGCACAACTCATCTATCGGGAATTAGCACCTTGAAAGTACAGGTTGCCGGGCTTCACAGGGCCAGTCCCTCCGCCACTCTTGATAAGTAATATTTAATTTTCTATAGCATTATATCATATAAAACTACAAAAATCAACCCTATTTTTAAAAATTCTGCAATTAAATGATAATATGCTTTGGAAGACCATTTTCGTATTCGGGTGTTACCTCTCCAAAAATAAGCGGAGCGAGATAATTTATACATTCATCGGTAATTCCGTTCCCCAAATCGTTTATATATTTATGCGGAACGCCTTTTACTCCGTTTGCAATGCCCGAAATGTCGGCTGTGTCATAGTAAACCTTATATTCTTCGCAGTTCTCCCTGTTAATTGTCATCATTACACCCGTCTTACCTTCTGTGGCAGCCACCACACCGGCACGGCCAACACCGACGGACTCCTGAATATCGGTAAGGGAAGCAAGATGTGCAGCACATCTCTGGGGAAGATTAAGCTCAATAGAACGAACCTTGCAACCTATTCTCTCCTTGACAAGATTTTCAAGAACCTTGCCTGCTCCCGACAGTGCAACGTGGCCAAAGGCATCTGTTTTTCTTCCGCCAAGACCTTCGCCAACATAATGTCCGTCAGCGAATTTTATTCCCTCGGAAACGGCAACAAGCACCGCAGGGTGATCCTTCTGTATTTCAATAATAGACGATAAAAATTCTTCGGGATCAAATGGGTGTTCGGGAAGATAAATAAGGTCGGCAGAAATTCCGCCGGAAAGCTTTGTAAGAGCCGCAGAAGCGGTAAGCCAACCTGCGTCGCGTCCCATAATTTCAACAATTGTGACCGCCTTTGTTGTATAAACGGATACGTCGCGAAGGATTTCTTTCATTGTAACAGCCACATATTTTGCGGCAGAACCAAATCCGGGTGTATGATCTGTCACCATAAGGTCGTTGTCAACCGTTTTGGGAATACCTACAACACGCATTTCGTAATCCTGTTCTTTTGTATATTCTGAAAGCTTAAGAACGGTGTCCATAGAGTCATTTCCGCCGATATAGAAGAAAAATCTTATGTCATATTTTTTAAAGATTTTAAGAAGCTTTGCATAGGTTTCAGGATCGTCAGAGGGCGATTTCATCTTCTTTCTGCAAGAGCCGAGAGCCGCCGCAGGAGTAAGCTCCAAAGTTTTAATATCTCCCTCGTCGGCAAAGCGAGCTGTAAGATCCACAAGATTTTCTTGAAGAAATCCCTCTATTCCGTTTTTCATTCCGTAAAGGGTTTTGATTATTCCCTGCTCTTTTGCTTCAAGAGAGCCCCTGATCACACCTGCAAGAGTTGCATTTATTGCAGCGGTCGGACCACCCGATTGACCAACAACGGCATTGCCTTTTAAAATATTCATCTTAAATCCGTCCTTGTTTTTTATTACAATCTAATTATAGCTGTTTTTTACTTCTTTGTCAAGATTATTTAAGTTTGCCCACGTCTAAATACATAAGCATATTGCTTAAAAACTTATCCTTCTTAAATCCGTAATCCGTAAAATAGGTATGCTCATATAGATCAACAGCCAATACGGGATTGTATTTTACAAAAGCTCCGTCCTCCGAAGAAGAAAATGTCATCTTAGGTTTTTCTCTTTTATCAAGATAGATATATAAAAATCCGTGTTCCTTTTCCTTTGCTAAAACATAGATGTCATAAAGAAACTTTTCTCTTGAAGAATAATGCTTTAAAACATTATCGCTTTTAAGCTGTACTTCACAAAAGGAATTAAAAAAACATTCGTGGGACTTTATGTACCAAAGAAGATTCATTGCCTCCTCCTTGATATCCCGCCCTATATTCATCTTGGATATATCAGCCATTCCCTTTGATTTTAGCTCGGGAAAGCTTTTTTCAAGTATGGAATACTTTAATTTCTGAGTTCTTAAATGTTCAAGATGCCTTTTTATATTTTCCTCGGATAAAAACATATTCATTGCGTTGATATTCATAAATACACTCCATAAATAAAAAATCCTTGGTTTATTATACGCACCAAGGATTCTTTTGATTATTATTAAACCAATTCTTTTTCGGTAAAGGTGTATTCGCTGTTACAGAAACGGCAGATTGCGGTAAGCTCACGTGCCTTGCCCTCTGCTACCTGTTCGTCAAGCATTTTAAGAATTTCCGCCTTGCCAAGACTCTTAATTTTCTCCTGCATTCTGTGAGAGGAGCAATCGCATTTATAGCCAACCTCTATGGTATCGAAAATGTCATATGGAATATCACGCATTGCAATGTCCATAACCTGCTCATTAGTAAGTCCGGCAGCAAAATGACGTGAAATATTAACAAGATCTGCGGCATTGCGTTCAATAAGATCAATAGTTTCTTCGTCCGGGAAAGGCATAAGCTGGATAAGCACACCGCCGGCTGCGAGACAGGAATAATCTGTATCAACAAGCACACCGAGAGAAAGAACGGTGGGAATCTGCTCGCTCTTTGCAAAATAGGTTGCAATATCCTCTGCAATTTCACCGCTGACAAGCTCTATTGTACCAATCTGCGGCTCGATAGCACCAACCGACTTAACAAAGGAAATTGTTCCGCTTCCTATTGCCGCACCAACATCAAGCTTTCCGTTGGGCTTTTTGGGCGGGTTTGCCATAGGATTTTGAATATAACCCTTAACATTTCCAAAGTAGTCACCAACCGCAAGAAGTCTGCCTGCCTCACCGTCGCCCTGAATGCTTACGGTGACGTTATCCCCCTCCTCGGGAAGCATTGTTCCTATCATAGAAGTTGCGGTTACAAGTCTGCCGAGAGCCGCCGTTGCGGTAGGAGTTGTCTTGTGATAACCTATCATATCATTTACGATTTTTCTTGAATTGATAACTAAAACTCGGGCAGAACCGTCCCTGGTCATCGCACGAAGTATTGTTGAATTAGCAATGTATTTGTTTTCCATCATCTTTCACTTTCTGCATTTTGCTACAATATAAATTCTTTCACACTCGTCGCTTCCGGGTGTAAAATCAAGATCCCCGAAGGAATACATATATTCCATATTACATTTTTCAAGCGAGAATTTTATCTCCGCAAGAGTGTACATTCTCTCGCTTTGCGTTTCATCATAACGCCTGTATCTTCCGTCGTCACATTCCTTAAATAATGTTATATAAAAATCGCAAATTTTGCTTTCCTCATCGTAATAGTTTTCCCATACGCAAACACCGCCCTCTTCTTCCATTGCATAGGTGTTGTCCGCATATACGTTCTCAAACTTATATCTGCCATTTATATCAAATATAAATATTCCATCGGGTATAAGATAATTATGCACCAAGGAAAAGCACTTTTCAAGATCAGAGACATCTTCAAGATGATTAATACAGTCAAGGCAACATACCGCCGCATCAACCGTACCGTAAAGCTCAAACTCACGCATATCCTGGCAAAGCCAAAGAATGTTATGCCCCTCTTCTTCTGCCCCGGAACGTGCAATATCAAGCATTTCGGGCGAGTAATCAATTCCCGTCATATCGTATCCGCGTCTTGCAAGCTCAAGAGTCATTTTGCCTGTTCCGCAACCCAGGTCGAGGACAAGCTCGGGACGGGTTTTGCACTCTTTTTTCAGGATTTTCTCTATAAAATCTGCCCATTTTTTATAATCTATATCCGCATTTATTGCATCATAAAAAGGAGCTAAAAGATCGTATATCATATAAATTCCTCCGGGTATACAGAGTTTGTGGCAAAGCTTTCAAAACCGCATCTTTCAAGTGCTGAGCGAATTTGTTCGGACTCACGACTATCCTTGCAATAACAAAATACAGAAGGGCCGCTTCCACTCATCAAAACCGTTTCTGCCCCGTTTTTTGTCATTGTTTCTTTGATTTTTAAAACATCATCAATATCTGTTACCTGTTCAAAAGCATTATAATTCGGCAACGAAACATCGCTGTTATTTGCCATATCACATATCATTTTTTTATACATTTGGCTTTCGGGAGTGCCCTGATAATTAACATAATTATTGTTCAATTTGTCAAGGCGGGAGTAAGCTGTGGGAGTGGATATCCTTTCTTTGCCGATAGCAATTACAAAATTAAAATTCGGGGTAAAGCTAAGCTTTTTAAGCTTCTCTCCTCTTCCACCGCAAAGAAACATACCGCCAAGCAGGCAAAATGGCAAATCACTGCCTACCGAGCAAGATATTTCAAGAAGTTCAGGAAGATTTCCCTTGCCGAAAATCCTATACAGTGCACGAAGGGTTGCTGCCCCGTCAGACGAACCACCGCCAAGTCCTGCTCCAATCGGAATTTTCTTTTCAATATGAATGTGAATTTTTCCATAAAGTTCATAAGCAGCAAGATATTTTTCGGCCACGCGATAAACAATATTACTTTTATCGGTAGGAACTTCGGGAGAACTTGAAGTAACGGTTATTTCAGTTGTGTCAGAGCTTTCATAAGAAACCGTAACCGCATCGGAAAGGTTAACAGAATGCATTACACTCAGTATATCGTGAAAGCCGTCGTCACGACGTCCCAAAACATCAAGATACAGATTTATCTTAGCATATGCTTTTTCTGTAACTGTCACCGCTTTCTCCTCCTTGCCACTTATTCTACAATATTATACAATAAAGAAATAAAAAAATCAACATATATATAAAATTATTTTATTTTGGTATTGACAAACCAAATTCGGTATGATATAATACTCAGGTAGTTTGGGCAAGTGTGTCCAACCCCTTGCTGTCGTAAGACGGCCAAAAGACCAAAAGGAGGTAAAATTCAGATGGAAAAGAAGATTTGTTCTTACGAGACTCTCTTTGCAGTAAGCGGCAACCTTGTTGAAGAGGATGCAAAAGCTGTTATCGAGAAGTTCGTAACTCTCATTAACGAGAACGGTTCTGACGTTGACGTTAACGAGTGGGGCAAGCGTAGATTCGCATATCCTATCAACTATGTAACCGAAGGATATTACGTGCTTGTTTCCTATAAGAGCGAACCCAGCTTCCCTCTTGAGCTTGAGCGTGTGCTTGGCATCACCGAAGGTGTTCTTCGTTACATGACCACCACCAAGATCGAGAAGGCAGCTCCTGCCGAGGAAGTTGTTGAGGCGACCGAAGCTCCCGCTGAAGCTGAAGAAGTAGCTGAAGCATAATTTTTGATTTTTCGCAGTTAACCTGCAAACTATTTATTGAAAGGATGGTCATATAACTATGGCAGATTTAAACAAGGTCATTCTTATGGGCCACATGACGGCAGATCCCGAGCTTAAGCAGACTACAAGCGGTATTTCTGTTTGCAGCTTCTCTATCGGTGTAAACCGCCGTTACTCCAAAGCCGACCAGGGTCAGCAGTCGGTTGACTTCATTAACATTGTTTCTTGGCGTCAGCAGGCAGAATTCGTTTCCCGTTACTTCAAGAAGGGTTCCAGCATCGTAGTATGCGGTTCTATTCAGACAAGAAACTGGACAGACCAAAACGGCCAGAAGAGGTATGTTACCGAGGTTGTAGCCGACGAGGTTAGCTTCGGAGCACCCGCCGCATCCTCCAACAACGGAGAGAGAGCACAGGGACAGAGCTATACTCCCTCTGCATACGGCAATCCCTCTTTTAACAGCACAGGAAGTGCTGATTTCGAAGAAATTCCCGGTGACGAGAGTCTTCCCTTCTAATAAGGCAAATCGTCCGCCTGCCGCTTGGCTCACTGCGGTAGGTGCAATATAGAAATCGTGAGTCGGAAAGGTGATAAAACTCATGGAAAACAATCGTCCTGCATACCGTCAGGGTCATAGAAGAAAGAAGGTTTGCATCTTCTGCCAGGATAAGATTACCGAGATCGATTACAAGGATATCGCTAAGCTTAGAAAGTTCACCTCTGAGAGAGCTAAGATTCTCCCCAGACGTGTATCCGGCAACTGTGCTCTCCACCAGAGACAGCTCACCGTAGCTATCAAGAGAGCTCGCCAGATGGCACTTCTTCCCTACATTTCTAACTAATAACTACTAATGTATAAAAATGCACTCCATAAGAAATGCATTTTTCTTTATAAGCGAGCTTTTTTTCATCCTCATCCGTCTTGCTTCGCAAGCCACCTTCCCCTATCTTGGGGAAGGCTGTTCCAGATGGCACTTCTTCCCTACATTTCTAACTAATAATAATTCAAAAAAGCAAAAATGCACTCCGTAAGGGGTGCATTTTTTATATTTTTATAAAATTCAAGTGAATTGCTTTTTTATTTTCCAAGTCCTAAATAATTCCACGCCCAGTATGTATTATCTCCAACGATTTCATAATATACTCCGTTGAGTTCAAAAACGGTCGGTGTCAACAGATTTATTATACCGTATCTGCTGTCTATATAATATGTAGGCTCGCTATTGATTTCATCACCCTCATAAGGAACAAATTCTACGGAATCAATTTGGAAAAATCTTTCAGAAAATGTTTCGTCATCATAACTCTTAACATCGCTGCTAAGACCGTCATATCTGAAAGAGTAAGTAATTAAATCGGGATTTTCGATTGTCGGTAAAACATAATTAGGATCCTTAAATCTGAACAGTTGGAAGGTTGAAAAATCATTCCAATGATAAATTTGGTCATAGAAATACAATTCCGAAAACTCGGAATCACCGTAGAAGAATGAATAAGATCTGCAATATGATGAATCTCCCGCAGCATCGTCATCCACCTTGATAACCTGTTGATTAAACATTGCCTTATAATTTTCGATATCCTCGCTCTTTGAAGAATATCGGTTTTCTACAATGCTGTATTTTTCATCACATTTAAAGCTTCTTATACAAATCTTATCAATATCGTCTCCATATCTCTCAAGATACATCATCGATACGTATAAATCGCTAAGACTGTACTCTTCTTTGCCGTAAAACTGATCAAAGGTTAAATGAACAGTAACGTCTTCCTCGGGCATTACGAACTCAAATCCCCAATAATCAGAGTCATAGTGAGACATAGGAATTTGTTCTCCGTTAACATATACATGCAGTGATATGTCTGTAACGGGATATGCTTTAATTTTCACTACATCCCCTGCTTTATATTCGGACTTCAGCGGTTCCATCAATTCACTTTTAGAACCTGTAACAGTTACCTTGTAATACCCCTCTTTATCTGAATTATCTTTACATCCGAATAAAGCAAAGGCGAATACAAACAGCAAAAGAATTACCATTATTTTTTTCATACAATCATTCTCCCTTTTTTTAAAATCCGCCTAATAAGAATAATTGCTAAGCGGATTTAAAATTATTATTTAGGGGCTTCAAGCTCTTCAAAGTAGCCGTAATATTTAATATCAACGTTGCTATTCGGGAAGAGGAACTTATAAAGCTCGGTGCAATAGTCGTCTGTCATAGATGCGATATAATCAACCACGATCTGATTGGGCTCGGTTTCCATATAGGGTTTGCTGTGTGCATAGTGATTTGCAAGAACAAAATCAACGTGATGCTTATAAATAGGCGAGGACTTCTTTCCTGCTTTAAGGTCGCCGAGAAGCTGATAATACATCTTGTGCATCATAGGTCTTACGGTTTCGTCAAGAACCCTTGATACGTGATCCTTTTTATATATCTGTTCATAATTATCACGCTTTGCGGCACGCATCGACTGATAATGATCATCGTCAAGCTTGATATAGGGCTTGCCGTAGCTGTTCTCAATAATATTAACCATAAGGTTGTTCATAATGTCGGAGTTGATGTTTCCGATTCCGGCATCACCGATATCGTTAGATGAGTCAATAAGCCCTGCACGAACTGCATCCTGACGGTCCTTTCCAAGATATGCGATAATATCCGATACACGAACAACACATCCCTCAAGGGTTGAAGGAATTATTTTGATGATATTTGCCTGGTCAACATAGCAACTTTCAACCATTTCGTCAAATGCCTTAAATCCCTCTAAGAATACCGGGCGATACTCGTCCATCTCGAACTCACCGTTATGGGTGATAATTCCGTCGAGAGTATCAAGTGTGATGTTGTGGTCGAAGATGCCGTCAAGCACACGAACAGAGTGAACATTGTGGTTGAAATAGCGGCCTGTTTCTGCCTTATAAACCTCGCTTATAAATCTTTCGCCTGCGTGGCCAAAGGGAGTGTGGCCGATATCGTGTCCCAATGAGATTGCCTCAATAAGATCAAGGTTAAGTCCCAGTGCAGCACCGAGGGTACGGGCAGTACGTGAAACAAGCTGAACGTGCAAAGCACGTCTTGTAATATCGTCATTCTTATAGAAGGAGAACACCTGTGTTTTGTCGGTGTATCTGTTGTAATAGGGGCTGTGAAGAATCTTGTCCACGTCACGAAGATATGCGGGACGCCAAGCAGATTCTCTGTCAGAAGACATATCACGTCTTTGTGCCTTACTGCCGTCGGCGGCAAAATTCGGCCCTGTGCCGTGCTCTCTGTCATATCTGATTCGCTCGGACATTTCACGGCTTAAATGCTCATAATTGCGATTGTTACTCATATTATCCTCCTTTCAGGAGATCCATTTATTTCTATTATTATTTTATCATAAGAAAAATAATTAGTCAAGAGTTTATTTATCGCAGGGTGACTAGGTCACAAAACCCCTAAAAAAATAAAAAAGTCCGCTGGGTTAAGGCGGACTTAATTATATGTTGGCTTACGCCATTGCATTGAACTTCTTGGTGAACTCGGACTTCTTGTGAGCCGCGTTGTTCTTGTGAAGGATACCGTGAGCAACTGCCTGGTCAACCTTCTTAACAGCAAGTCTGTAAAGCTCGGAAGCAGCGGTCTTATCGCCTGCCTCAACTGCAGCGTTGAACTTCTTGATAACGGTCTTGAGCTGGCTCTTAACCATCTGGTTCTGGAGTGCCTTAGTACGGTTTACAAGAATACGCTTCTTAGCGGACTTAATATTAGCCATTTTGTTTCTCCTTTAAATTTTACGCGATCTATGCTCTGCTTAATCTGCGGCTGAGAGGGTCCGTCAGGGCTCACTTTACATACAATCACATTTTTCCTGAAGTATTATAACATAATCTTTTAGAAAAATCAATAGTTTTATCAAACTTTTTTAATAATTATTTTTATTGTTGACTTTTCCCCTTCTCTGTGATAAAATAGTGAAGGTTATGCGGGTATGGCGGAATTGGCAGACGCGCCAGACTTAGGATCTGGTGTTTTCACGTGCAGGTTCGACTCCTGTTACCCGCACCAAAAAAAGACTGTAATTTTGATACAAAATTACAGTCTTTTTTAACCAAATCCGCCTTCGTCGGAATAAATCCACTTCGTGGATGAAATCCCACTTACGCGGGGTGAAATCTTGCTTCGCAAGGTTAAGGGAGGCGGATTTGATTTCATCTGAGGTGGCATACCGAAGATTTCATCCGAGTTCACTCGGATTTCATCCTGCAAAGCAGGATTTCATTAAATTTATAGGGTTTGCCGGGATAGTTTTCATCCTTGCAAGCATTTTTTGTTTTTAGCCGTAAGATATAAATCGTTCATTTTATACCCCTTTTCGTTTAATTTATGGGGTATCGTTCAATTATCGATCTTTTAAAATTCCTTGATTTTAGTCAAATTTTATGCTAAAATATATTCACCTATAAATAAAAAAATGGCGAGGAGGATGTTGACAAGTATGGCAATAAAGACGACAAAAAATGAAAATATATCTTTTGTAATTAATTGCTTGGTTATTTTAATTGTTGGATTTGGAATATTTATTTACTCAATACATCCCGATCTTACTGACTTTCGGAATTCTATATATGGATTAATAGTTTATTTTTTTGTTTTAGCAGGGATAATACTGTATGTTACTTTATCACGTAAAATCAGTATGCCGTTCTTAGGTAAAATCACAGTTTGGGTATATGGATTGTTATTTTTATTATCGGGCATTTTCGATTTTGGTAGAATAG